>JAQBTQ010000021.1 GCA_027624855.1 Bacteroidota bacterium
AAATCAGTGATGATTTTCATGAACGAACGCAAATCATGGCCATCGCCCAGTTCATTGGTCAATGGGCCTGGGTCATTGCCCCTTGGTTCTGGGTAATCCTTTACGATCCTGCCTGGTTTTCGGCTACGGACCAGGGAGTTCGACAGTTGTCGGTATGGGTGGCGATCCCTTGTACCATTTTTGCGTTGATACCTGCGATTTTTTTGAAGAGCAAGTCAACCCTTGATCGAGCGGATTTTATGCCAATCAGTGCTCACCACATCTTGCGAAGTCTAAAAGGAATCTTCACCTCAGCTTTTGAAGCTTTTAAAATCAAACAATTCCGACAGATCGCAGGAGCGACATTTTTGATTTTCAATTCTTTCAATGTCATAGCGGCGTACACCTTCCTTATCATCGTTCATTACATGTTTAACAGCGACCCCGCTAGTGCAGGCAATTGGCCGGCACTGCACGGTTCTGTGGGTGCCCTGGTCACAACATTTCTGGTAATCCCCATTGTTACATGGATGTCAAAAGTTCTGGGTAAGAAAAAAGCATTCATCGTTTCTCAATTGATTTCCATTGTCGGTTACATTTTGTTCTGGTTCTTATTCATTCCTGGAAAGCCTTATTTATTCCTTTTTGCGTTGCCTTTCCATTCGTTTGGAATTGGAAGCTTGTTCACGATTATGATGAGTATGACAGCGGATGTTTGTGATTTGGATGAACTTCAAACGGGACAGCGACGAGAAGGTGTGCTCGGTGCGGTGTATTGGTGGATGGTAAAGTTGGGCTTCGGGATTGCAGCCTTGCTTGGAGGTGCCATCTTATCCTTCGTTGGATTCGATGCAGAAAATGTAACTGAATCAGCAGTGACAGGAATGCGGCTATTCTATACATTATTGCCCATTGCGGGTGTCATAGGGGCCATTCTGATCATGAAGAATTATGACATTTCTGAGGAAAAAGCCGAGAAAATCAAAGAAGAGCTACTCCAAATCCGTAGCCAATCAAAATAACTGATTCAAATAGATGATGTCGTACAGAAAAGACAAAATTCTCTCTTTGACGGGAGTTGAGGTGAATGACTTAGGTCTCGATGAGATTAAAGAACAAAGTCGTTTAATGCTCGAGCAAAAGATGCATGGAATCTGTTTCAGTCCTTATGAAGGCAGCCAGAAACCAGGTGATGACATTTCAGAAGACCAAATCCGAAGAAAACTAGCCTTACTCCAGCCTTATACAAAATGGATTCGAGTATTCTCCTGTTCGCAAGGCAACGAACTCATTCCGAAGCTTGCTCGTGAATACGGATTCAAAACGCTCGTTGGCGCATGGCTTGGCGATGACTTTGAGAAAAACGAAATTGAAATTCAAGGATTGATCGATTTAGCGAAGGCTGGTTTTGTCGATGTCGCTGCGGTCGGAAACGAAGTGATGTATCGCAAAGAAATGACGGAAGAGGAATTGATTTCGTACATCAAACGAGTCAAACTCGCCTTACCAGAAGTTCCAATAGGGTATGTTGATGCCTATTATGAATTTACAAATCGCCCTGAAATCACCAATGCATGTGATGTGATTTTGGCCAATTGTTATCCTTATTGGGAGGGTTGCAGCATTGAATATTCTCTTCTTTACATGAAGCAGATGTATTATCAGGCAAAACAGGCCGCTCCGGATAAGCGGGTTATCATAACTGAAACGGGTTGGCCAAGTGCAGGCGATGCCTTGGGCGCGGCTATCCCAGGATATGAAAATGCTTTGAAGTACTTCGTTAACGCCCAAGCATGGTCGCAAACGGAAGGGATAGAGATGTTTTACTTTGCTGCCTTCGATGAAGGTTGGAAGGTTGGTGATGAAGGAAGTGTAGGAGCATCCTGGGGATTGTGGGATGAGAATGAAAAGCTGAAGTTCTAGCCACGGATCTTATTATTCCATTTCTTTTACAGGGCATCGCTTCTTGCGTCTTGCTCTGTATGAATATTCTATTCGTTTAATTTTTTCACACTCCTGGCTCAGAGGGTTTCGGTATAATTTGTATATTATTCGCTGAATAATCAATTTACACCAATGAGCCGGCATTATATCCATTTATTGTGGATGGTTATGTCTTGTCTATTTGTTGGCATTTCAAATGCCCAACTTGTAGGACTAACCTCTGAACTGCACGCTAATTCAGTTTATGGATCAACTCATAGGGTTTACGTTGAATTCGATAGTCCTACAGATTACATCACGAGCATTTATGCGCTTGAATCGTATATAGGAGCACCAGACATCATTCTATCTTCAAGTAGCTCAAATGGTTTTTTTCAGGCTTCCATTAATTATGATTTTGCGGAAGGAGTGAATCCGCTATTTTTTGGAGTATTTCCTGATTTGGCTTACGATTCATGGCTGACCATTGGCGCAGCACCGGGAGAAACTGGTGAAGTTCAATCAATCAATTTAAACGGGCCTCTCGCCTCATTCAATAGTGGCGGGTCATTTGATACCGGTGGACTAGAGTTTGGGGGTTCTTGGTTCACAACCACTCCAAATCCGTTTTTTCCTGATGCGGAAGGCAGAATTCTTATCGCACAGTTGACAACTGAAGAAGATGCGACGATTGAAATTCAATGCAATGTTCAATGGAGAAATGCTGCAAATGTCACCACGAACTCTGAGGGGTTGACCTTGGTCATTGGAGATGATGGTTCTGGGTGCACTGATCCAACAGCTTGCAACTTCGACAGCGGAGCAACTGCAGATGATGGTTCATGTGCATACCCAGTAGATGAATTTCATGACTGTGCGGGTGAATGTCTTCAGGATGATGATAATGATGGCATATGCAATGCGTTTGAAGTACTAGGATGTCCGTATTCCTCAGCTTGCAATTATGATCCGAACGCAACAGAAAATGATGGTTCCTGTGAATTTCCTGAACCCTACTATGATTGCAATGGGTCTTGCTTCCTGGATTCGGATTCTGACGGTATTTGTGATGCCCTTGAAGTTTTAGGTTGCACAGATCTCTCGGCTTGTAATTTTGACGCTACAGCAACCGATTCAGCTCAATGTGATTATCCAGTGACAGGGTACGATTGTGCAGGTGAATGCTTGATGGATTCTGATGGTGACGGGGTTTGCGACGCATTTGAAATTGAAGGTTGTCAAAATCCTGTTGCGTGTAATTTCAATGAATCAGCAACGGACCCCGGTATTCCTTGCATATTCTCATATGGTTGTGATTATTGTTCAGGCGAGAATGACGGCAGCGGAACCGTCCTTGAAGGAGATGGTGACAATGACGGTATTTGCGATATAGACGAGGTAGCCGGTTGTCAGGACTCATGGGCATGTAATTATAATTCCATCGCCACTGATTCAAGTGACTGCATTTATGCCTTGGGCTGTGACACTTGTTCAGGTGAAGCAGATGGCTCGGGTTTTGTTGTAGACAATGATGCGGATGATGATGGCGTATGTAATGACGTAGAAATAGCAGGATGTACGAACCCAATGGCCTGCAACTTCAACGAAAATGCAACCGACGAAGCTGGAAATTGCCTTTTCGCATTGGGTTGTGATCAATGTTCTGGATCTGCAGATGGATTGGGTTATGTGATTGATGGCGACTCCGATGACGATGGTGTCTGCGACATCGATGAAGTAACGGGATGCATGGATCCAGTCGCTTGCAATTTTCTTATCACGGCAACAGACGTTGGTCCTTGTGAGTATCCTGCATCAGGTTACGATTGCCAGGGCAGTTGTCTCAATGACTTGGACAATGACGGCGTTTGCGACGGTTTCGAAATTTCAGGATGTACCTACGTAACGGCATGCAATTACGATGCACTCGCCACCGACGACGACGGAAGCTGCAACTACGCCGCTACCGGATTTGATTGTTTGGGGAATTGCTTGTTCGACGTCGACGGAGATGGGGTATGTGATCAATGGGAGGTAGCGGGCTGCCAGGACGAAAACGCCTGCAATTATGATGCATCCGCTACAAACACTGGAACCTGCATTTATCCGGAGACGCACTACGATTGTTCAGGAAGCTGCCTAAATGACACCGATGGCGATGGCGTATGCGATGAATTGGAAGTTTTGGGTTGTACAGACCATGCATCTTGCAATTACGATTCAGGCGCTACCGACCACGACGGAAGTTGCAACTACGCCGTTTCTGGGTATGATTGTTCGGGAAATTGCTTGTTCGACGTCGACGGTGATGGGGTATGCGATCAATGGGAGGTAACGGGCTGCCAGGACGAAAACGCCTGCAATTATGATGCATCCGCTACAAACGCTGGAACCTGCATTTATCCGGAGACGCATTACGATTGTTCAGGAAACTGCTTGAATGATACCGATGGCGATGGGGTGTGCGATGAATTGGAAGTTTTGGGGTGTACAGATTATGCATCGTGCAATTACGATTCGGACGCTACCGACGACGACGGAAGTTGCAACTACGCCGTTTCTGGGTATGATTGTTCGGGAAATTGCTTGTTCGACGTCGACGGAGATGGGGTGTGTGATCAATGGGAGGTGACAGGCTGCCAGGACGAAAATGCCTGCAATTATGATGCATCCGCTACAAACGCTGGAACCTGTATTTATCCGGACGCGAACTACGATTGCTCGGGAAACTGCCTCAATGACACCGATGGCGATGGAGTATGCGATGAATTGGAGTTTTTGGGTTGTATGGATGAATTGGCGTCCAATTTTAATTTGTTTGCAACCGATGACAATGGAGGCTGCACCTTTGAAATATTGGGATGCACGTACAGCGATGCTTGTAATTTTGATCCAGAAGCGACTGCCGATGATGGAGGTTGTATTTGGGATTGCTTTGGCTGTTTGGACCAAGAGGCAATCAACTTTTCTCCTGGTGCTAACCAAGATGATGGAAGCTGCATGTATTGTACGGAGGAAAACGTCACTACAGAGAACCCCTGTACAGCGGATTTGGATAATGACGGTGTACGAGGCACCCCAGATTTACTCATCTTGCTTTCATTCTATGGTATGGAGTGTGAGTAGAATGTTCAGGGACAAAAAAACCCTCCGATTGGGAGGGTTTTTGAAATGCAAGTCTCTTAATCCGAAACAATTACCTTCGTTCTCTCGCTTCGCTTTCGTTGCAGCGGATTGCTCGGCCCATGAGATCTTTGCCTTCCATGGCTTCTAAGGCCGCTCTGGCTTCATCATCATTGGGCATTTCAACAAACCCAAAACCTCGACTCCTTCCGGTTTCTCGATCATGGATGACTTTGGCTCGTTCTACCGCTCCGTGAGCTTCGAACGCTTCTCGGAGGGCAATGTCATCGACACCCCATGCGAGGTTTCCTACAAATATGTTCACGCTAAATAGTGTTTTAAAGTGCGAAAGTACACCAACCACAAGTCAAAATGACATTTTCCCAAAATTATCGAACCTTTTCTGGAAATATTCGTAAGAGTAGTCGAATAAAATTTGATAGCGTAATACCCGTTCATCTTGCGGATTAATAGATAAAAATGTTGGAATTAATAATTCGTCGACTTTTTTTTGTATCTTTATTTAGAATTATCACAATAACACCATGCGATTTCTACTAATCTTCCTATTGGCTATACCTTCCATGGTATTCAGTCAGTTATGTTCTGAACCGTCGCCAATTTCTTATGCAGGTTTTGGAGCCCAACAGACTGAAGCCGATCTATTTTCGAGTACTTGGAATCTGAATGATTTAAATACTTCCTCTTATTGGTCCCTAGGTACAGGTGTCAGTGACAACAATTTGTGCATTAAAGAAAATGCCTATGTCACAACTTTTCTTGGTGTGAAGAAACGAAATACTACCGCAATATATCCTGGGGCTGACATTCCAGGAGACAACTGGCCAACGGATGGCAATGTTTACTATGTAGAGCCAGGTTTCAGCCCTTCTTCACTGGACGGCCCAGCTGGGTCTGGTCCAGAAGCAAGTTGGAATATTCTGATGTATGCTGGAATCGATGGAGGAGCTTTCGATAGTGTAGATGTGGTGTTACATATTGATTTTGATCCTTGCTTTGGATACGATGAAGAAGACATGTATTCAATCAACATCGGTCAAGCCTTCGATGCCAATCCCTTTACCCAAGCTTCGGATTTTTCGTCTTTCGGGATCAACACGAACATGGGATCCACGGAGATTGCAAATTTGAATCCAGCAGGAACAGGATTTGATGCAACAGCTGAAGGCTACTACACTTTTGCAATTGAGGTGTTGAATAATTGTGGTACCCGAAAGATGTGGAATGAGATCACTGTTTATGTTCAATCTGAAACAACTTCAACAGGTGATCCAGTAGCAGATACCAATGGAAATGGTGTTTATGATGACAACGAAGTATTGGGTTGTCAGAACGACTTAGCTTGTAATTACGACTGCACGGCTACAACAAACAGCGGTTGTGAGTATGTTTCTTGTTCTGGTTGCACGGTTGCCGAAGCTTGCAACTACAATCCAGATGCAACCATTGCGGATTCAGAATCGTGTGATTATCCGCTTGACTTGTATGGAGCGACGCATTTTGATTGTGACGGGAACTGTTTGAACGACTCAGACAGTGATGGCGTGTGTGATGAAGATGAGATTTCAGGTTGTCAAGATGCTGCGGCCTGCAATTACAATTCCTCTGCGACGGATGATTCTGGGGCTTGTACTTATCCTGCCACTTACTACGATTGTGGAGGAGACTGCTTGAATGATTCAGATGGTGATGGTGTTTGTGATGAATTAGAAATTTTAGGTTGTACGTACAACTTAGCTTGTAACTACAGTGCATCTGCCACTGATGACGATGGTTCGTGTGAATATACATCTTGCGCGGGTTGCACAGTTTCAAACGCTTGTAACTACGATGTCAGTAAAACCATTTCGGACTTGAGCTCTTGTGTTTATGCCACCGGGTGTGACACTTGCTCTGGCGAAACGGATGGTTCAGGAACGGTAATAGACAATGATGCGGATAATGATGGCGTTTGTGATGCTGATGAGATTGATGGATGCACAAACAGCGCTGCTTGTAACTACGACGCTGCCGCTACAGACGACGACGGAACATGTGCTTCTTTGGATGCTTTGGGAGTTTGTGGAGGATCTTGCTCGGCAGATACGGACGGCGATGGCATTTGTGATGACATAGACAATTGTACCAATACTTCAGCATGTAATTATGCTGATGCTGGAAATGCTGCATGTGAAAGTGTTTCTTGTGCTGGTTGCACTGTCGTACAAGCTTGTAACTACGATGCCTTTGCTACTATAAGTTCTGCAACGTGTGTATATGCAACGGGTTGTGATTATTGTTCTGGTCAGACAGACGGAACCGGAACTGTAGTAGACGGCGACACAGATAACGACGGAGTTTGCGATGTTTCTGAGGTGCCAGGTTGTACAAACAGTTCAGCATGTAATTATGATGCTTCTGCAACCGACGACGATGGATCATGCCAATCCAATGATGCATTAGGGGTTTGCGGTGGTTCATGTGCAGCCGACATTGATGGTGATGGCATTTGTGACGACGCTGACAACTGCACCGACACAACTTCATGCAATTATTCAGATGTAGCTAACGAGGCTTGTGAAAGTGTTTCTTGTGCTGGATGTACCGTCGTTCAAGCTTGTAATTATGACGCAAGTGCTACGAAAAGCATTCCAACGTGTGTTTACGCATCAGGGTGCGATACTTGCTCTGGAGAGACAGATGGAACAGGGTCGGTAGTTGACGGAGACACAGACAATGACGGAGTATGCAATGACAATGAAGTTGCTGGTTGCACCGATTCAAGTGCACCGAACTTCGATGCGCAAGCGACAGATGACGACGGATCATGTCTTCCGAGCAACTATGGATGTATGATTCCATCAGATTGCAATTATGATAGTTCTGCCACGTATTTCGAAATCTCTCTTTGTTCACCGGACAACGGTGGCTCGACTCCTTGTTCAGGTGGCTTAGCTGGTAATCCTCCTCCAGCTGGTATGATGGCGATTTGTAACAATCCTTCTGCCTGTAATTTCGGATTGGAAGGTGACTGTGAGTGGAGCAGCTGCACTGGTTGCATGAACGAAGATGGCTGTGATTACGACCCAAACAATTTGTATCCAGTGCCATGTGATTTCGACTCTTGCTACGGATGTACTAACGCTGCAGCAGATAACTATGATGAAACAGCTACCAACGATGACGGTTCGTGTGTGATTTCTGGATGCACCAATGATGATGCATGTAATTACAATAGTGCCGCGACTTCAGATGATGGTAGCTGCGACTTCACTTCTTGTGTAGGTTGCATGGACGCTACTGCTTGTAATTATGATGCTTCTGCAACATTGAACGAGTTGCTCCAGTGTGTATACGCTTCTGGTTGCGACAGTTGTTCTGGAGAAACCGACGGAACAGGAACCGTTGTGGATGGTGACTCCGACAACGACGGTGTTTGCGATGCAGATGAAGTTGCCGGTTGCACCGATAGCAATGCTTGTAACTACGATGTTAATGCTACCGATAATGATGGCTCGTGCCAGTACCTCGATGCTTGTGGAGTATGCGGCGGACCTGGAGTAGATACTGATGGTGATGGCGTTTGTGATACAGATGAGATTGCTGGATGCATGAATGATGACGCATGTAATTATGATGCAACAGCTACGGATGATGCTGGTTGTGATTTCACATCTTGTGTTGGATGCATGGATGCAACTGCTTGTAACTACGATGCCTCTGCTACATTGAACGAATTATTACAATGCGTTTATGCAACAGGCTGTGATACTTGCTCTGGTGAGACTGACGGCACCGGTTCTGTAGTTGACGGAGACGCTGATAACGATGGTGTTTGTGACGCTGATGAGGTATCAGGTTGCACGAACGCTAGCGCCTGTAACTACAATGCGTCAGCAACGGAAGACGATGGTTCATGTGAATTTAATGATGCTTGCGGTGTTTGTGGAGGAAGTGGTGTTGATACCGATGGCGATGGAGTTTGTGATGCAGAAGAAGTGGTTGGTTGTATGAACTCAGCGGCTTGTAATTACGACGCAAGTGCAACTGATAATGCAGGTTGTGACTTCACTTCTTGCGTAGGCTGTATGGATGCTACAGCATGTACTTATGATCCAACAGCTACTTTAAATCAACCTTTGGATTGCGATTACCCAGATGCGGGCTATGATTGCGCCAATGAATGTTTGAATGATGCCGATGGGGATGGAGTATGTGATGAATTCGAGGTATTAGGCTGTACAGACAGTGATGCGTGTAATTACAGTGCTTCCGCTACAGAGGAAGATGGTTCATGTAGCTATCCGACAGAAGATTATCTCGACTGTGCAGGTAACTGCTTGACAGATGAGGATGAAGATGGCGTTTGTGATGAAATCGAAGTACTTGGATGTACAATCGTCACAGCTTGCAACTATGATTCTGATGCTACAGAAAATGATGGCACATGCGAATTTTCTACCTGTGCTGGATGTACTGATGCCACAGCCTGTAACTATGATGCTACAGCTACTTTGAGTAACAACGTTACATGCACTTACATTCCTGCTGGTTGGGATGATTGCGATCAAACCATTTGTACAGATAGCGACGCTGATGGAATTTGCGATTTCGATGAGCCTGCTGGATGCATTGGAGAATTCAACGAGCCTCATTTGAGCCTAACAGGCGTTGTAGAAACTGCTGTTGCCACTTCAGATTGGGCTTCTACAGATTTCGCTGGAACTGCATCAGATGATACGGGAGTAAACACTGTGCTTTATGTAGATTTTGCTGGCCGTCTCGATGACGGACGCTACAGTGTGACCCGTGTTTACACTGTAACAGATGTCTGCGCAAACGTTTCACAAGCTGCTCAGCTGCTGATTGCTGATGCTTCACATCCCGAAGGATGTACGAATCCGAACGCTACGAGCTACGATGCAGCAGCCATCAACGACGATGGCAGCTGTGATTACTCTCCAGCGTGTTTGGGTGATTTGAATCTTGACAGCATTGTTGGAACTTCCGACTTGTTGATCTTATTGAGCTCATTCGGTCTACCTTGCCCGGAATAAAGGCATTAGGACCAACTTAACCAACCAAATGAAAAGGCCCGCTTCAAGCGGGCCTTTTTGTTTCCATGAACTTCAGCATTGAACTGCCGTTAGCTGAATGAATAGGATCAATATTTGATACCCTTTCGCTCCATCTCTTCAAGGCGACCTAGAATATCTCCCATTTGTTCAGCTCCGATTTGTTTCGCAACAATTCTTTTATTCTCATCAAGTAAAAAAACCTTCGGGGTAGCAAACACGTCAAAAGTGGTTCTGAAATTCAAGCTCTTCAAATTGGTCACCCCTGAATAAATCAACACCGTGGCGCTATCCTGTGCGTTTACCAATGGGTTGTCACTCACATTGATCCAATCGGTATAACCTTTTTCTGTGACGAATTCTTGCCACGGTTCGGGTTCGAAATCATTTCCAATAGCAAAAATCTCCAGCCCTTTCGGATGCCATTCAGCGTAGAGTTCCTTGTACTTTGGAAGTTCCTTTTTACAATGGCCGCAAGTACTTTCCCAAATGAGGACAGCGGTATATTTCGCTTCTACGTCATAGAGGGAAATCCATTCTTCCTGATCCAATCCTGGCAAAATAATATTGGGCATGATGTTTCCGCATTGACTATCGCGAAGTTCATTGGCCCGATCAATGACTTTTTGAAGCTGGCTGTCATTCATCCATTTTGCTTTGCCTGTTTGGTAGTAGGTGTCAATCATATGAACAAACACCTTATCCATGCACATGACTTGAGAAGACTCGGAATTGAATGTGATGTAATGGGTGATGTATTTAAACATTTCGTCATTTCCAGCGGCTTTATTCAATAATCGATTTGCCTCTACGATCAAAGAATCAGGCACTTGTGGGATGGCTCGATTCCAATATTTATCCAGTAACTGATGAAAACTGCCATCATGAACCAAACGCGGGTCTGAAAAATCTACGCGATCCCAGTAATGGTCTCGGTACCACCTGTATTGTAATTCCTGCGGCTTTGCAATGTTTTCTGGCACTTCTGGAATTTCCGGTTCCAGAACCATATTCAAGTATTTTACAAACAACTTGTCAGAATGGACCTCTAAGATTCTCTTTTGTTCGTTAGCGACCTCATCACCCAGTGCCTGTAATTGCTGACGAGATTCATTGACGCTTGATTCCGACGCTGTGCTATCACTTAATATGGCTTCTAAGGGCTCAGCGATTTTCCTGCGCTCTTGGATGAATTTCAGGTAATCATAAAACACCTTATTCTCATCACTTTTAACAACCAAAACGTTGTTGGTTGGGTCAGAAGCAGTCGTCTTTAAAACAATGTCTTCTGTTACAGCCATGAATTCAAAAAACTTCGGTCCAGGGATCACGATGGCGTGTTTTCCGCATCGTTCAAAGGTTCGACCCGGAAATGTGAGCCTTCCTCTGGCGTCCGTAACCGTTGTATCGGAATAATAAAGTTTGTTCCCGTAATAGTGAGCTAAATAGACTGTATCATTTGCCAATCCTTCAACTGTCACATCAATTTGATAATCGGGGGTGGTCGTTGATGCCTCCTTAATTTTGATAGAGGGCTTTTGCCCTTGTGCAATAACAATCGAAAAGGAGAAAACCACAGTTCCTATCCACTTGTATTTTTCTTTCATACTCGTCATCTCTTGAAACATCAAATTTAAATCCATAGAGAGAGAATGGGGCTTTCGCTTAAGCCTACATTTCTTAACACGTCGATGGCAATAACCATACCGGAAAGAATTTATGGACAAAAAAAAGAGCTCGCAGTTGCGAACTCTTCTCTAAAACTAATTCTTTACAATTACTGGCTGATCACCAATCGCTGCGTAGTTCGTTGATTTCCTGCCACTACTTCCAAAAAGTATACGCCATTGTCAAGGTTCAGCTCGATGGTTTGTCCCTTATTCATGTTGTTTACGATTTGTTGGTGTACCAATTGACCATTCAATGCATGAATGCGTAGCGTCGCATTGTTAGGTTGGCCCTTCAGATTGATGTAATTGGTTGCAGGATTGGGTCCAAAGTTGAATGAGACCTCTGCTGCAGGTGTTGCAATGTCGGTAGGGATAGCGAGTGTGATGTCGTCTACGAAATAGTTTCCGACGGTAGTTCCATCACCCATACCGTAGAAATTGATTCCTCCAAAAGGTGAATCAAACGCAAAAGATCCAACTTCGGTACCATCAATCAGGATGGTAACCATGTCGTTGTCTAAGTCGAGTAAATGCTTTACTTCAAACCATGTTGCTATCGGGAAGGTGCCAGATCCGACAGTCGCTCCATCTGCAACAATTTGCATGTCTCCTGTGAAGGCAAAAGTGGCTTCAAAAGCCCAACCTACGCCAGGGGATTGATCTTCTTGAACATTGTAGTAGGCTGAGTTTCCATCTGGAACGTACATCCACCAAGCACCCTCATAAACACCCTCGTCCAATCCTGCGAGCAAAACCACATCCATTGGACCACCTGTGGCACTGTTTGCATAAATATTCAATGAGTTCGACCCCGTGTGGGCTTGCTCATCAGAAATCTGAGCGTCTCCGGCAGAACCTTCTTGTCCAGAAGTCCAAGTAATCCAAACTGGGCTGTCAGAAACATAATCACCTGCAGCGAATCCTTCGAATCCTTCCTCATAAAGGGCTTGTGAGAATGAAAGTGTGCTAAAAGCCAAAGTTGCAAAAAGTAAAAATTGCTTCATGTGTGTTCAATTAGTTCAAAGCGCAAAATAATCATTTTTTTCGAGAATATTGCAATGCAAAGCGCACATGAAACCTGATCACCATGGAATGGAGAGGAAATCTAAGGAAATTAACAGCGAGCGAAAGTTCAAATAGCGAAGAAAATGTTTCTTATGCGCTTAAGGGAGCAGTCGTCAAGGAGCCCCTTCCTGCGATGGAAATGGCTGATTGGATTGGGCAATTTGTAAAAATTGAATTCACAGGGAGAATTCACTGCCGCATCACAGGACAATTAATTAGAAAATCTTTTGGGGAAGGCATGAGTTACGCAGCATGGATGGAGCATCCTTCCGCAACACCAAGTGTTTTCAGGCCTGAATTGAGTCGCATTCATGAAGGAATCGCCTTACGCGATTTTGATTGGGAGAATGAACACCACAACCAACCGCATTATGTGTACTTAGCCCAAACAAGTGGTTTAAAGGTTGGAGTGACACGTTGTACAAACATTCCTTCAAGGTGGCACGATCAGGGTGCTGTGGGTGCAGTCCCCATTGTTCAAACTCCTTACCGCCAATTGGCAGGAGAAATTGAAGTGAAATTGAAGTCCATCCTCTCGGATAAAACGAACTATCGTCAGATGCTTCAAGACGTTCAATTCGATCCCGTAGAGATGCTGGAATGGGTGGAGCATTGCTTTGAAGAGTTGGGGTCGGAGTATGAACCTTTCTTCGTAGAGGATTTCGAACCTAAGCGATTCAAATATCCCGTTTTAAAATATCCCGATAAAATAACGTCCAAGAAACTCGAAAAGGCACAAGTCCTTCAAGGGATGCTGCTAGGTATAAAAGGTCAGTATTTAATCTTTGAATCTGGCGAAGTCCTCAACGTTCGAAGTCACAGTGGGTATGAAGTCATTATGACCGGCTGACCAACCAGACTAGTTCAATGAAGGGTCTGCCGGAGCGTTCGCTATATGCTGGAACTGATCTCCCATATCAGTTATTAGACTTTTCCAAAGTTGTTCCTCTTCTATTGTTGTATCCATGATGGATTGAATCGAGGCGCTCGTAATAAACCAAGAATGACTCCGAATTTCATCTTCCAATTGTCCAGGTGTCCAACCTGCATATCCGATAAAGAACCTGAGTTTTCCATCCAAGGCTTTCTCTTGATGGATGAGTTCTCGAACCCATTCAAAATCGCCACCCATAAATAGACCTGGAAGGATTTCAATGGAATCTGGGGCATTCGAATAGGTATGGAGGTAATACAAATTCGAATTTTTTACCGGGCCACCCAAACTTAGTTTGCTGTGGAAAGGAGGGAGGTCATCCAAGAGTTCGTTTAAGCCTACCTGAATGAAGTTATTTAACACAAATCCAAATGAACCTTCTTCATTGTGCTCGCATAATAGAATTGCTTTGCGACCGAAGTGCGCATCATTCATGAACGGTTCAGCTAGCAAAATGTCTCCTTGTTTAGGAATTCCGCTTGATGATGGAGTGAAACGAATCATTTCGCCAAAGTTCCGACTTTTGTGGAGAATAAAAAATGTGGTGATGCATGGACCATTGAAGTTTAAGTACCTCGGTATGATAATGGCGTTGGGTTTAGTCTTTTTTTCTGACGCCATTCAATGTCAAGATACGAAATCCGACCCCGAGGGGCTTCCACTCAATAACAGGACACCAACTTGGAAAGAAGTGGTGTCGATCTACCGAGAATTAGCGGTAAATTCTGCTAATGCGGCCTTCTTCGAAGTGGGTTCGAGTGATGTTGGGAGACCCATCCATGCGATGGTTATTGGAAAGGATGGTCAAGAAATCAAAGATTTGGAATCTTTTAAGACCTATCGCCAATCAAATCCCAATCGTTTGGGGTTGCTCATTAACAATGCGATTCATCCCGGTGAACCTTGTGGAGTCGATGCTTCGATTAGCTGGTTGAGGGAACTTTTATCTGACAAGTCAACTCTGGATGAACTGACAGCCACCATCGATATTGTGATTATTCCGATGTACAATGTGGGTGGAGCATTGAATAGGAACTGTTGTACCCGAACCAATCAAGATGGTCCCGAAGAATACGGTTTCCGGGGAAATGCACGAAATCTCGACCTCAATCGTGATTTCATAAAAATGGACAGCAAAAATGCTTTTGCCTTTGCAGCTCTTTTTCATGCTTTTGCTCCAAATCTCTTCATCGATACACACACGACCAATGGGGCAGATTACCCTTATTCGATGACCTTGATTTCAACCCAACACAACAAGGCAGGCCCCGTTTTGGGTCCTTTCATTCAGAATACAATGGAACCGTTCTTGTACGAATTCATGGCAGAGCAAGAGCAATCGATGTGTCCCTATGTGTTTTCAAAGGGAGAGACTCCGGATGACGGATTGATTGGCTTTTTAGAGACTCCGCGATATAGCACAGGCTATGCCGTTCTCTTTGGTTGTATCGGATTAACCTCTGAGGCCCATATGCTCAAGCCATTTTCAGAGAGAGTGAAGGCAACCATGTCACTTATTGAGGGTGTGGTTCAATTCATGAAGGCACATCACGATGAGATTCTAGAACTAAAGGGATTGGAGTTGGATCGCTGCTTTTTATCAGATTCATTGCCTGTGCATTGGGAACATGATGTTGATCGATACAATCCGATCACCTTTAATGGATTCGAGGCACGGAAAGAGATAAGCAACGTAACCGGTGATGTTCGATTGAAATACGACAGGACAAAGACTTGGACGAAAGAGATTCCTTTCTACAATCAGTATAATGCCTCCCAATACGCTCTCATTCCGGATCACTTTGTTGTTCCTCAAGCTTGGCGTCAAGTCATTGAGCGAATGCAGCAAAACGGCGTAATCATGAGAAGATTTGAAAATGACACCCTCATCAACATGGAAGTAACGTACATCCAAGGCTTCCGCTCTACGAATAAACCTTATGAGGGTCATCATTTGAATTCATTCGATTCGCTGGAGATTCGCATTGAGCCTGTCCAGATTTATGCAGGTGACTTTATTATTGAAAGCCACCAGCCTGCAATGCGTTATATCATTGAAGTACTCGACCCTAGAGGCCATGACTCATTTTTTCGATGGAATTTTTTCGACAGTGCAATGCAACAAAAGGAATATTACAGCGCATACGTTTTTGAAGAAACCGCCGAAGAAATGCTCAAGTTGGATGACGATTTAAGGATGAAATTTGAATTGGAACTTGCGGATAATCCGGAATTAAAAGAAGACGGACGTGCGCAGCTCGACTGGCTCTATCGAGCATCCATGCATTACGAGGGTTCGGCGAATCGTTATCCTGTTTTTCGTTCTAGTCAATGATGCTAAAGGATGCCCAAGGATACAGACAATAGCGCTTCATCGTCCATTTCGGATCATTTCTTATCCATCTCAAACCTATTTGGCCGATTTGTCCGAAGGAATTTTTTGAAATTGACGCCAATCCAATTGAGGACACTATTGGATCGGTTATCTGGTTTGTATCCAGGGAATCGTTCTGTGGTGTTCAAAATGAAAGAATTGAATGGAATCCCTGCAGCGCATCTTTTCCCGAAAAAAACCATTGGAGATCAGCAGAGAAAGACCGTAATTTTGGTTCATGGAGGTGCCTTTGCTTTTGGGTCGGTGCAGACTCATCGTGCATTGGCGACTGCTCTTGTGAGAAGTGTTAATTGTGAAGTTTGGATACCAGCCTATCGATTGGCCCCTGAATTTCCATTCCCAATTCCATTAGAGGATGTGGTTCGCTCTTGCGAAGCAATTATCGGAGATGCACAAGATTGGTGGTTGCTCGGTGATTCCGCAGGTGGCAATTTGGCGATGTCGGCATTGTTCGAAATTGCTAACAAGCATCAAAAGATTCCAAATGGTTTGATTTTACTCTCACCATGGTTGGACTTAGGTTACTGGTCCGAGAGTAATCTCTTTGAGAGAACCAAGATGAGTCCATTCAATCGAAAAGATGTTTTCGAATACGCGCGCTACTACTTGAAAGATCTTTCTCCTGATAATCCAAAAGTTTATCCTTTAGCGAATGACCTATCCAAGTTACCAAAGGTGTATGTAGAAGCGTCTGAAGCTGAGTATTTATGGTATGATTTCGAGTTAATTCGCAAAACATTTGCGAATCAAAACCGGTCGTTATTCACGCGGATTGAACGCAGTGCGCTGCATGGATGGCAGCTATTTCCTGATATACTGCCTGAGGCGAAACGCAGCATACGATCAATCAGTCAATTCATTTTTACGACCAAGACTCAACCTGAGAATCAAAATTGAGCATCGCTTTAAGAATCTAGCAGAGTAAGCTGTCTCTTGATTACGTCCAATCCCAGCTCCAAATCTTCGTGACTGATATTCAAGTGGGGCGCCATTCGAAATGCTTGCGGAGTGCTCAAAAAGTAGAACAGCAATACTCCATTATCCAGACAGCCTTTTACGACTTGATTCACTTGGTCGGCGTTTTGAAGTTCAACAGCAATGAATAACCCCATTCGTCTGACTTCTTGAACAACATCTATACCCTCCAATTCCACTTCGATTCGGGATCCAATCCGTTCCAGCTCCTCCCAGTCCACATCTGCAAGGAGTTGCGAGGCTGCAGCCGAAGCCGCGCATGCCACAGGATGGCCCCCAAACGTTGTGATATGACCAAGATCCGGCGCATACGCAAGCTGTTCCATCAATGAAACGTTGGAGACCATGGCTCCTATGGGCATCCCACCACCCAATGCTTTTCCTAAGCACAAAATATCCGGAACGACGTCGAAATGTTCAAATGCAAATGGCTTTCCTGATCGTCCCATTCCACATTGTATCTCATCAAGTACCAGCAGAGCACCTTTCTTGGTGCATGCTTTTCGCAAGGATTGAATCCAGTGAACATCTGGAATTCGAATCCCTGCATCGCCTTGAATGGTTTCAAGAAAAACCCCCGCCGTTTCATTGTCTATTGAGTCAATTGAACTCGGCTCATTCCAAGGGAGAATGCTCACTTGATCGAGTAAAGGTTGGAAAGGGGCCTTTCTTATTTCGTTTGCGCTGATGCTCAAAGCTCCAATGGTATTTCCATGGTAGGCACCCGTAAATGAAACGATTTTTTTCTTTCCGGTTACCCTTCTGCAAAGTTTGATGGCTCCGTCAATGGCCTCGGCGCCAGAATTAACGAAATAGACGGCATCCAATGCATCCGGAAGCAAGGCCAGTAAGTTCTTCGCAGCGCGTTGTTGGGAAGATTGATGAACCTCACCGTAAACCATGACATGCAAATGCGTGTTGATTTGTTCTTGAATTGCCGCATTGATGATGGGGTGTCCATGACCAAATGAACTCACGCCTATACCTGAAATGAAGTCGAGTACTTTGGTTCCGTCCTCCAAAATCAAATATCCGCCCCGGGCGCTTTTGACTTTGAGGTCTAAAGGATGCATGGTGGTCTGCGCCAGACCTTGATTCAAGAATGCTCGACTCATCAATCCTGGGTAATGATATCAATTTCGTCTAGGAAGGTCCAACTGGGGTTACCAGCTCCTAAGTGCCAGTCTGGCAACGTTCCAAATGGTTCAATTCTGAATCGAATCCATTGTCCAACCATTTCGTTCCTCAAGGAGTAAACAAACTTTTCTGGCGTTGGGTCTTCCTGAACTTCTTCAATTGTAATCGTTCCGAAGGTTGTCCAATTCAGTTGATTCATGCTTGATTCAAAAGTGACAGATTTTGGCAAGAATATCCAAGGTCGAATATCCCTCAAAGCTCCAATTTTCACCTCTGTGATTGTTTTAGCGTTTCCTAAATCGATGACACCCTCTACTGTCTTTCCCCAGTATCCTTGCCAATCACCAGTCTGATATTGATGTTCACCGTGGATTCCATCAATCAAGGCCTGATCTCCTCCTGCTGCATATTGCGCATCATATTCACTGATGGACAAGAGTCGATGGCCGTGATTAACTTGGTAAACCGTTTGACCAACAATTGGGCTCGAAACACCATCTGAGCGTAAGGCTTTCGCTTCAATCACGGTCGTATTAGTGATGTTGATTGGCGTTTGATAGGTTCGCCATGGCTCAAACCCCTGGAGCTCATTTAAATCTTGGTTCAATCTGAAAAGAATCTGCGCGCTCGCATCTTTTTCGTTCAAATTCAACTCCAACTGTGCTGAATCCTTAAACGTCCGAGGTGCGTTAACAATCGGGACAGAGATGAAATCGCGATCATCCCAGCGACTAACAGGTAATTGGGATGGATTCGGAGAAGGACTTTTCGGAGTTGTGCTACAATTCACCACCAGAGTTCCACCACGCAAAAGATCGATTTTTTGAATAGAATTCATCAACGCTAGGGTGTCTGCATAGCTCTCGAATCGAACTTGTTGCGGATAGATGCCATTGCCTTTTCTGAGGATGGTAGTTTCTGTCCCGATCGCGTTTCCACCCGATGATTGAGGTCGAATTTTGACCGATTCAAACTGAGGCGTACCAAAAATCAGCTCGGAAGATCCTGGGCAAACCGGATACATTCCAAGTGCGCTCCACACGTACCATGCGCTCATTTGACCGCAATCTTCATTTCCAGAAAGACCATCCGGGAGGTTGGTGTAGAGTTCATCTCTAATTTGGTCGACCAATTCGGCTGTTCGATGAGCCTCACCTACATAGGGGAACAGGTAAGCCATATGGTGACTGGGCTCATTTCCGTGGGCATATTGACCAATAAGTCCAGTGATGTCTGCTTGCTGGCGTCCAGTCGTTTCGCTTGAAGATGTGAACATGGAATTCAATTTGTCGCCATAGGCTGAAGGCCCTCCTAAAAGCTGGATGTGGCCGTTCACATCATGAGGAACGAAAAAATTATACTGCCATCCATTGGCTTCCGTATAATTGAAATTGACTTCTTTTGGGTCAAAGCGCTCCAGCCAAGCTGCCCCTCTTTTGGGTTGGAAGAATCCTGTTTCTGGATTGAATAAATTTCGGTAGGATAGGGCCCTTCTGGAAAAACGTTCAATGATCGAATCAAGTTCAAATGGATAAGCTTTGTCATTGGACTGGTCCGACAAATGTTTCGCCACCCGGGCGATGCATGCATCATCGAAAGCATACTCCAGGGTTTTGGATACTGACTCATGCTCTTTTTCCAATGGTATGTAGCCCAATTCCGTATAAGCTGGAATGCCCAAATGAGCGCTGTCGGCAGCTTGAATCAGACCATCCAATGCCATTGTCAAATCAAAATCTTCGATTCCCCAAGTAATTGCATCGGCGATCACCGGGGCACTGTGGTAACCAATCATACAGCCGGTATAATTGCTCGATAATTCCCATACGGGGAGTTGCCCACCATCGGTATACATCCTGAGCATGGACCTCATGAAATCCCTCGACTTCTCAGGCTCAATCCAATTCAGCAGCGGATGCAGCGCACGAAAAGTGTCCCATAAAGAAAACACGGTGTAGTGATCTCCTTCATCTTCCTCAAGCTGATGAATATTTAGGTCTGTTCCCCTGTACTCGCCAGTTACGTCGCTGGCAATGTTCGGAGTAGTGAGGCAGTGATACAATGCGGTGTAAAAGATTTCAAGTTCTCGGTCACTTCCTCCGTTTACTTCAATTCCGCTTAGATGCTTGTTCCATTCCTTCTCCGCAGCAGATCGATATCCTTCAAAGCTCTCATGCACCGCTTCTTCAGCTAAATTTGCTAGCGCTCCTTGGATGCTCACAAAACTCAGCGCGACTTCGATATTTAACTCTTCAATGATTCCAAAATCGCACCCAAAGACTGGTACAAACTCAACATCTTGAACCCATTCTCCAGCGTCATTCTTAATGGGTGGATTGACCTCAGTGAATTGATCAAGCCACTCGAATGGCTGGTCAAATCGCGCTGCGAAATAAACGTGCTGTTCGGTAGCCCAATTGTTTGAAATCCGATGCCCGACCAATGTCGTGTCATTCAAAGGATAAATACTATACTCCAGCAGTTGATCCCGATGTTGCATGTCTATCACGAGGGTCATCGTATCGGGCTTTGTCATTCGATAACGATGGATTCCTACATGCGGAGTGGTGGTCAATTCAACCTCAATCCCTTGGTCTTCAAGTAAAACTGAATAATATCCAGCCTCAGCAAACTCATGATCATGTGAAAAAGCACTTGAATACCGTTCAGACCAGTTTTCTGCACCTTCCTTGTACCGCGTGCAAGGAGCAAATAAGATATCTCCATAATCAGACACACCAGTCCCTTGAAGGTGGGTGTGACTAAAACCATAGATAATGGAGTCGCTATAGTGGTATCCGCCGCAACCATCCCAACCAGTTAATCGCGTGTCTGGACTGAGTTGAACCATTCCGAAAGGGGAGGTGGCACCGGGATAAGTGTGCCCATGTCCACCCGTTCCAATGAATGGGTTGACCCTTTCATGTGGCTCAAGTGGTTTCGTTTCACAACCAATAAAAACCATGAATAACACACTCCAGAGAAGAAAAGAGGATAATCGTTGTCTCATAGCCGATTCATTAGTGAGTAGAATGCCAAATGATTGCCTGCTCCAGCACAGGATCTTTGCCCAACTTTAAGTCTTCGACGGTCTGGTTAATTGGAATGTCAGGCAGAATTGGCTTTGCTTCCCATTGAATAGGGTTTTGAGTAAAATACCGCGCAGAGGCAATGTTCACATGCAATCCTGATTCTGGGAGTATTAATTTCAGCGGATTACCAAAAGTTCCGCTGATGCTGCCCATTGGAGATTCTCCTATTGTCACTCCACGATTCGACCGGATAAACCAAGAAGCAATCGTTACCGATGCAGATGCAGAAAGGCCATTGAGCAGGAGGGAAGTTGGCCCTTCAAAAGCAAATCGTCGATTCGGATGAATCTCTGCATTAAAAGGGATAAAAGCGATGGAATCACGTGGGAATGAACACAAGGTTCGGTTCATCGCTATCAAATTGGAACCATATTGTTTTCCACCTGTTCTCCGGAAAGACCTTCGACCCGACAATTGTTCCTCGGCCAAATCTGTAACATTCACCTGAACTCCAAATGGAATTTTAGTATCTTCTTGAATCAAGAATTGCAAAAAATCAGCCATGGCAGCAATATGACCGCCGCTGTTATTTCTCAAATCTAAAATTAGCCCCTTAAATCGGTTGCTATCTTGGGTATGAACAAAACGGAAAAAATTTCGAAGCTCTCGATTGAACTTTTGAGGTTGATCTGGGTGAAAATTCCCAATGGTCAATTTGACGGCAAAGTTTCCCTTTTCATCAAGTTCAATGGCCTCCCAACCCCATCCTGGTAGATCAGCTTCCTCTAAATGTTCCATTTGCTCGTTGTCATGGACAGGAAGTAGAATGGTTACTCCATTTGACAAGTAAACTTGCACGGAATCGCCAGGCCGAGAACCAACGGCAAAAGGTGCCAAATCATTCCATAACTTCTCAGCTACTCTGAGGCGACCAATTTGGGCATCACCTTCCTGCGAGACCAAGGGCAGGGCGCTCCCGAGTATTGATCGTGCGGGAGTTTGTTCAACCAGAACCACTTCTTCCCCTATGATAGACTGGTCTTCCAGTGATTTGACGATAATGAGTTGATTGTTAATTGCTTCAATTTCTATGGGAAGGTGCCCATGAATCGTCCCAAGACGGTTTGACAAATCTTGAAGGCTCAATCCCGTATGACTGTCTTTTAACGTATTGCAAATCCGAGCAATCATTTGAGCCTCTGAAAACAGCGAACCGCCTCCAGCAAATGTCATTTTCGCCTGGTCATAGGACGAAGAAAGTTCATCCTCTGAGCAATGGACGAAAGGTGATGGATGGTACCTCAATATCCATGAGTACAATGAATCAAGATCGCGGCTTATTTGATCACCTGAAAGGAAGTCCAATTGACCTGTATCACGATATGATTGGCCGTGCATTTGCAAATACACGCTGAATGCGAGTGACACAAGTAATACTTTAATGTGCATTACGCCTCTTGATTCCTACATTTTACCATTGTGAGTATGGTAGCAATGGCAACACTTTCTCCTGACTCGTCATACATATCCACATAAAATTTGACAATACCTTTTCGGATATCCTCTGGGTCTTTTTTCTCTTGTTCAATCTTATCCTGGACGGTTAACCGAACACCAACCGTCGTCCCAGGATAAACAGGCTTTGTAAATCGAGCCTGTTCAATACCATAGTTCAACAATACAGGACCCTTTTTCGGGTCTACAAAGAGCCCTGCAGCTTTACTCAAAAGGTAGTAACCATGCGCTACCCTCTTTTCAAAAATCGTCCCATCAAGGCTTGTTTCGTCGACGTGGGCGTAAAAATGATCTCCGCTGACATTAGCAAAATTCACAATATCAGCTTCCGTCACAGTATGTTTTGCAGTTGTCACCGTGTCACCTATGATCAAATCTTCAAAATATTGCTGAAAGAGATGAGGATTCGCCTCATTGCGGTTACCGCCTGGCTGATAGGTTTGGGTGATTTGCGTCAACATGGTAGGAGAGGCTTGAATCGCCGTGCATTGCATGTAATGGTTTACACCTCGCTTTCCGCCCATCTCTTCGCCGCCACCGGCGCGACCCGGTCCTCCATGGGTTAACAATGGGAGCGGGGAGCCATGGCCAGTGGATTCTTTTGCGCAATCACGATCCAAAACTAGAATGCGGCCGTGCATGGGGGCCGAACCTTGTACGAAATCAAAAGCCTCTTTGGCACCGTGAGTAATCAAGGAACAGCATAACGATCCCTTTCCTTTGTTCACCAAGTGAATGACTTGATCAGTAGAATGGTATGGCATGAGGGTTGCAACTGGCCCAAACGCCTCTATATCATGACATTTTACTGCATTTTCAGGGTCGTTATTTCTCAGCAATACCGGACCGAGAAAAGCGGAGTCTGAAATTTTTTGCCCTATTGGTTCTTGCTCGTGTTTGTAGATTAGTTCAGCTTCCGACAAAAGTTCCTGAACTTTAGCTTCTACTTCATTTTTTTGATCAGCATTAACCAATGCTCCCGTTCGGACACCATCCACTTGTGGATCCCCAATTGTGGTCTTTGATAAGGCGTCAGAAAGTTTCTCCTGCACCTGGTCAATCAGATGGTCAGGAACAAAGATTCGACGAACTGCTGTGCATTTTTGACCGCATTTAACAGTCATTTCCTTTCTGACCTCTTTTATGAATAGATCAAATTCAGGGTCGGTAGGATCGGTACTCAATCCCAATACGGTAGCGTTTAATGAATCAGCCTCCATATTAAATGGTACAGAATGAGAAAGCAATCGCTGGTGAGATTTCAAATGCATTCCTGTAGAAGCTGACCCTGTAAAAGTCACGACATCTCTTTCGTCTACAAAATCCAATAAATTTCTAGCTGGACCGCAAATGAGTTGTAAAGCGCCAGGCGGTAAGATTTTTGAAGCTATGATCTCTCGGGCTACAGCTTCGGTAAGAAATGCAGTAGCAGAAGCAGGTTTCACAACAGCAGGCACTCCAGCGAGCCAATTCACGGCCACTTTCTCCAGCATTCCCCAAACAGGGAAGTTAAATGCGTTAATATGAACGGCTACACCAAGTTTTGGAGTTAAAATGTGCTGCCCTCCAAAAGAACCCTCTTTTCCAAGTGGAATGAATGCACCCTCTATTGCAAAAGGTTGATCGCCATATTGACGTCTAAGGCTCGCATAACTAAATAAATTCCCGATTCCTCCCTCGATGTCAATCCATGCGTCTGTCCTGGTGGCTCCAGTAGCCCAACTGGCAGCATAAAATTTCTCTTTGTGCTTTAATAAGTGCAAGGCCAATCTCTTGAGCATCAA
The DNA here is from genome assembly GCA_027624855.1 of Bacteroidota bacterium. Lineage (GTDB taxonomy): Bacteria > Bacteroidota > Bacteroidia > Flavobacteriales_D > Sanyastnellaceae > UA16. The sequence goes on from JAQBTQ010000021.1 coordinate 24,608, forward strand.
ACCACGTTGCTGAAAGGTTAGCTTCCGCAGATTCGGGTTGCCGACAGTTCGGCTAAACTCCAAGATGGACTCGAAATCCAAGTCTTGCTTACTAATTCTTGCAACAGGATCGCCACTTATTGCATTCATCAATAATTCGTCTCCATAATTTTCATCATGGATCCACTCATCTAGGACGTAGTGCTGTACAAAAGGGGTGCTCATATTGCTTCTAAGTATATATGCGAAATTAAGACTGAGAAAATCCACCGGGATTGAAATGCAGAAAATTGTTCGTTTGGAAATCCGGATATATTAGTGTTTCTTTGATTCATCGTTGAGATATCGCGTTCCGTCTATGAAATTTTTATTAACTTCGACAAAGAAAGTTTGGGAATAATGATGAAATGACTTATCTTAGCCTCAACAGACATCAAATCTTGACCAGAAATAACTAATAATTCATTCAAATGAAGAACCTTTTCACACTGGCTGCGGCCTCTTTCCTCGCCTTTGGTGCGAGTGCCAGCAATGTTGAGTTGGTCGTCGAAGCTGTAAATAACGGCGGCCAAGTTGAAGGTAACACGTACCGAGTTTACGCTGTACTTCCCTCAGCAGAGCATTCATTGCACGCTGTTTTCGCTGACGGCGAGCACGTATTAAACGTGGCTACCACCACATCTTTCTACCAGCACCAATATGGTAGTTTTTCGTCTTTGGACGTAAACGAGCAAATTGTTGCTTTAGAAGGATCTCTTGCTTATGATAGTTGGGTTACTATTGGAGCTACGAATAGCACCAATAACAACCTATGGACAGTTGGTGTAGACTATAACAACTTCTTGAATGGTTCTGAATTGACCGTCACTGATGGAGCTTGGTTTGTAGTTCCTACTGACGTTCAGGCTGCTACTCAAGCTGGAAACCGTGTGTTGTTGATGCAATTGACTACTGACGGAACTGCCACAGGTATCATCAACCTTCAGGGATGGGATGCCGAAGGTGCTGCTTGGAGAGCTTATGACCTGACTTTCACTTCTACTGATGCTCAAGTATTTGGTTGCACTGACCACAATGCTGCGAACTTCAATGCTGAAGCTACTTACAACGACGGTTCTTGCTTCGGTGAGAGCAACGGTGCGAGCCATGGCTTGTCAAACATTGATAACACCACTGAGTGGAACATTTTCCCTAACCCAGTTTTCGAAAGCACTTTCAGCGTCAAATTTGATCGTGAATTGAATTTGGGAGGAGAGAACATCATCTTGGAAGTAACTGATATGTCTGGAAAGGCTGTTATTTCTCAGGAGATTGCTCAAGAAAACATTGTTGGAGGAAATCGAATCGTAGTAAAGCACGGTTTGTCTGCTGGTAACTACACAGTTTCTGTGAAGCATGCTAACTTCAATGATGCTCAAAACATTGTTGTTGCGAAGTAATTACTTCTCAAAAAATATTTGAAAGGGACCCTTCGGGGTCCCTTTTTTTTGGTAAGATGAAACAACTACATTTATCGAAATATTGATTCATGAGGACGTTCAAATCGGTTGTGCTCTTTTTCTTCTTAGGGATATTGAGTTGCAGTGATCAGCCGGAGACTAAGGAAGTCATTATTAATTGGGAGGAAGGTGAGTCTTTTGGAATTGTTGGAACGCCATTTTGGGGTGATGTTCAAATGCGAGAGGCGCGATTGTGGTGTCAATTGGAAGATGCTGATTTGGATTCCTATCGCCTCACTGTGTGGAATGATTCCATAGAGCCGGCAACCTTTAAGCCTATTTTATCGGGATTGGCGAATTGTGTCCATTTCCTTGCCAATGGGCTACAACCGGGGACATCCTATTTAGCGACCGTTGATGACGGAGCTTATCCGGTATCAGACACGTTGAAATTCACGACTCAGACCTTATGGCAATACCGAACGGACCCTCCAGCTTTGAAGCTAGCGCTTGGAAGCTGCACCTTCATTAATGAGCCTGAATTTGATCGTCCTGGGGATGGATATGGCGGAGATTACCACATTTTCCAAACCATGGCGAAAGAAGAACCAGATGCCACCTTTTGGCTAGGAGACAATGTTTATCTCCGTGAAGTGGACTTCAGCAGTATCCATGGTTTTGTTCATCGATACGAGCATACGAGGTCAAATAAAGAGCTTCAAGAGCTATTGGCAGTAGGCAGTCATTATGCGATTTGGGACGATCATGATTTTGGTCCAAATGACTGCGATGGTTCTTGGATTCATCAGGATTGGTCCAGAAGGGTGTTTGATGCATTTTGGGCCAATCCCGAATCAGTTATTCCCAATGCGCCTGAATTGAATGTCACTACATTTGAATTGGCCGACGTTCAGGTATTTCTTCTTGACAATCGAACCCATCGCGTAAATCATGAAATGGGTTCAGCTCAAAGGCAGATTCTTGGGCCAATCCAAAGAAAATGGCTCCTGAATGCGTTGAAAAATAGTCGAGCTCGATTCAAGTTGATTGCCATAGGTGGTCAGATGGTCAGTGACGCAGCGATTTTTGAAAATTTCGCTCAATTTCCTGAGGAGCGTAAACTGCTTTTATCTGAATTAAATCGACTGGACATTCGTGGCGTGATCTTCCTTACGGGAGATCGACATAATTCAGAATTGAGTAGGGTTCAATTGAAGAACGGCAATTGGGTATACGATTTGACTGTAAGCCCACTGACAAGTTCAAGTTATGACCATACGGATGAACCAAATTCATTGCGCGTTCCGGGCACTATGGTTGGAAATCGCAATTATGGAATCATCGAAGTGTCAGGACCACGAAAAGAGCGGGTGCTTGCCATGACAGTCAAAAATGCTGACGGTGAAGTTCACTGGAGTGGACGGATAGATGCCGCAGATGATTATAGTCTGAGCATGGATTCAGTTTACCAATCTTCGTCTAACAAATAGTCTGTGTTTTTGGGACGTTGTTCCAGTTTGATTAAATAATTGACACCTTCAATGGTGATTCGAAGCGCCTTACAAATCATTTGACGTCCAGGCAATTCAAATTCAAAAACGTCGTCTTCATAACCATGAGGATACATAGTATTCAATGAGTCTCGAACATGGGCAGGAAGCTTCCGATAACTGATGATTAAATTTCGCATACTGAATAGGGTTTTGCACGCCTATACTGGGTTTCTTTGCAAAAGGTTACAATACACCTTGTGAGCATGAACAAATCATTGAACTCAACTAGAAAAGATTATCAGAAAGGAATTCTTGATTTTTCGATGTTACCTGCCAATCCATTTCAGCTATTGCAACAGTGGTTAGATCAAGCGCAACAAGAGGACCCGCAAGACTTTAACGCCATGTGCTTGTCAACGGTTTCAATGGATGGTGGAAGCAATGCGCGAGTGGTCTTATTGCGAGAAGTTTTATCCAACGGCTTGAGGTTTTACACCAATTACAAATCAAATAAGGGCCAAGAGTTGGAGCTAAATGATGGGGTATCCTGCTTGTTTTTTTGGCCGCAAATGGAGCGACAAATAAGAATCAGAGGTAAAGCAAAAAAGTCTTCAGTTGAAGTGAGTGACAGCTACTTCGCGTCGCGACCTCGACAAAGTCAATTAGGCGCATGGGCATCTAAACAAAGCCACGTTGGCAATGAGTCAGATTTGCTGGATCGACTGAAAAAGCTTGGAGAATTTCACAAGGACGAACCGATTTCACGTCCAGACTTTTGGGGAGGATATGACGTCTTTTGTACTGAAATAGAGTTTTGGCAAGGGCGTCCTAGCAGACTTCATCAGCGGGTGCTATACTCCCTTATTGACGATGCGGAGTGGAATCATGAACGGCTAGATCCTTAATCTATGCGGAGTACGAGCCCTTTTAGATAAGCCCCTTCTGGATGAAATGCACTAACGGGATGGTCAGCGGGCTGATGAAGACGATGCAATATCCGCACCATTCGATTGGATTGAATGGCCGCTGCAATTACAGTATGTGTAAACAACCGGTCATCAACAGCCTGTGAGCATGAAAAAGTGAAAAGCAGGCTTCCGGCTTTCATCGTTTGAATCGCGCGCTGATTGATTCGCTTGTATCCTTGAACGGCCTGGTGTCTGGCGGAGGCACTTTTGGCAAAGGCAGGAGGATCGAGCACTACAATATCATATTCAGCTACGCCATTCTTTAGAAACTGCATGGCATCAGCTTCTATGGACTTATGCCTTTTCGCATCGAAACCATTCAGAGTGACGCTTTCCTCAGCTAAGTCCAAAGCGCGTTTTGAACTATCTAAGCTATGCGCCAATTCACATCCGCCTTGCATGGCAGCAATGGAGAATCCTCCTGTATAACTGAATACATTCAGGACTTTTTTGCCTTTAGATAACTGACTTAGTAGTGATCGGTTTTCTCTTTGATCGATGAAAAACCCTGTTTTTTGTCCTTGTTCAAGATCAATGACAATTTTCCGACCAAATTCAATGGGGCTCCAATCTTCAGGAAGGCTTCCAAAGACCAGCCCGTCTTCTACGTCAGCTAGCCCTATTTTCTTAAGTAGTTTCGACGATTTATCGAATACTCCCTTTAATTCTGGTAATTCCACCTTCAATGCCTGAACAATTTCATTCAATGCACAATGCATGCCCATTGAATGAGTTTGGACCACAGCGACACGGTCGTAGTAGTCGACAATTAAACCCGATAAACCATCCCCTTCCGCATGAATCAAACGACAGATGTTTTGATTCGATTCTGCCAATAAATTGAGGTCTGATCTTACCTTGAGAGCTTGCCGGATTTTGGATCGCCACCAATCCCCGTCAATTTCCTCTTCCTGAAAGGTGAGCATTCGAATAGCAATGGACGTATTTGGACTGAAATGGCCGTACCCAAGAAGGCGACCTTTATTCGCGCAAACCTTGACCAAATCCCCATCTTTTGGATGTCCGTCAATTTTTCGGATTGCCCCACTAAAAACCCAAGGATGCCGTCTTATTAAGCTCTCTTCCTTGCGTGGTTTCAGAAAAACAGTGTGCTCATATTCCATCTCTGCGAAGATAGGGGAAGGGCTAGGCATTTATTCGGTAAACAAATCCACGCGAAAAGTAAATGTCTGCTTGGTCATATCCTGATCTCACTGCTTTAATGAATAGTGCTAGATCTTTTGGTTTCTGTTGGGACTGCCAATGTTTCCAATCGATTCCTGAATCTGGAATTTGACTCATCAAGTCTTCCCATAAGTCTTTGATTTTTTTGGACTTGCATACATCACAGTTTCCACATTCAAGGGTGTTTTCAAATTGGAAGTACTCATTGATCATTTGCTGTCGACAATTTGGTTTTTCGACGTATTCCCGTATGGCGTCCCATTTGACCAAACGTTGGTTGAACGGTCGACTCCCTATTGCCTCAGGAATCAACACATTTGAGGCAGATTCTCTTGGTCTTAGAAATGCGACATTCACAATTTCTTCGTCTATTTCAAAGTCGATCCACCCCCAATTTTGATATTGATTCAGTTCCGTTTCACAAGATGCTTTTGAATATCCCAATTCATTGAGCGTTTTTTCATCGATCACCACCAATTCATTGGCTGCGTTATGTTTACCAAGGTATTGTACCAACGGGGTGTCGAGTTGCCCAGAGAATTGAAGCCCATTTTTTTGAATTTTAATTCGAAACTGGACCGGTCGCTTCGTTTTTTTACTCTTTAAGTACCCTGCTTGGCACAGAAGTGATAAGACTTGGTGTGTTTCGAAAGCATCTGCTCCGTTTACCATTGACCAAGGCTTTAAATCAATTGGAAAGTATCGCAAGGGGAGGTCTCCAACCGTTGTAATACTCTGATTTGCAATGTGCTGGTACAATGATTTGATCCAATCAGGATTAGGTCTAGATTTTTGCACCAAACGTGAACCTTGATCAATCTTTTGATCGTCTAGGAAGAGAATACACTGGCTTGCTTTTCCATCCCTGCCTGCACGTCCGGCCTCCTGAACATAGCTCTCGAGATTTGGCGGGAGATGGGCGTGATATACCCATCGCACATCAGGTTTATCGATTCCCATACCAAAAGCGTTGGTACTGACGATTACTCGAATATCTCCACGAATCCATTGTGATTGACGTTCATTTCTTATGTCAGTTGACAATCCAGCATGATATGAACGAATGCCGCCTTTAATGTTTGTCAATCTTTTGGACCACATCTCAGCTTCTAGACGGGTTCTAACGTAGATGATTCCTGACCCAATTGAGTTCATGACAGCGCTAAAAAGAAGACCATCAGAATCCTTAATTCGACAGACAGAATAATGGAGGTTTAACCTCGTCATAGGGGTAGTAAAGGCCTTAGCGTCCTTTAAACCGAGGACTTTTTGAATGTCATCAATGACTTCTCGAGTAGCAGTAGCTGTAAAACATCCCCAAGCAGCATGCTTTAAAAGTGGGCGAATGGATTGAATCAATCGATAATCAGGACGAAAATCATGACCCCATTCAGAGATGCAGTGAGCTTCATCAATTGCAATGGTTTTAACGTTCAATCGATTGATCCTGGATTGAACGATTTCACTGTTCAATCGCTCAGGTGATAAAAACAAAAAGGACGCTCCAGAAAATTCAACATTATTGAGCACGCGCTCAACATCATTTCGATCGCCTAATCCAGCGAGATGGTATGCCTTGACACCCCTGGATTTTAAATCATCAACCTGATCTTTCATCAAAGCCACCAATGGAGAGATAACCAAGGTCAATCCACCTCGAACTAGACCTGGTAACTGATAACATAAAGATTTGCCCCCTCCAGTTGGTAATACAGCTACAACATCCTTTCCTGATATCAGGCTCTCAATGGGCCCCACCTGGTGCTCACGCAAAGAAGTAAAACCCCAATATTGATTTAAGGTGCAACTTATTGCATCTTGGTCTTGAGGGTTTAAGTTTTTGCGATTTACTATTTCCATTCAGAAAGAGATGAGCGAACTTGCAATCAGAATTCAAATTTGATGAAGAACATAGTCGCAGGGAACTGGAAAAGCAACAAATTGATTGATGAGGCCCAACAGTTGTTTAATGATATTCAATCAATCATTCGAAATGTAGAAAAAACGGAGGTCATCATTGCTCCTCCGCTTCCTTATCTAGGTCAGTTGGCAGCTTTAAGTAACTCTAAATTATCGATTGGAGCGCAGCAAACCAGTGCATTTGGAATGGGCGCTTTCACCGGCGAAGTGACGAGTGAGATGCTGAAATCCGTCGGTGTGACATGGGTAATTATTGGGCATTCTGAAAGAAGAGAGGGATTTGGTGAAACAAACGAAGTCGTTAGAAAGAAAGTCCGATCTGCATTGAACAATGGTTTGAAAGTGATTTTGTGCTGCGGAGAAAATCTGAGCGACCGACAATCCAATGATCATTTTGAATGGGTAGGAAATCAAATCCGAGACGGATTGTCTGGGGTGTCGGCTGAGGAAATGAATGACGTGGTAATCGCCTATGAACCCATTTGGGCGATTGGAACTGGGCAGACTGCCAGCTCTGCTCAAGCACAAGAAATGCATGCACATATTCGTGGAATAGTCAAAGGCTTGTTCGATGAAACTGTCGGTAATCATTGCAGGGTTCTCTATGGAGGAAGTTGTAAACCAGATAACGCCCAAGAGCTCTTCAGTCAGCCCGACGTCAATGGAGGTTTGATAGGTGGTGCTTCATTGCAGGCAGATTCCTTCGCGGCGATTGTTTCGGCATCTGAAATGCAACATTGATCCATTGAAGAAAAAAGATCGATTCCTTCAATTGAACTTGGAGTTTAACCCCGTCAATCCAGCTAAGGAAATTGCCGTAGCCTGGCTTGATGGATGCGGATTTTCAATGTACCAGGATGCACCTGAAGGAATCATTGCATTTGCAATGGAATCAGAGCTGCATGAATCAGAAATGGAGGATGCTTTGAAAAACCTCACGTCCATTTCAAAGATGAAGGTGGTCCGAAAATGGGTTGAATCTGAAAACTGGAATGAGCAATGGGAAGCGCATTATGAACCCATTGAAGTAGAGGGGAGATTGACGATGCGGGCTCCATTTCACAATCCACCAGATGCTGGAATTGACATCATTATTCAACCTGAAATGTCCTTTGGTACAGGACATCACCCAACGACATGGCAAATGATGAAGGGGCTGTTGGAAATTGACTTAACAAACAAGTCTGTACTAGACATTGGCTGCGGAACAGGAGCCTTGGCAATAGCTGCAAAAAAAATGGGAGCTGATCAAGTCGTAGCTTTTGACATTGATGAGTGGTCTTTTCAGAATACTCAAGCGAATGTGGACCGAAATGCACTAACAGGTACAATTGAAATTTTTCAAGGGAACATTGCGAGTCTCGAGCAAGACCTCGGGAGATTCGACGTCATTTTGGCTAATATCAATCGAAACGTATTGATAAAAGAAATGAGCGCCTACTCAAATCATCTCATTCCGAATGGGTCAATTTTATTCAGTGGGTTTTACAAAGACGACGAATCGATTATTCGAGAAGCGGCAGAACGGAACAACCTAGAACTTAAACACTCCAGTAATCGAGAAGATTGGTCATTCTTAATGTTTGAAAAGATTTCGTAAGAATTGTTTCGAACGGGAAATGGTCAACTTATCTTGGACCTGATGCCCCGACTCTCAAGCATTTTTCATCTTCAATGGCTGGCTAAAGCATGGATATTGGCGGTATTTCTAGTATCCCAATTTTCGATTACGGGTCAGACCATCGAATGCGAAGAAGTCGCACGTTCAATACGATCTTTTGGATTGGCAAAAGAGGACGCTAAATGGGCCAGTAATGAACTACAGCCTTTACTGTGTCAAGGATTCATCTCCAGCACCCAACTGAATCAAATGAATCGGGTTCTTGAAGGGTTTAAAAAGTACCGAATGGGTTCAAACAATGGTGTGCGTGATTATGTCTTCACGGCCCATTCTATTCTTGTCAATGATTCTGCACGATGGGATGGTTGGCATCAGGTCATTCTGCAAATGCTGGACGACAAAGGCCAACGAAAGTCCTTGCCCGTTTTTTTAGAAAATTCGGCGCAACTGATTTTTGAAAACGTTTTATGGGAAGACCGGTACCACACTTGGGAAATCGATGGAAAGTCGTGGGAGTTTGTCGTTGCTGATGATAAACCGTATGTGCGTTTTGAATCTGTGAATTTGTGGATGCTGAATGACCAAGACACCATTGAAATAAAAAATATTGCGGGCCAGTGGGATGTTTCGGATGATGAGCTAGATCTATCAGGATTTCGTTTACCATGGAAAGGAACGATTTTTGACGAGCAATCGACGTATGCTGAATTCCCTGAATCACAGATTAGCCTGAAAAAGGACTACTTAAGCAATGCCTCTGTCGTTTTTCATTCTGAATTCATAAAGACTCCAATAAAAGGAAAAATCAAAGCGGAATTAACTAAATCAACGTCGAGAGAGACGAAAGAAACGCCCGTCTTTGAATCAGTGCAATCCTCTTTGAAACTTGATTCCTTGTATGAACATTTCACATTTCAAGGAGGAATTCGAATAGAGGGGTCCAATATCAACGGCATAAGCAGTCAAGGAAAGCCTGGTAAGATGCAATTGGTTGTTGAAGATTCCGTTTTTATGCAATTTGAAGGTGCAGAGTTCAAGTTCATGCCGGACGGATGGGAATCTAAAAGATCGGGGAGTGCCTTTTATTACAAAGGTGATACGGTTGTGCATTCAGACTCCGATATCCGATTTTTTGAATCCAACCAGACAATTGATGTTTTGCGACAAACGGAAGGGATCGGTCAACAACCATTCTACGATGGATACCACAAATTGTTTTGGGATGTCAGTGGATATTCTTGGACGGTCGGGAGTCCTCAAATTGAAATTGGAAAGCGGATTTTCAATGGCCCCATTTCTGCCGCATTCATGAGCGATCAATTTTTTGAAAAAAGTGAATTTGAACGACTCAGAGGCTATGATTATATCCATCCGATCATTGAATTGGTAGACTTCGGGAATCAAAGGGGTATAAAAACATTTGCTTCATCGGATTATGCCCAATACTTGAGGTTGGATTTAGCACAAACGCAAGCCCTGCTAATGGGTATGGCGAATCATGGATATGTTGCTTACGACCTCATACATAATCGCGCGACGATTGAAGACAAGGCATTCGCTCACGTCCTTTACTCAGGTAAACGCGCCGATTATGATTTGCTGCGTTTCATTTCAACACCACAATCTGGTGCTAATGCAACCTGGAGCTTGAACAATGGATTTTTTACGGTGCGCGGGGTGGATGAGGCCATGATCAGCCCTTCACGAGAAGTTTCAATTGTCCCTTCGGATAAAAAGGTTGTCATCAAAGAAGACTGCGACTTCATCTTCAATGGACTTGTGCATGCCGGAAACATGGAACTCGAGGGCAATCAACTAGACTTTGATTACTCGGAGTTCACGTTGTCATTTGATAAGATCGAGCACGTAAGGTTTGCGATTACCGAATCTGACTCCACCACATCACCGCCCACTGAAAACGATCAGTGGTTGAAGAGTCAATTGAGCCAAGTATCAGGACGCCTATCCATCGATCACCCTTTGAACAAATCGGGCACAGCGATCGAACAGTTTCCGGATTTCCCAACGTTTAAAAGCCAAGACCCAAGCTTTGTTTACTACGACCCAGAAGCTTTCCAAGGAGTATATTCTTCCAATTCATTTTATTTCGCTGTTGTACCCTTCGAGTTAAATGACTTGGACAATTTATCCAGGGAAAATTTGAAACTTGACGGGACCTTGGTTTCTTCAGGAATCTTTCAAGACATAGAAGAGCCCTTGGTAGTAATGGAAGATTATCATTTTGGATTTCGGGTACCTTCTCCAAATTCAGGATTTCCTATCTATGATAGTGACGCCAAATTCACATCTGACGTATTGCTTGATGGGAGCGGCCTGCACGGAGACGGCACGTTCGAGTTTAATAACGCGCGAATTGAATCCCATGACATCTTCTTCCTTCCGGATTCAGTTGTTGCTAGAATGGATCGGTTCACCCATCAATCTGACATCAATAACAACCTTCCATATGTTCAAGGTGAGACGGGATTGCTTCGTTTCATGCGAGAGGACGAAAGCTTGCGGCTAATAAGTAAGGCCGATCCTTTTCAGCTCTACGATGCTGAAGCGAATTTTTCTGGCGAAATATCATTGTTTGCCAACGAAATGACCGCAAATGGCGAAATTGAAATGAAGCAAGCCCGGATTCTTTCCGAACGATTTTTGTTGGGCCATTCAAAATTGCGTTCGGTCAAGGCTGATTTTAGCTTGTTTGCTGAAACAGAAGCTGTGTCAGCTTTCAGAACAACCGATGTTACATGCGCCATCGACTTCTCAGACAGGGAGGGATTGTTTGCACCCAATTCAGGAGAAACGGCCATCGAACTTCCAATTCAACAGTACCTCTGTTACATGGATAAATTCCGATGGTTCATGGACCGCGATGAAATCATCTTGATTTCTGAACGTGATGTTTCGTCTTTGCCATTGGATTATAGTCGGCAAAAGAAAATTTCAAATTTCGTGAGTATTCATCCGGCTCAGGACTCACTTCATTTTTTGAGCTCAAAAGCGGTGTATTCCATTGGACAGGATGTGCTTAATTGTGATGGAGTAAATGAAATTGCACTAGCTGATGCTACAGTTTTACCAGGGAATCAAGCCATTATCATTCGGCAAAATGCTCAGATGGATCCATTAGTCGATGCGGAACTAATCGCAAATTCAACCACGCAGCATCATTATTTCAAAAATGTCGGATTGAGCGTTTTTGGAAAGAACAACTTCATAGGATCAGGCGACTACCAATACACTCAGGCGGACAAAACCGTCCACTCCATTTCAATGAATCAGATTTATGTTGATGAAACATTGCAGACGCATGCCATTGGTGCAGTTACCGCAAAGGATCATTTTAGCTTAAGCGAGGCATTCGAATTTGCTGGAGAAATGGAGGTGTTCGCTTCAAATCCATTGCTACTCTTCAAAGGAGGGGCACGTCTCGTTAAGGGATGTGATCGATTTCAATCACAGTGGTTGGCTTTCGAGTCATACATCGATCCTAAAAACGTGGCCATTCCAGTTCCTGAGCAACCACTGGATGTGGATGGAGAGGTACTTGCACTGGGAATGATGGCCTCAAATCGTCCCCCATATGATCTATATCCATCATTCCTTCAGCCAGCAGGTGAGTCAGATGAGCTGATGTTGATGTCACCTGAAGGAGCTCTACAATACAAAAACGGAATTTATTCCATCGCATCGCAGAGTAAAATGGAGAACACCAAAGAGCCTGGCAATTTGATTCAGCTAAATCCTGCGACATGCGCTCTTACAGGAAATGGTTCTTTCAACTTCCCCTTGAATTTTGGTCTGGCCGAATTTAAGATGGTCGGTGATTTCAGCATGGACAACCGAGGGTCGGCCCATTTTCAAGGCACCATCATGCTGAATTATCACTTCGAGCAAGATTTGTTTGATCGCATGGCCTCACAAATCCCAAATTGGACTGCAAGTTCTTCTTTGAACTTGGGTGAAACCAATTTTGAAACCGCACTTTCGACATGGCTTGGTAGAGAAAGTAGTCAAGATCTAATCAATGATTTGGCGCTTACAGGACAATTGAAAAACATCCCAAAACAAATGCGCAATGCAATGATTCTTACCGGTGTTGACCTCACATGGGATGATCGTGAAGAGGCTTGGATCTCTTCGAGCCAACTGGGTATTGCTACATTGGGAAAAGCTTCTGCGTTCATTCAAATGCCGGGTAAATTGGAATTGAGAAGAAATCGAAGTGGAGACGAATTCTCTCTTTACTTGCACGGAAATGAAGAGAACTGGTATTTCCAGGATTATAAACTTGTGGATGGTCTTCATGGTAAATTGAACTTGACCGCAAGTGACAAAGTCTTCTATGAAATATTGAATGACATTCGAGTTGAGAAAAGAACGGATAAAGGGAAAGAAGGCCAAACCATCACGTATCAGCCTATTACTTCAACGCGCAAAAGAGATAATTTGGTTGATACCTATCGAGACTTTGATTAATGAGCCATCCCAAATACCCCCATCTTTTTGAACCCATAAAGTTTGGCTCGATGACATTGCCAAATCGAGTGATCATGGGTAGCATGCATACCGGTCTTGAAGAAGAACGGGGCGGTATTGAAAAATTGGCTCGCTTTTATGAGGAGCGCGCAAAAGGTGGAGTAGGGCTCATTGTAACAGGAGGAATCAGCCCAAATCGTGAAGGTGCATTGGGACCTGGTGGGGCCCGCATGCAAAGTTTTCGCCAAGCTAAGAAGCATCGCATTGTCACTGATTCGGTGCATGAGGCCAACGCTAAAATATTCATGCAGATTTTGCATGGTGGACGCTATAGTTACCACCCATGGAACGTTGCACCATCGGCTATTAAAGCCCCAATCAATCGGTTCAAACCCAGGGCACTGAACTCGTGGGGAATACGCCGAACTATCAAATCATTTGTCCGAAGTGCTGTGCTAGCAAAGGAAGCGGGGTACGACGGCGTTGAGATTATGGGATCAGAAGGCTATCTGATTAACCAATTCATCGTTTCGTCGACCAATAAACGCACGGATGAATATGGTGGTGCATTCAAGAATCGAATTCGTTTTCCAATTGAAATCATCGAAGGAATTCGCGAGACACTAGGCAATGACTTTGGGATAATGTATCGCTTAAGCATGCTGGATCTGGTGGATTCAGGAAGCTCTTGGGATGAAGTCGTTGAATTGGCTCAACGTGTGGAATTGGCTGGGGCTGATGCCATTAATACAGGCATTGGGTGGCATGAAGCGAGAATACCAACCATTGCGACATTGGTCCCACGAGGCGGCTTCACTTTTGTTACAAAGAAATTGATGGGATCGGTGAAAATTCCATTGATTACGAGCAATCGACTCAACACGCCAGAGGCCTGCGAATCGGCGATAGCTGAAGGCCATGCAGATATGGTTTCCATGGCTCGACCATTTTTGGCAGACCCAGTTTTCATCAACAAGGCAGCACAAGAAAAATCCCATTTCATCAATACTTGCATTGGCTGCAACCAAGCGTGCTTAGATCATATTTTTCAGCGTAAAGTAGCTTCTTGTTTGGTTAATCCAAGGGCTTCTCATGAAGACACATGGCCATTAAAGGCCAGGACGAAAACGCCTAAATCCATTGCAGTTGTAGGAGCTGGGCCAGCCGGTTTGAGTGCCTCAACCGAGCTCGCTCGATTGGGAAATAACGTGAGTCTTTTCGAACAAAATGAAAAAATTGGAGGCCAATTCAATCTCGCCAAGTCCATTCCAGGAAAAGAGGAATTCAACGAGACCCTCCGGTATTTTACCCATTTATTGGAGGCTTTAGAAATAGATGTTCGTTTGAATACACGCGCAACTTTAGAGGATTTAAATTCCTTTGATTTGGTGGTTGTTGCAAGTGGGGTGCAACCCAGGAAATGGAATATTCAAGGTGTAAAGGATTCCTCTCGGGTACATTCCTACACGGAAGTCCTCAGCGGCCCTCTAAACCTAGGGAAGAACGTGGCAATCATTGGTGCAGGAGGCATTGGCTTTGATGTGGCGGAGTTTTTACTTCACGAGGAAAGCTCCGATAATTTTTTTGATGAATGGGGAATCGATCGAGATATAGCAGACCGTGGTGGATTGAAATCACCAACCCTTGTTAAGCCCATTCGAAACATTACCATGTTCCAACGGTCCGAAGAAAAAGTAGGTGGTAGACTCGGGAAAACCACTGGCTGGATCCATCGAAATGGACTAAAGCGTCGAGGAGTGGTCATGAAAAATGGAATTTCATACTCTAAATTGGAAGGGAACGTACTTTATTTTGAGGAGAGAGGACAAGCGAAATCGGCCGAATTCGATGATATCGTTGTTTGCATAGGACAAGAGGCATTTCATCCACTGAAAGAAGAATTGGAGCAGGCCGGAAAGAAAGTATATACCATTGGAGGAGCCCATAATGCCTCCGGCTTAGACGCCGAAAGAGCTATTCTTGAAGGATTGCAGCTGGCGTATAGTCTGGATGAATGGCGGGCTTAGATGAACACTTAGTTTGGTGTGTCTAGATGAGATTCGTGCCATTCTTTCATTTTTAAAATTGCCTGCTCTGCTTGATTTTTGAATGCGTCAATGTCAGTTTTGGAGGCAGTCTTTGGCGGATCTATTGGTGCTCCGAATCGAACATGAATGGGATTCCTTCGCACGAAAAAGCTCCCTTTAGGCAACGCGAATTGCGTTCCGTGAATATGAATTGGAATCACTTGAGTTTGCGTTGCTTGAGCTAAATGGAATGCGCCCTTTTTGAAAGGCAATAAATCACCCTTTGAAGACCTCGTGCCTTCTGGATAGACAATGACAGATATTCCATCATTGATTGTCCTATGCAATCGTTCTATGGATTGCTTTGCCGATTGCGGATTGGATCGGTCAATGAAAACCGTCCCAACACGCTCATTTAACAAACCTAATAAAGGGACTTTTCGAATGCTCTCTTTCGCTAAATACACAATAGGCCGCGGAATTGAAGCAGCGGAAGCATTGATATCCAGTTGACTCATGTGATTCGAAACAAAAACAGCGGCTACTGGCCAATTACTGGGATCTGCTTCCGGGGAATGAAATGTGACATTCAGATTATTGTTGCCAAGCAACCGCAGCATGTTTCGACTCCAGAACCTTTGCCCAATATTTATCAAAACCCACCTCGAATTTCTCTTGCTGACTAAAACCAAAGTCAAAGCAATGAAGCAGCTTATCATGGTCCAGCATAGAACGACAGCAGTTAAAAACGGAGAATACCATTTCATGATTGAGACCTTATGGATTGGATTGCTTCGAGGTGCTGGGTTGTCAAGGAAGTCACTTCACCTGGTCTTAATTTAAGTTGAGTTAACCGCAATTGTCCAATTTGAAATCTGATTAATCTCAATGTGGGATTTCCAACTTGGGCGGTCATCCTTCGAATTTGCCTGTTTTTTCCTTCTGATAGACCAATTTCAAGCCATGAGGTAGGCACCGTAGCCCTATAGCGAATATCAGGTATGCGCCGTTGAATTCGAGGTTCCTCAATTTTTATTGCTGAAGCTGGAGAGAGTCTGACATTTTTACTCTTAATCCTAACCGTCATGGGAGATCTCAATGTAGTTAGAGTTTCTTCCGACACCTCTCCTTCAACTTGGACCCAATATTTTTTTAAGAACCCTGCATCTGGATGAGTCAAAAGAGACTTGAAGCGATTGTCATTTGTCAAAATCAACAAGCCTTCAGAATCCCTATCCAGTCTGCCAACAGGATAGACGTCTTTTGGTAAGTTCAAATTCAATTCTAGAATTCCCGGATGTCCCGATTCGCTGCTAAATTGACTTAAAACCCCAAATGGCTTGTGTAAGGCAAAATAATGATGCATCAATCTACCCAATCAGCAACAAAGACATTGGTACTGCGGGTTCTTCCGTTGTTTCGATTACTTGAAAAGGCGATCTTTTTTCCATCAGGCGAAAACATTGGAAAAGAGTCGAAAGCTTCATCGAAAGTGATTTGTTCCAGATTATCCCCACTTGTTTGAATTCGAAAAATATTGAATGGAAAACTTTTTGTCTTGTGGTTGCTAGAAAATAAAACCGACTGACCATTGGGATGAAAAAAAGGTGCCCAATTCGCCCCTCCCAAGTGTGTCAATTGACGCTGCTCAGTTCCATCAGCATTCGCGATGAACAGTTCCATGGAAGTGGGTTCGACTAACCCTTTGCTGAGCAAGTCCTTGTAATGAGCGACTTCCTGTTCTTCAGTGGGTCGACTCGCCCTCCAAATTAACTGACTTCCATCTGGTGAAAAGAAAGCTCCACCATCATAACCAAGCTCATTTGTTATTTGAACAACATTTCCTCCATCGAGATCACACGTATAAAGCTCTAAATCTCCCGATCTCATGCTTGTAAAAACCATTCGATCTCCGGTTGGACTCACTGTGGCCTCAGCATCATATCCAGCTACGTTGGTTAATTGTCTGACTGGATTTCCTGACAAATCATAAATGAATATGTCATAGTCCTCGTAAATCGGCCAAACGTATTCACCTTTTGGACCTCTTGGAGGCACTTCGGGACACAATGAGTCACCCAAGTGCGTTGAAGCAAATACAACTGTGGAATCCCCAGGCATGAAATAGGCACAGGTTGTTCGCCCAAGTCCATTGGAAATCTGATTCAAACCAGCATTTTCAACTTTACCACCATCGGACACATTCAGCCAGAAAATTTGATCACACTTCACGCCCCACGATGGGTTATTCGCTTGAAAAATGAGTTTTTTGCTATCAAATGACCAATATGCTTCGGCATTGTCTCCACCATAAGTGAGTTGATGTACGTTTTTTAAATGGACTTCCTCATTGTATCTCAAGGTGTCAACAGATTCAATTTCGAGTTGACTGCTCTCACCTGGTGTTTCAGAGGTGTTTTCCTCACATCCAAGGATAACCATCGAAGAAATCAGTAAATAAGCGTGGCAATATTTCATAGAGTGTCCGAGTTTTGTGCAAAATTAGATTGAAATGCGCTCACCTTATTTTCAGCTGTGTAATAGAATTGTCTTAAATGCCACTGTGATTTGTTACTCCTTCATCCTTTTGCAAGGATGCAATTCAACTTCAAATTTAGATGAAGTTGATACCCAATCGCGATTAAAAGAGACGGTTGCAGCATTAACGGATTCCACAATGGAAGGCCGCGAAACAGGCACTGCAGGTGAAAGACTTGCTGGGAATTGGATTGCGGATCAATTTGAAAAAGCAGGACTTACTGTCCGCGGTGACTCAGGTGCCTTTCAACAGTTTAGTTACAAACCCCATCCTCCGATGCAGATGCACGGTTCAGGTGATTCTTTGCAATTGGGGATGGCCGTTGTAAAAGAAATTATTGGGCAAAACGTATTGCATTCAATCGAGTCATCATGTGGAACGCATTGGGGAGTGATTGGCGCCCACTACGATCACCTTGGGTATGGGGATGAAAATTCATTGTTTCGGGGGGAACCAACAATTCACTTCGGAGCAGATGACAACGCCTCCGGAGTTGCTGGCATGATTGAATTGGCTCAACGAATGAAAAATCATCCCATCGGTCATTCATTGCTTTTTGCTGCTTTCTCTGGAGAGGAAAAGGGATTGTGGGGTTCGAATTATTACTGTGAGCATCCTACCATTCCTCTTGACTCGGTTCGTTTCATGATCAATTTTGACATGATTGGACGGCTACGAGGAGACACCTTAGCTGTTTATGGCACAGGTACTTCACCTGGTTGGATGGAATTATTAGAAGCGTGCAATGAGGATTCACTGATACTCGTCCCTAGTGAAAGTGGAGTAGGACCAAGTGATCATACCAGTTTTTATTTGGAAGACATCCCGGTCCTTCATTTTTTCACGGGGCAGCATCCTGATTACCATAAACCGACGGATACTG
Organism: Bacteroidota bacterium; assembly: GCA_027624855.1. Lineage (GTDB taxonomy): Bacteria > Bacteroidota > Bacteroidia > Flavobacteriales_D > Sanyastnellaceae > UA16. The sequence goes on from JAQBTQ010000021.1 coordinate 43,150, forward strand.
CTGATAAAATTGATTATGAAGGAATCGAAAAAATTGTCAATTTCGTTGAACGGGTGGTCCGAAAATTAAGTCAGGAGTCATCTTGGGAATTCACTGCGACCAAAGATGAAGATGAAGAGAGCACACCTTCTTTCAAAGTTACGCTCGGCGTTGTGCCAGATTATTTGTTTTCAGGCCAAGGCATGCGCATCGATGGTTTGACTGAAGGAAGGCCCGCTTCCAATGCTGGGATGAAACGGGGCGATGTGGTAACAGCAATTGACACCATTCAAGTAATCGACATGATGACCTACATGAAAGCTCTTGGTCAATTTGAAGCAGGGGATACATCTCTTGTTCAAATTCAACGAGATGGTAATTCTGAAATTCTTACGGTAACTTGGGATTGATCAAAATATTCTAAAACTAGACATCTACATGTGAATTCATCGCTCCATTCGTGGAGAGGAAAGTCCGGACAACACAGAGCGCCACACTTCTCGAAAGGAAGGCAAACAATTATTTGTTTGACAGAAAGTGCTACAGAAATTTATACCGCCAATGGCCCCAGCGGCACAGGTAAGGGTGAAAAGGTGAGGTAAGAGCTCACCAGATTTGAAGTGATTCAAATGCTTTGGTAAACCTTGTGGGTTGCAAGACCATGTACACTAACGTTAAGAGCTGCTCGCTCATGTTAGGGGGTAGGTTGCTGAGATAAATGATGAATTGCGAAAGCAAACAGAATCCGGCTTACGTCATGTTTTTGTCAAAAGGAGTGTCGAGCAAACCAATTCGCACTCCTTTTTTGTTTTTTCCTGTTTTTTTCGAAATATTTGAGTACTGCAATTAATGAAACTATGCATTTAACTCAAAGTGAATCTGACGCCATTTTAGAATTTTACAAAACAGAACGAATTCGCGTCGCTGCTAACCTGAAGCACATCGACAGAACCATTCGTTTGTTGTCTGGAAAGAATGTGGATGAAGAATCTGGTGTTCTTCTCACTCGAAAAGGGGATAAAGCCAAGAAACGAGGACCAAAAAGTGTTTGGGGTAAATTCATCCTCGATGAACTGAAACATCAAAAGAAACCTCTTGCCTACAAAGATTTAATGGATCAGGCAATGAAGAAGAAAAATATTCACCGTTCAAAATATTCAAACGTTCGAGCGAGTATTTTGAACAGTGCTTTTCGACTTCGAGCAATTCAAGGAAAGATTACAACAATTGAGGAAGACGGAAAAAAAGAGAAGTTCATCGTTGATGT
>JAQBTQ010000022.1 GCA_027624855.1 Bacteroidota bacterium
GCAGGTGCTTCCTCAACGGCAGCTTCAGCAGCAGGTGCTTCCTCAACGGCAGCTTCAGCAGCAGGTGCTGCGATTGGTTCCGTTTTCGCTCCTCCACGACGAGATCGACGTGACCGCTTCTTTTTGGTCTCAGAGCCATACAGCTCGTTGAAATCGACCAATTCAATCAAACACATTTCTGCATTATCTCCTAATCGATTCCCTGTACGGATAATCCGAGTATAGCCACCTTCACGCGTTGCAACCTTTGGCCCTACTGATCTGAAGAGTTCAGCGACAGCATATTTATTTCCCAATACACTGAACACAACACGACGGCTGTGCGTAGTATCCTCTTTGGAACGCGTTACTATAGGCTCTACGAATTGACGCAGCGCCTTGGCCTTTGCGACGGTCGTTGAAATTCGCTTATGCTCAATCAATGAACATGCCATGTTCGATAGCATGGCCCGTCGATGCGCGGTCTTTCGACCTAGATGATTAAAATTCTTATTGTGCCGCATGACTTCACTCTTTGTCGAGTTTATACTTACTCACATCCATACCGAATGAGAGGTTCTTGTTCTCGACCAAATCCTCCAATTCCGTCAAAGACTTCTTGCCGAAGTTTCGGAATTTCAACAGGTCGTTTTTATTGTAGCTTACTAATTCGCCGAGGGTTTCAATGTCCGCAGCTTTCAAACAATTCAAGGCGCGAACGCTCAAATCCATATCGCTCAATTTTGTTTTGAGCAACTGGCGCATGTGCAAGCTGGTCTCGTCGAATTCTTCCACTTCAACTCGCTCTTCCAATTCCAGCGAAATGCGCTCATCGCTGAAGAGCATGAAGTGTTGAATCAAAATCTTTGCAGACTCTTGAAGGGCATCTTTTGGCGAAATGCTTCCGTCACATTCAATGTGCAGAATCAATTTTTCATAGTCCGTTCGCTGCTCAACACGGTAGTTTTCGACTTCATATTGAACATTCCGAATAGGCGTAAAGATGGAATCCATCGCGATGGTTCCCAATGAAGAGCCTTCACGCTTATTTTCTTCAGATTGAACATAACCACGACCTTTTCCAATGACAATCTCCAGAGTCAAAGAGACGGACTCATCCATGTTGCAAATGACATGGTCTGGATTCATGACTTGGAAGGCAGAAGTGAACTGTCCAATGTCGCCAGCTGTGAATGCTTGTTGACCGGAAACTTTTACCGTTACCGTTTCGCCTTCACTGCCTTCGATTTGACGCTTGAAACGAACCTGCTTCAAGTTCAAAATCATTTCAGTCACATCTTCTTGAACGCCTTTAATGGTCGAATACTCATGCTCAACGCCTTCAATTTTGATGCTCGTAATGGCGTAGCCCTCTAATGAAGACAACAAAATTCGGCGTAATGCATTGCCCACTGTGATGCCAAATCCTGGCTCGAGCGGACGGAATTCAAAGGTTCCGTTGAACTCGGTTGAGTCCAACATGATCACCTTGTCTGGTTTCTGGAAATCTAGAATGGCCATTTGCTTGAGGGATTTGGATTACTTAGAGTACAATTCTACGATGAGGGATTCCTTGATGTTTTCAGGAATCTGATCACGTGTGGGGACATTGATAAACGTGCCGGACATGTTTTGGACATTCCAGTCCAACCACTCCAATCGCTTTGGTGCACCTCCTAAAGAGCTTGTGATGACGGTCATCGACTTGCTCTTTTCTCGCACAGCGACTACGTCACCTGGACGCAAACGGTAGGATGGAATATTCACCAAATGTCCGTTTACCATAATGTGACGGTGCGTCACCAATTGCCGAGCTCCACGACGTGAATTTGCAATGCCCAAACGGTACACTACATTGTCCAATCGGCTTTCACAGAACTGAAGCAATATTTCACCTGTGATTCCAGGGCGTGCGTTGGCTTGCTTGAACATGTTGGAGAACTGCTTCTCCAAAATGCCGTACGTATATTTCGCTTTTTGCTTTTCAGCTAGCTGAACTGAATATTCAGATTCTTTCTTTCGGCGACGGTTGTTGCCATGTTGGCCTGGGCCATAAGGTCGACGCTCGAGCGCCTTATCCGGTCCGAAGATTGCCTCCTTAAATCGGCGGCTAATTTTTGATTTGGGTCCGCGGTAACGTGCCATATCGGATTACTATTCTTTGATTCGACGATGATGATTATACGCGACGACGCTTTGGTGGGCGGCATCCATTGTGCGGGAATGGTGTGGCATCGACGATTTCGATGATTTCAATTCCCATGTTGTGTAAGGCGCGCATGGCACTCTCACGACCCGCACCGGGTCCTTTTACAAATGCACGGATTTTTCGCAATCCGAGATCGTGCGCTTCACGACCACAATCTTCTGCTGCAACTTGAGCAGCATAAGGGGTGTTCTTCTTGGAGCCCCGGAAACCCATCTTACCGGCGCTAGACCATGAAATCACTTGCCCGTTGTTGTTGGTCAGCGAAATGATGATGTTGTTGAAGGATGAGTGGATGTGGGCTTGGCCTGTGGCCTCCACAACGACTTTCTTCTTTTTCTTGACGTTTTTCGCCATCGTCTTAGGATTTAGGTGATCAGTTCCGAATGGAACTCAATGTTTGATGTTATTTCTTCTTATTTGCTACCGTCTTGCGCTTTCCTTTACGCGTACGGGAGTTATTCTTTGTGCGCTGTCCACGCAATGGAAGTCCATTACGGTGACGGATGCCTCGGTAACTACCGATGTCCATCAAACGCTTGATGTGAGACTGAACTTCCGAACGCAACTCACCTTCCACTTTGAAACCAGTGGAAATGGCGTTTCGAACGGCACCAACTTCATCGTCGGTCCAGTCTTCTACTTTTTTGTCTTCAGACACACCACAATCTGCGAGCAATTGTGACGCACGGCTGCGTCCAATACCGTAGATGTAAGTGAGTGCTACAACACCGCGTTTGTTGCGGGGAATGTCTATACCTGCTATACGTGCCATGGGCGATGGGTTTGGCAAAATCAGGATTAACCCTGACGTTGCTTCATTTTAGGATTCTTCTTGTTAATGACATACAAGCGACCTTTCCGACGCACAATTTTGCAGTCGGCAGTACGCTTTTTGAGGGAAGCACGAACTTTCATAGTGCAATTATTTCTTGTATCTAAACGAGATCCGACCTTTTGTCAAATCATAAGGTGACATGTCCACGCGTACACGGTCTCCTGGAAGGATTTTGATGTAGTACATCCTCATCTTTCCTGAAATGTGGGCAGTAATGATATGCCCGTTTTCTAATTCAACCCGAAACATTGCATTTGACAATGCCTCGAGAATCGTTCCGTCTTGCGTTATGGACGCTTGTTTCGCCATATGGTATAAACTCTGGTTAGAATTTCGTTTTTAGTGTTGTAAGACTTTTTCTATTTCATCAAAACTTGAGAGAACGTCCGCTTGACCATTTCTCACTACGACATCATGTTCGAAGTGAGCACTGACTTTGCGGTCTGCCGTCACGATCGTCCATCCATCTTCCAAGTGAAAGACTTCTTTTCGACCAAGATTGATCATGGGCTCAATGGCCAAGACCATTCCATTCATGAGCCGAGGGCCATTGCCTCTGCGCCCATAATTGGGAACCTCCGGTGCTTCATGCAACGAACGACCCAACCCGTGACCTACCAATTCCCGAACAACTCCATAACCGTGCTTTTCAGCATGCTGTTGGCAAGCGAATCCAATATCGCCGATGCGCTTCCCAACAACCGCTTGCTCAATGGCCAAACGGAGGCATTCTTTGGTGACGTCAAGTAGCTGCTGAATTTCAGGAGCAATCGCACCCACCGCAAAAGTGTAGGCACTATCTCCATAAAACTCGTTTTTCAGCACCCCACAATCAATGGAGACGATATCGCCCTCTTCGAGGGGTTTATCGTTTGGGATGCCATGCACAACTGCTTCATTAACAGAAGTGCATAAGGAATTTGGAAATCCTCCATATCCCTTGAAACCCGGCTCTGCCCCGTGGTCGCGGATGAATTCCTCGGCTACGGCATCGAGCTCAAGCGTTGTGACTCCAGGACGAATCCTTTCTGCCACAGCAGCTAACGTTTTCCCAACAAGCAAAGAACTTTCCCGAAGGAGTTCGACCTCTTCGTCCGTTTTTATATGCACGCGTCGGCCAAAACCCATTTCAGGTTATCCCGTGATGCCACCCACAGGAGACTGCGGACGACCTCGTAATTTTCCAGACTTCATCAAACCATCGTAATGACGAGAAAGCAAGTAGCTCTCGATTTGCTGAAGGGTATCTAGAACGACCCCAACCATGATCAACAACGACGTACCGCCGAAGAACATAGAGAAGCCTTGGTTTTCTGTTAAGCCCAGGCTGTACACAATCGCAGGTAAAATTGCGATGAATGCCAGCATCAATGAACCGGGCAATGTGATATTCGATAAGATTTTTTCCAAGAAGTCCGCTGTTGGCTTGCCTGGCTTTACTCCTGGAATGAAGCTATTCTGCCGCTTCAAATCATCCGCCATTTGATTGGGGTTGACCGTAATCGCCGTGTAGAAATACGTGAAGATTACAATCATCAGGAAGAAAATCAGGTTGTACCATAATCCATTGAAATCTAACAATTGAGTCAAGAACGAATTATTCTCGAAAGTCTCGCTCTGCGTCAAGTACAGGGGAATAAACATGATGGCCTGCGCAAAGATGATTGGCATGACCCCAGCGGAATTGACTTTCAAAGGAATGTAACTTCTAGCGCCTTCACCTTGTGGCAAGTGCGATCCTCCAGTTTGCATTTTCGCCATTTGAACGTGCACCTTTCGCAAGGCTTGCACCAGCGCGACACTGGCACCAATAACAATCAACAAAAATGCGATCTCTACCAGGAAGAAGAACGGTGTGCTCGTGGTGGCTTCTTGAAGAAGGGATTGAGGGAAGGTTGCAATGATTCCGATCATAATCAACAATGAAATCCCATTTCCCACGCCTTTCTCAGTGATTCGTTCACCGAGCCACATGATCAACAACGTAGAGCAAACGAGAATTAAGACAGCACTGAACCACCAAAACGTGCCGTCATCCTCCACAGCACCGTAACCAATGACGGATGTTTGGAGGTAACCGGGTGCTTGAACTAGCGTGATGGCAATTGTCAAAAGACGCGTGTATTGATTGATTTTCTTCCTTCCACTTTCTCCATCTGCCTGCATTTTTTGTACCGCAGGAACAGCAATTCCCAACAATTGCATGATGATCGAAGCCGAGATGTAAGGCATGATCCCCAAAGCAAAAATCGAAGCTCTATTAAAGGCTCCTCCTGTAAACAAGGAAAGCAAATCTCCTAAGCCACCGCTTCCAGCAGTACCTAGTTGTTCAGCCAATTTATCGCTGTTTACCCCAGGGATTACAATGAATGATCCGATTCGGTAAACCAAAATCATCCCCAAAGTGATGCCCAATTTTTGGCGCAACTCTTCGTGCTTCCAGATATTCGAGATTTGAGTAAAGAAATTCTTCATCTGAACCGGGATTATGCTTCGTTCGCTTCACCTCCAGCTGCTTCAATTGCAGCTTTCGCAGATGCAGAAAATTTGTGAGCTTGAATTGCTACACCAGACTTGAGTTCACCTCGACCCAAGATTTTGACCAAATCGCGCTTTCCAGCCAAACCATTTTCCATCAAATCATTCAATGTGACGGCTTTTAGCTTTTTGCGATCAATCAATTCTTGTAAGGTGTCCAAATTGATTCCTTTGTACTCAACTCGGTTTGGATTGGTAAATCCAAACTTGGGTACACGGCGTTGCAGAGGCTGCTGACCGCCTTCGAAACCAATTTTGCTTTTGTATCCCGAACGCGACTTTGCGCCCTTGTGTCCACGTGTTGAAGTTCCTCCGTGACCGGATCCTTCACCGCGTCCAACTCGCTTGCGCTGCTTCCGAGAACCATCTGCTGGCTTGAGATTGCTGAGATTCATGGCTTGTGCTGGTTAATTTAGAGTTCTTCGACCTTGACGAGGTGACTGACTTTGCGCACCATGCCCAAAATCTGAGGAGTCGCTTCGTGTTCGACCGGATTGTGTAATTTTTTAATTCCGAGGGCTTCAATGGTAGCCTTCTGACGCTTGGGGCGATTGATCGCGCTGCGCACTTGAGTGATTTTGATTTTTCCCATAACGTCAGAGATTAACCGTTAAACACTTTGTGTACTGAAATGCCGCGAAGCTGGGCGATGTCATGCGCGCTGCGCAACTCCTGCAAAGCATTGAACGTCGCTTTTACAACGTTGTGCGGATTGCTGGAACCCAATGATTTTGCTAGTACATCTTTGATCCCCGCACTTTCCAATACGGCACGCATCGCACCACCAGCGATGACTCCCGTACCAGGTGAAGCTGGTCGAATCATGATGTGAGCACCAGCATACTTCATTTCCTGAGCATGAGGGATGGTACCATTTACCAAGGGCACATCGATCATGTTCTTCTTGGCATCTTCGATTCCCTTCTGAATGGCTGTAGCGACTTCACGGCTTTTTCCCAAACCGTGGCCCACTCGGCCTTTCTCATCACCAACGACCATGATTGAGCTGAAGCTAAATGTTCGGCCCCCTTTGGTGGTCTTGGCAACACGGTTTATCCCTACCAAGCGCTCCTTCAATTCTGGATCGCCCGTGCGAGTTTGCTGCTGCTGATCGCGTCCTTTACGTTGTTGACGTTGTTCCATCTTTCTTAGAATTTAAGCCCTCCTTCGCGGGCAGCTTCTGCCAAGGTTTTCACCCGACCGTGATACAAGTATCCATTTCGATCGAAAACCACCGTTTCGATTCCTGCGGCTTTTGCCTTTTCTGCAATCATTTTACCTACTGCAGCAGCTTGATCCAATTTTGGACCTTTGGCCTCATCGGCACCCAGTGATCCAGCAGCCGCGAGCGTTTTTCCTGCTCGATCATCAATGATTTGAGCATAAATCTGCTTGTTGCTTCGGAAAACGGACAAGCGAGGGCATTCAGAGGTGCCGTGGATTTTTCCACGAACACGACGCTTGATGCGGTTGCGAGCAAATGTCTTTTTCGTTCCCATGAGTCTCGATTATTTAGCTGCTGTCTTACCCGCCTTGCGCCGAATTTGCTCTCCTGCATAGCGAACACCTTTGCCTTTGTATGGCTCTGGCTTACGCAGAGAACGAATCTTCGCTGCAACTGCACCTACGAGTTGCTTATCGTGCGAGGTTAATTGTACATATGGATTTTCTCCCTTCTTGGTATCCGCTTCCAATTTGATTTCCTCAGGAAGTCGCATAACAATCTGGTGACTGAAGCCCAAAGCCAAAGTCAAATCTTGTCCTTGTGACGATGCGCGAAAACCTACACCTACCAATTCCAATCGAATGGTAAATCCAGTTAAGACACCCTCAATCATATTGTTCACCAGTGCTCTGTACAAGCCATGCTTAGAACGGTGGTCGCGATGGTCTGAAGGACGTGTGAAAGTCAAAACATTGTCGTTCAACTCAACACCGATTTCCGAATCGATTGTTTGCTCCAATTCCCCTTTTGGGCCTTTAACCTTGATTGAAGTGCCGTCCAACGTTACTGTAACGCCGTCTGGTACTGCAATGGGTGCTTTTCCTATCCGTGACATTTGAGTGTACTTTCTTTAATCAATAAACGGTGCAAACAACTTCACCTCCAATGTTCATTTTTCGCGCCTCTTTATCTGTCATCAACCCTTTTGAAGTTGATACAATGGCAACACCGAGGCCGTTGAGCACTCGTGGCAACTCTCCTGAACTCGAGTACTGACGTAAGCCAGGTCTCGAAACACGCTGGAGTTCAGTAATTGCAGGACGCTTGGTCTTGCTATCATAACGCAACGCAATCTTAATGATGCCGTGACCTGCATCATCAAACTTATAGTTCAAGATGTAGCCTTTGTCGAACAAGATGCGGGTCATCTCTTTCTTCATGTTAGAAGAAGGAATTTCCACGACTTTGTGTCCTGCCATCTGCGCATTGCGGATGCGGGTCAAGTAATCTGCTATCGGATCAGTATTCATAATCTTCAGTCTAATCGTGGGTTACCAACTTGCTTTCTTAACGCCAGGAATTTTGCCGGCCAATGCCATTTTTCGGAATAAAACCCGAGAAATTCCAAACTGACGCATATAACCACGTGGGCGGCCTGTGATTTGGCAACGGTTGTGCATGCGAACGGCTGCGCTGTTTGGAGGTAATTTTTGCAATCCCTCCCAATCTCCTGCAGCTTTCAGCGCCTCACGCTTTTCTGCATACTTGGCTACCATTCGAGCCCGCTTGCGCTCTCGCGCTTTCATTGATTCCTTCGCCATCTTATTTCTTTTTGAAGGGGAAACCGAATCCCTCGAGCAAAGCCTGTGCTTCTTCGTCGGTATTCGCTGTGGTTACAATCGTGATATCCATTCCGTTGAAAAACTTGACTTCGTCTAAGCTGATTTCTGGAAAGATGATCTGTTCTTTTACACCAAACGTAAAATTGCCTCGGCCGTCAAACCCTTTTGGCTTAACACCCTGGAAGTCTCGTGTACGAGGCAATGAAATCGCAATCAAACGATCCAAAAATTCGTACATGCGCTCACGACGAAGCGTTACACGCGCACCGATTGGCATGCCCTTACGAAGCTTAAAGTTCGAAACGTCCTTGGTTGAAATCGTCTGAACCGCCTTTTGGCCAGCCACACGAGACATTTCATCCGTTGCGTATTCGACAATTTTCTTGTCTGCAATGGCTTTACCCAATCCTTGGTTCAAGCAAATTTTTGTGATGCGTGGTACTTGCATCACACTCTTGTACTCGAAACGCTCCTTGAGGTTAGGTACAATTTCCTCAGCGTACTGAGTCTGGAGTCGTGGAATGTAACTCATTACTTCAGCTCCTCGTTGGTTTTCTTAGAATAACGAACAAGTTTTCCATCGTCGCCACGACGACGTCCAACTCGTGTGGTGTTGCCTGCAGCATCCACCACCATAACATTTGAGATGTGAATTCCCGCTTCAACGGTTTCAATGCCTCCTTGTGGATTCGTTGGTCCTGGCTTAACATGTTTCTTTACCATGTTCACACCTTCAACCTTTACACGATCCGACTTGCGGTCAACAGACAAAACAGTTCCCTGCTTGCCCTTACTTCCGCCTGAAATCACCTTAACGGTATCTCCTTTCTTGACTTTTACTCGCTTAAACATGGTCTTCGAATTAAAGTACCTCAGGGGCTAGTGAAACAATTTTCATGAAATCCTTTTCACGGAGTTCACGCGCCACCGGGCCAAAAATCCGCGTTCCGCGCATTTCTCCGTTGGCATTCAAAAGGACAATCGCATTGTCATCGAAGCGGATGTAAGACCCGTCAGCTCGTCGAACAGATTTTTTCGTCCGAACAACTACGCCTTTGGAAACGGCTCCTTTTTTGATATTACCGTTCGGTGTCGCTTGTTTTACAGAAACGACAACGGTATCCCCGATGCTTGCATATCGCCGACGTGTACCACCCAACACCCGGATGCAAAGGACTTCCTTTGCTCCGCTGTTGTCAGCCACCTTCATGCGGGATTCTTGTTGTATCATCTTTTGATTTCTTTCTCTTTAAACTCCAGCGTTATTATTTCGCTCGTTCGATCACTTCCACCAATCGCCAGCACTTACGCTTGCTCAATGGTCGCGTTTCCATGATTCGAACCGTATCCCCGATGTTGCAGGTTTCTGCTTCATCGTGCGCCATGAACTTGCTCGTCTTTTTTACGAACTTTCCGTACTTCGGATGCTTTTCCTTTCGCTCCACCGTTACGGTGATGCTCTTGGTCATGGCATTGGAAGTCACAACTCCAATTCGTTCTTTGCGCAGGTTGCGCTCTGTAGTTGATGTTTCAGTACTCATGAGTTCGCGTTCTTACGGGCGTTCAATTCAGTCAATAATCGCGCTACGTCGCGCTTTTTGTTCTTCAAAGCAGTCGTCGACTCCAACCCCGCAACGGTATGGTTGAATCGCAACTTTTCAAGCGCTTCACGCTCTACATCGATCCGCTCTTGTAAATCAGAGTCGGAGAGCTGTCGGATTTCAGTCATTTCAATCATCACTGAGCATAATCTGGTCGTACGACAAACTTGCACTTCACGGGCAATTTCTGAGCACCGAGACGCAAGGCTTCTTGAGCAGTTTCCATAGAAACTCCGTCCACTTCAAACATGAGTCGGCCTGGACGCACGGGTGCAACCCAATGGCTGGGAGCCCCTTTACCTTTACCCATACGAACCTCTGCAGGCTTCGAAGTAATAGGCTTATCTGGGAAGATTCGAATCCACACTTGACCTTCACGCTTCATGTAACGGGTGATCGCAATACGTGCAGCTTCGATCTGACGTGAAGTGATGAATCCAACTTCCATCGTCTTAATTCCAAAAGATCCATATGCCAAAGTGCTTCCGCGATACGCCAATCCGCGTACCCGGCCCTTTTGCATTTTCCTGAATTTCGTTCTTTTCGGCTGTAGCATGACCTAAATCTTCTATCAGTTGCGCGTTCGACGACGACCTCCTCCTTGACGGTTTGACCCGCCTCGACGCTCGTTCGATTGCTTTTGTGGTGGAATAGGCGACAAGTCCTTCTTGCCGTAAACTTCACCTCGGCAAATCCAGCACTTGATGCCAATTCGTCCGTAAGTGGTATGTGCTTCCATCAACGCATAATCAATGTCAGCTCTGAAGGTGTGCAACGGAATGCGACCTTCTTTGTATGATTCAGAACGGGCGATTTCAGCTCCGTTCACACGGCCCGCAATGTTGATTTTGATTCCCTCGGCGCCCAATCGCATGGTTCCAGCAATCGCCATCTTAATCGCACGACGATGTGAAATACGAGCTTCGATTTGACGCGCTACACTCTCAGCCACCAATTTAGCATCAAGTTCAGGGCGCTTAATCTCGAAGATGTTGATCTGGACTTCTTTGCCAGTCAACTTCTTCAACTCTTCACGAAGTTTATCAACTTCCTGACCACCCTTTCCGATGATTACACCAGGACGCGCTGATTTCACTGTAACCGTAACCAATTTGAGCGTGCGCTCAATGATGATGTTGGAGACACTTGCTTTTCGCAAACGAGCCATCATGTACTCACGGATTTTTTCATCCTCTACAAGTTTGTCCTTGTAGTCATTGCCTCCGTACCAGTTTGAGTCCCATCCACGGATGAAACCAAGGCGATTTCCTATCGGATTTGTTTTCTGTCCCATGTTTAGCTTTTGACGGAGTCTACAATGATGGTTATGTGATTGCTGCGCTTGCGAATGCGGTGAGCTCGACCTTGCGGTGCTGTCTGCAGACGCTTCAACATGCGTGCACTATCTACTTTCACTTCGCGAACAATCAAATCTGATTCTTCTGGGCGCGCACCGGAGTTTTTTGCTTCCCAATTGGCAATTGCAGAACGCAACAGCTTCTCCAATCGGTTGGAAGCCTCTTGTGGGCTAAATTTTAAAATGTTCAACGCTTGGAATACGTCCTTACCTCGAACGGTATCAGCTACCAATCGCATCTTTCGTGGAGACGTAGGACAATTGTTGAGCTTCGCGATGGCGATGCTCTTCATTTCTTCCTTGCGTGCTTCTGCAGCGAGTCTTTTACGTTTTCCCATGACGATTAGCGCTTCTTATCCTTCTTGTCCGCGTGACCACGGAACGTTCGGGTGGGTGAAAATTCTCCAAGCTTATGTCCAACCATGTTTTCAGTAACGAAAACTGGGATGAACTGTCGGCCGTTATGCACCGCAATGGTCAACCCAACAAAGTCGGGTGTGATCGTGCTTGTACGAGACCACGTCTTGATTACAGACTTCTTGCCCGAGGCTTGCATCGCCTCAACTCTTTGATTGAGTTTGTAGTGGACAAATGGGGGTTTCTTAAGTGAACGAGACATGGCTATTACTTCTTGCGGCGTTCAATGATGTACTTCGAGCTGTTTTTGCGCGGATTTCGCGTCTTGTATCCCTTCGCTGGCAATCCCTTTCGAGATCGTGGGTGACCACCAGAAGAGCGACCCTCACCACCACCCATTGGGTGATCGACAGGATTCATTACCACACCACGAACACGTGGGCGACGACCCAACCAACGAGAGCGACCTGCCTTACCTGAGACTTGCAAGTTGTGTTCTGCGTTGCTCACTGAACCAATTACAGCCATGCAAGTGACCAAGATCATGCGGGTTTCTCCACTAGGTAATTTGACAATGGCGTACTTGCCATCACGTGCATTCAACTGAGCACTTGAACCCGCGCTCCTCGCCATCGCAGCTCCTTGACCTGGGTACAATTCTATGTTATGAATGACGGTTCCCAAAGGAATGTCAGACAAATACATCGCGTGTCCAACATTTGGCGTTGCGTCCTTTCCGCTATGGATGGTCATCCCAGGCTTTAAACCATTGGGAGCGACGATGTATCGCTTTTCTCCATCCTTATACTCGACCAAGCAAATGCGGGCTGAGCGGTTTGGATCGTATTCCACAGTCAAAACAGTGGCTTCCATGTGCTTATCACGCTTGAAATCAATCAAACGGTAGCGACGCTTGTGACCACCACCTCGATAGCGCATGGTCATTTTACCATCTCCATTTCGACCACCTGATTTCTTCAGCGATCGCAGCAATGGCTTATGAGGCTTATCCGCCGTGATGTCCTCAAATTTTGACAACACCTTATGGCGAGTACCTGGGGTTATGGGGTTGAATTTACGAAGTGCCATTTGCTTAGATGTTCTCGTAGAAGTCAATCATTTCTCCTTCGGCCAAACTCACGATGGCCTTCTTGTAACCAACTGTGCGACCTTTAATGATGCCAGTTTTTGTGTAGCGTTGACGGCGTTTACCATCAACTCGCAGCGTTCGAACTGAAGTCACGGTGACACCGTACTCTTTCTCGACTGCTTTTTTGATCTCAACCTTGTTCGCGCCATCCGCTACAACAAACCCGTAGGCATTGTTCTTCTCGGTATCGGCGGTCATCTTCTCTGTGATGAGGGGCTTAACTAAAATCTGTGACATGACGATTCTTATTTGAGCATTCCCTCGATCACCTTGTGGGCATCGTCCACGAAGATGAGGGTGTTACAATTCATGATATCATACGTGCTGAGGTCGCTTGCAACCATAACCCGATGCTTGGGAAGATTGCAGCTACTCTTGTACACATTGTTGTCAGGCGTTGGCAAAACCATCAAAGTTTTGTTGTCCGCCAACTCGAGCCCTTTCATCAAACCTGCAAAATCTTTGGTTTTTGGGGCGTCCATTTTCAAACCTTCAACGACAACAATCGCTTTCTCCTTGGCTTTGTAGCTCAATGCACTGCGACGAGCCAACTGCTTCACCTTATGGTTAAGCTTTTGAGTGTAGTCGCGTGGTTCAGGACCGAAGATCGTACCACCACCACGGAACAATGGGTTCTTGATGGAACCAGCTCGTGCGGTACCGGTACCTTTTTGCTTCTTCAACTTACGCGTTGAACCAGAAACCAAACCACGGTGCAACGTGTCATGCGTGCCTTGACGCTGTGCAGCTTGAAAACGCTTTACGTCGAGGTAGATAGCATGATCGTTTGGCTCGATGCCGAATACCGCTTTGTCCAAGTTCACCGACTTGTCGGTCTTTGAACCTTTTGAGTTGTAAACATCTACTTTCATCACGCTTCTGGTTTACGGATTACAACAGTTGAACCTTTGTGTCCTGGAACCGCACCTTTGACCACCATTACGCCGTCTTCCGGCAAAATCTTCACGATTTCCAAGTTTTCGATGGTCACACGGGCGTTTCCGGTCTGTCCGGCCATTCGCATGCCTTTGAAAACACGAGCTGGTGTTGATGCTGCACCAATCGAACCGGGTGCGCGCAATCGGTTGTGCTGACCGTGCGTGGATTGACCTACACCACCAAATCCGTGTCGCTTTACGACACCCTGGAAGCCTTTACCTTTTGACTTTCCAATGACAGAGACATACTCACCTTCGTTGAAAATATCTTCAACCTTCAATTGGTCTCCTTCTTTGTGGTCTTCGGCGAATCCTTTGAATTCAACCAATTTTCGCATGAGGCCCACGCCTGCGCGCTTGAAATGGCCTTGCAACGCTTTGGATGTGCGCTTTTCTGAGCGCTCACCATAGCCGAGCTGAATGGCTTCATAGCCATCCTTCTCCAGGGTACGAACTTGCGTCACGACGCAAGGACCAACCTCTAAAACGGTGCATGGGATGTTCTTCCCAGAGGCATTGTAGACGCTGGTCATACCTAACTTCTTCCCTATGAGTCCGGGCATGATTTCGGTGTTTTTGTTTCGCGTTAATTAAAAATTCCCGTCAGACCTTGATTTCAACTTCAACGCCGCTTGGAAGCTCCAAGCGCATCAAAGCATCAACGGTCTTTGAGGATGAACTATAGATATCAATCAATCGCTTGTAAGCGTTCAATTCAAATTGTTCACGTGACTTCTTGTTCACGTGAGGTGATCGCAATACAGTGTAAATGCGCTGGTGAGTCGGCAACGGAACAGGTCCGCTAATGACTGCGCCAGTGGTCTTCACCGTCTTGACAATTTTCTCAGCCGATTTGTCGACGAGGTTGTGATCGTACGACTTGAGTTTGATTCGGATTTTTTGCGTCATCTTACTTCCTTATTAGCCTTTGCCTTGAGCTTCAGCGATCACTTTTTCTTGGATACTACTTGGTGCTTCAGTGTAATGGCTGAATGACATAGAAGATGTCGCTCGGCCTGAAGTCAACGTACGTAAATCTGTTACATAGCCGAACATTTCAGACAATGGCACCTTGGCGTTTACAATGGTTTTTCCAGAACGTTCGCCAGTTCCTTCAATCAAGGCGCGGCGCTTGTTCAAGTCACCAATTACATCACCCATGTTTTCGTCTGGAGTTACAACTTCCAATTGCATCATTGGCTCAAGAATCTTCGGCTGGCAATTTCTTACCGCATTTCGATACGCCATCTTGGCTGCGAGCTCGAACGACAACTGGTCGGAGTCAACCGCGTGGAATGAACCGTCTACCAATTCAACAGCCATGCTGTCCATTTGGTAACCCGCCAACACACCATTCTTCATCGCTTCTTCGAAGCCCTTTTGAACAGAAGGAACAAATTCCTTTGGAACGTTACCACCTTTTACTGAGTTGGTGAATACCAATCCAGCCTCTTCTGGTTTTGGCGATGGGCCAATCTTGACAATGATATCTGCAAACTTACCACGACCACCAGATTGCTTCTTGTAAACCTCACGATGATCCGTGTTGCCAAAGATTGCTTCCTTGTAGTTTACCTGTGGTGCACCTTGGTTGCATTCTACTTTGAACTCACGACGCAATCGGTCGACCAGTACTTCCAAGTGAAGCTCGCCCATCCCAGAGATGACCGTCTGACCCGTTTCCTCATCGGTACGCACTTTAAACGTCGGATCTTCTTCAGACAGCTTCGACAAACCATTTGAAAGTTTGTCCAAGTCAGCTTGTGATTTGGGCTCAACAGCAATCCCGATTACGGGGTCAGGGAACGACATGCTTTCCAAGACCAATGGAGCTCCTTCAGAACACAAGGTATCCCCAGTGCGGATGTCCTTAAATCCGACAACCGCTCCAATGTCACCCGCTTCAAGTTCCTCAATGGGGTTTTGCTTGTTCGAGTGCATCTGGAAAATTCGCGAGATACGCTCCTTCTTTCCGCTTCGGGTGTTTATAACGTATGAACCGGCAGGCAACTTACCTGAGTAAGCACGCACAAAGCACAATCGACCAACAAACGGGTCGGTGGCAATTTTAAATGCGAGGCCAGCAAATGGCTCTTCTGGATCGGGCTTGCGCTCAATCTTTACTTCTTCATCATCTACAGCAGTTCCAACGATTGCTTCCACGTCATATGGTGAAGGCAAATACATCATCACTGCATCGAGCATGGTTTGCACCCCTTTATTCTTAAATGCAGAACCGCACAAAAGTGGAGTGATTTCCATGCCAATGGTCGCCTTTCGGATTGCAGCGATGATTTCATCCGCTGTTAAGCTATCTGGATCATCAAAGTACTTCTCCATTAAAGCTTCATCCTGCTCTGCAGCAGCTTCAATCAATAGCCCTCGGTATTCTTCAACCGTGTCCACCAAGTCATCAGGAATAGAAACTTCATTCCATGTCATTCCCTGGTCTTCCTCGTTCCAAACGTAGGCCTTGTTGGTAATCAAATCGACCACGCCCTTAAAGTCATCTTCGGCGCCAATCGGAACTTGCAAAGGCACTGGGCGTGCTCCCAACATTTCCTTGATCATACCAACGACATTGAAGAAATCTGCACCTGAACGGTCCATCTTGTTGATGAATCCGATACGTGGCACCTTGTACTTGTCAGCGAGGCCCCAGTTGGTTTCTGATTGTGGCTCTACGCCAGATACAGCGCAGAAAAGTGCCACGGCACCGTCCAAGACACGCAATGAACGCTCAACCTCTACAGTAAAGTCAACGTGACCTGGTGTGTCGATGATGTTGATTCGGTATTGTTCGTCATTGAACTTCCAGAAGCATGTCGTTGCAGCCGATGTGATCGTAATACCACGTTCCTGCTCTTGCTCCATCCAGTCCATGGTCGCAGCTCCATCGTGCACCTCACCAATTTTGTGTGAGATACCCGTGTAATAAAGGATACGCTCGGTCGTAGTTGTCTTACCAGCATCAACGTGAGCCATGATGCCGATGTTCCGAGTGTAGTTGAGGTCTCTTTTAGCCATGATTATAAGCCGTATTCAATGCAGTTATCAGAAACGGAAATGAGAGAATGCTTTGTTCGCTTCAGCCATACGGTGCGTGTCTTCCTTCTTCTTGAAGGTTGCACCTTCTTCTTTCGCTGCCGCTAACACTTCAGCCGCTAGTCGATCAGCCATTGATTTTTCATTGCGCTTGCGAGCGAATCCAATCAACCACTTCATGGCAAGGCTTTGCTTTCGAGAATCACGGATTGGCTGAGGAATTTGGAATGTTGCACCACCCACACGTCGGCTGCGCACTTCCACGGCTGGAGTAACGTTTTCCAATGCTCGTTGGAATACCTCCAATCCATTCTCTTCAGATCGCTCCTCGACCTTGTCCATTGCTTTATAGAAGATGTCGAACGCAACGCTCTTCTTACCATCCAACATCAAGTTGTTGACGAAACTCGTTACGAGAACGCTGTCGAATCGTGGATCCGGCAGAATCAAATGCTTCTTGGCTACTCTTCTTCTCATGACAATTAGCTCTTAGCTGCTTTAGGTCGCTTGGTTCCATACTTAGAGCGTCGTTGTGTACGACCCTCGACACCCGCTGTATCCAATGCACCGCGTACGATGTGATATCGAACCCCTGGCAAATCCTTCACACGACCACCTCGAACCAACACAATGCTGTGTTCTTGGAGGTTGTGTCCTTCCCCACCGATGTAGGCGTTGACTTCATTCCCGTTCGTCAATCGAACACGCGCAACTTTACGCATGGCCGAGTTCGGCTTCTTGGGAGTGGTGGTGTAGACGCGCACACAAACGCCACGGCGTTGTGGACATGAATCCAAGGCGGCAGATTTGCTCGCTTGGGACTTCGTGATGCGCCCTTTTCGGATGAGCTGCTGGATGGTTGGCATTCGACCTATCTATCAGATTACGTGTGTACAAAAACTTTTTCCCCACAATAAAGGGGGTGCAAAAGTAGCAGATTATCTCTTAAAAGCAATAGATAGGCACTCCTTTTTTCAAGTACACAGGGCAAATAGGGGATTACGATGAAAAACGAATTGGAATTCAAGGGGTTTGGATGGGAATTTGTCCTTCTTGGTTTGGTCAAAAACGACAACTTTTAAACAAGTTGATGAAGACTTCGGTTCCGTTTACAAGGAATTTACCACCCTGTTATAACTTCGAAAAGTGGAATTTTTGAACGAATTAAACGAGGCTCAAAGGGCCGCTGCCGAGCACAATGAAGGACCACTCATGGTCATCGCCGGTGCAGGCTCCGGCAAGACCCGCGTGTTGACCTATCGAATTGCCCACTTAATCGCCCGTGGAATCGACCCTTTTTCCATTCTTGCCTTGACCTTCACCAACAAGGCGGCGAGGGAAATGAAAGAGCGAATCGGACGTGTCATTGGAGAAGGAGAAGCTCGAAACATATGGATGGGGACATTCCACAGCATTTTCGCCCGCGTTTTACGCATCGAATGCGAGCGAATCAATTACCCGCGGAATTTCACCATTTATGACACACAGGACAGCCGAGCGCTGATCAAAGACATCATCAAAGGCATGGGCCTTGACGATAAAGTGTACAAGCCGGCAAGCATACAATCGAGAATTAGCAATGCCAAAAACAACTTGATCGACGCGAAAGGATACGCAGACAATCCTGAAATCATGTCAGAAGACCATCAAGCCGGAAGACCGCGCTTGGCTGAAATCTTCCGAGCTTATGAAAGCCGGTGCTTCCGAGCGCAAGCCATGGATTTTGATGATCTGTTGTTCAAAATGAATGTCTTGCTTAGGGATTTTCCGGATTTGCTGCTCAAGTACCAGCACAAGTTTCACTACATCTTAGTGGACGAATACCAAGACACCAATTTTGCTCAATACCTCATCATTAAACAATTGGCGGCATTGAGAGAAAATTTGTGTGTGGTCGGAGATGATGCCCAATCGATTTATGGTTTTCGTGGAGCCAACATTCAGAACATCTTAAATTTCAAGCAAGACTATCCAGATTTTGCTCTTTACAAGCTAGAACAAAATTACCGGAGCACCCGGTACATTGTAGAAGCGGCAAATAGCGTCATTGCGAACAACAAGGACCAAATTGAAAAAGTCGTTTGGACGGCAAATGGAGATGGTGAACGAATCAAGATCCATCGATGCTACAGTGACAATGAAGAAGGACGTTGGGCCGCATCGCAAATTTTTGATTTGCACAACCAGCGTCAGCAGCATTGGCAAAACATGGCCATTCTGTACCGAACGAATGCACAGTCTCGCTCTTTTGAAGAAAGCCTCCGCAAACTGAATATCCCCTATCGCATCTACGGCGGGCTTTCATTTTACCAGCGCAAAGAAATCAAGGATCTCATTGCCTACTTCCGTTTGACAGCCAACCCTCGGGATGACGAAGCACTGAAACGAATCATCAATTATCCGGCTCGCGGAATTGGAAAAACGACAATGGATCGGCTGCTTGTAGAATCCACTGAACGTGACGTGAGCATTTGGGACTTGGTAACCGATGCGGCTTCCCCACCGACAAGCATCAAAGGTGCCAGCCTGACGAAAGTTCTTGATTTCATCCATATGATCAAAGGGTTCAGAGCTGAGCTCGCTACCAAAGATGCCCATGATTTGGGTATGCACATTGCCAAACACACAGGGTTGGTTCACGCGCTTTATCAAGATAAGACCCCCGAAGGAGTCGCTCGCTATGACAACGTTCAAGAGCTGTTGAATGGGATGAAATCATTCGTTGAGCAAACGAACGAATCCCAACCCGATGCCACCGCGTTGCTCGGAGACTTCCTCTTAGATGTCGCGCTATTAACGGATGCAGATCAAGGCAACGAAGATGAAAACACCGTCAGCCTCATGACCATTCATGCGGCAAAAGGACTCGAGTTTGAACATGTATTCATCGTCGGCCTCGAGGAGGGGCTTTTTCCTTCTACCATGGCATTGCAGTCCCGTCCAGATTTAGAAGAAGAACGCCGACTCTTTTACGTGGCGATTACACGAGCGAAACAAACCTGCTCCATGAGCTATGCCCTTACACGTTATAAATGGGGCCAGTTGATTCAAGCTGAGCCGAGCCGGTTCATCGACGAAATCAACGCGGACTGTGTGATCATGCCATCCACTCAAGATCCGAAGCCAAATCCATTTGCAGGGGGTGATGATTTCACAAAGCAGCGCAATGCTTGGCAATCCATGGGCGGATCGAATGCTCATGCTGCGTTCAACCGAATGACGACCGCTAAAAAATCACCGGTAACGCATCCCTTGAAAAAGAAACCAACCCCCTCACCTCCTGTCTCTTCAACCGGGAATCGAATGAGCCGGGTTAATGCAGACGCTGGTGACAATCGGCCCTCAGGAATGCCGAATACCAATATTGCAGTTGGCGTAAGTGTCATGCATGAAAAGTTTGGGAAAGGAAAGGTGCTACGAATAGAAGGCACGAGCCCCAATGAGAAGGCAACGGTATTTTTTCCAAGCGCTGGACAAAAACAACTGCTGCTCAAATTTGCCAAATTAGAAATCATCGAATCCGCATGAAGTCGAGGGGTGGCTCTGACGACATCAATCGCCTCGCGGTGATTTTGATTGTTCTCATCGCAATGGTTAGCAGTTGCAGGCCAGAACCAGATGCCCAGCTAACCCTAACCGTGCATCTTCAACATGCATATGACGCCGCACCGGTTCCCGACGTTGATTTGGAACTGGAACGGCGAGTGCTAGAAAATGGAGTGCTGAATGGCAATTACCAGTGGGTCGGAGCCGAAAGCACGAACGAGCAAGGAGTCGCTCAATTTTTATTTAATCGCGTCAATGCGCTTGATTACCAAGTCAATTTGCTTTCCGAAGATTGGTTTGAGCGGACTGATTGGATTCACCCTGATGTTTTTCTAACAAACTCAGAGGTTGAATTGGAAACCGCGGCCACCCCGCGCGGCACTGTTCACATCGAATTGATCAATCAAGCACCTGGAAATGAACTGGATGTGATTCAATTCCGAACATTGAATGTTCCGGGTGAATACACCACCTGCTCCAATGCATGGGAAAGCCATGATGGAACCGTCCCCTACATTGAACGAACCTGCGATGTAGAGGCTGATCGGTATCTGCCCTTTCGCCATCATGTAACAAGGAATAACCAAACCATCGAAACACTCGATTCGATTTGGATTCCTCGCGGTGAGACAACGAGTTTGCAAATCGTTTGGTAAGATGCGACCTGAATCACACTCCATCGAAGTAGTCAAGACTGCCAGGTATGTGAGCATGGGGCCTCCCATGACTGAAGCAACGGACCTATTGATTGTTTTGCATGGGTACGGGCAACTGCCGTCGTTTTTCATCCAAAAGTTTGAATTTCTTGCAACCGCAGGATGGACCATCATTGCTCCCGAGGGGCCCCACCGGTTCTATTTGGACGGCACCAGCGGTCGCGTTGGCGCTTCATGGATGACGAAAGAAGATCGTGAAAATGACATCGCCAATTACGTATCCTACCTTGATGCTGTCATGACCAATCTCCACGAGAAAGGAGCTCCGGCCGATCCCGTTTTGCTTGGTTTTTCTCAAGGAGTAGCCACGGCTTCCCGTTGGGCGGCGCTCGGGCGGCATTCTTTCTCAAAAATAATCCTGTGGGCCGGAGTTTTCCCTCCAGATTATCCATGGGAAAATGGTTGTGACGCCCTACAGAACAACAAAATCCACATTGTCCAAGGAACCCAGGACCCTTTCTTAAAAGACATGGACACGGATCAAACGCGTCTCATACTCCAAACCAACGGCGTTGATTTTAACATGCATTCATTCGAAGGCGGGCATGATATTCATGCCGATTCATTGAAATCCATCTTGGATCATTGATTGACGAGAGGTTGGTCATAAGCGCAGTACTTTTGAATCCAATGCAAGAGAAAAACATGAATGGTAAGCGCGCAATTTTATCATCCCTGATCATCTTATTTGGGATGACCGCACAAGCTCAACACGTCACTTGGCCGCATCAATTGGGCGAAAATGAGCGCAATTATGTGGAGCGAATAGGATTTGCTCCGCCCACCGTTCGGGGAATTGAAACGCCTCCTCCATTTGATTCTTTGCGAACGGCCGCAGAATGGGAAGAGGTGGAAGCATTAACCATTTCTTGGACCTCGTTCCCTTGCATCCAAAAGCAAATTGTCGCAGCATCGAAGGAGGAATGCACTGTTCTCATCTTTGCGGAGGACATTGACGAGGTCGAGTCGTACTTGACAGGTTCAGTTTGTGGAGGTGCTATGGATCTGGAAAACGTCCAAATCGTGCCTGCCGAATACAATTCCATCTGGATCCGAGACTATGGTGCCAATACCGTGTATGGAAGTTGGGATGATGATCGCGTCCTGGTGGATTGGATGTACAATCGACCGCGTCCCGATGACGATGCCATACCAGACTTACTCGGGGAAACCATGGGCATCGAAGTTTACAGCACAACGGCCAGTCCCAACGATTTGATGAACACTGGCGGCAATTGGATGTCCGATGGTTTTGGAACGGCGTTTGCTTCCGAATTGATATTGGAGGAGAACGATGGTGGGTCAACTTGGTGGACTGACTTTCCAGATCATTCAGAAGCAGAGGTTGATCAAATCATCGCAGATTTTCATGGGGTGAACACCTACATCAAAATGCCGACCCTTCCGTATGACGGCATTCACCACATAGACATGCACATGAAGCTTTTGGATGAAAGCACACTACTGGTTGCAGAATATCCGATGGGAGTCGCTGATGGACCCCAGATCAATGCCAACATGGAGTACGTTTTGTCCAACTTCACGACCCGTTGGGGCACTCCCTTCAACGTCATTCGAATTCCGAGCCCTCCGGAACAGGGCTGGGGTTACCCTGATCAAAACGGCTGGTATCTCACGTACACCAATTCGGTTTTCGTCAACAACACCATATTGCTTCCCACCTATTACACGCAATATGACACCACTGCTATTCGAATTTATGAAGAGGTATTGCCTGGCTATGAAATTGTGGGCATCGATTGCGACAACAGCGGGTCAGCGATTATTTCATTGAGTGGGGCGATTCACTGCATCACGCATACGGTTGGGATTGAAGATCCATTGATGATCAGCCACCTTCCGCTGCCAGATACAGAGGATGATCAAAATGATTACATCGTTGAGGCGTACTTGAGTCATCGCAGTGGGGTGGCTGAGGCAATGTTGCATTGGAAAGAAGAAACTTCCCCCGACTGGAATAATGCCACCATGGCTCCGGTTGATGATGAAGGAAATTGGAGCGCGTCCATTCCGGCTCAACCCCAAGGAACAACCATTGTCTATTTCGTCGAAGCAACAGCTAACTCTGGTAAAAATGGCACGCGCCCCATGCCTGCGCCAGAGGGGTGGTGGAGTTTCGATATCATCGATCCAACGGCTCAAATCAATGGGCTTTCCGGAGAAATTCGATTCGAAGTCTTTCCCAATCCAGCCAACGCCATTACATGCATTCCCATTGAATTCCTTCATACCACGGAAGGAACATTGGAACTCTACAATGCCTGGGGCAAACTGTCCGAAACCATTCACTCTGGGACCTTTCCATCTGGTGAGTCCAAGTATTTTTTCAATGCTGAACCCCTCGCTCCAGGCCCCTATGTACTCATGCTTCGAACAGAGGATGGCGGCCATTGGACGCGCAACCTCATCATTCAATAATCAGAATCACCATTCACCAAAAGAAAAAAGCCTGCGACAATGCAGGCTTTTTTCTTTTGGCTAACTCAATTTATGACTCACTGCATCAATCCCTTCGCCCGAGTAGTCTGAGCAAAAACAGAAACAGGTTCACAAAATCGAGGTACAAACTGGTCGCGCCGAGGATGGCCAACTTGGACCCCACTTCCGATCCATATTCTACTCCACTGGCAATGCGCTTTAATTTTTGGGTGTCATAAGCTATGAGTCCAGTAAAAATCAAAACTCCGAGTACGCTGATGATGAGGTCCATCATGGACGACCCCATAAAGAAGTTCACGACGCTTGCGATGATGATTCCAATCAACCCCATCATCAAAATGCTACCAAACTTGGTCAAATCCGTGTTGGTGGTATAGCCGACCGTGGCCATGACACCAAACGTCGCTGATGTAATCAAGAACACTTGGGTAATGCTTTCGATGGAATAAATAAACAAAATGCTGCTCAATGACATTCCCATCACGCCACTGAAAGCCATGAACAGCAAGGTGAGGCTCATTGAGGACCAGCGATGAAAACCCATGTTCATGGCCAATATGAATCCAAAGGGAGCCAGCATCACAACCCAACCCAAAGCACTCATTCCGGTATCGGTGTAAAGCTGTTCGATAAACCCTGATTCGGCGGTGTAATAGGCGGCAGTTGCTGTCACCAGCAAACCCGCAACCATCCAACTGAAAACGTTGGTAATAAAACGCGAGATTGATCGATCATCCTGGAGAATCGAATCTTCAAAAATTCTTGGTGTTTCCATTTCATTCATGAAGCAAATGTGAGAACAATTTTCTCAATTCCAAATCCTTCGCGCCAGACGAAATGCCAAAAATTGATTACGGGAACTTTAAAGCTTATCCGCGACCGTACGAAGAACCGATGGCCAAGCGCATAAATTCCTCTCGCGTTTTCGGATCGGTGAGAAACAACCCTGTGAATGCACTGGTCGTCGTGATGGTATTCTGCTTTTCCACACCTCGCATTTGCATGCACAAGTGCCTCGCTTCAATGACGACAGCAACGCCTTTCGCTCCTAGCGTTTCTTGAATGCAATCACGCACTTGTTCGGTCAGCCTTTCTTGAACTTGAAGCCGACGTGCAAATGCGTCGACCACCCGCGGAATCTTGCTTAAGCCAACAATTTTTCCATTTGGGATGTAAGCAACATGCGCTTTTCCGAAGAATGGCAACATGTGATGCTCGCACAAACTGTAGACTTCGATGTCTCGAACCAAAACCATTTCATCACTTGGTTCGGTGAACAACGCGCTCTTCAATATGTCACTCGGGACCACTCCATTGCCAGACGTCAGCACCGCCATCGCCTTTGCAGCTCGCTCTGGTGTTTTGAGGAGGCCTTCGCGTTCTGGATCTTCGCCTATGCGTTGCAGGATTCCTTCAAAATGACCGCGCAAATCATGCACAGCCTCATCATCCCATTTCTCTATTCTTTCATAAATCGCCATCAGGACTCTCCGTAATAATCAGCATAATTGTTTTCGGTCTCGTACAAACGAACCCGCTCAAGTACACAACCGCTTTTGGCCAGATGAGGTTCTAATTGCTCCCAAATACCGATGACCAAATTTTCTACGGAGGTCTGCTTTCCGAAAAGCCAAGGAACGTCCAAGTTTAGATTTTTGTGATCCAACGGCTCTTCCACATATTCCTGAATCAATGCCTTCAGCTCTGTGAAATTCATGAAATAACCCGTCGATTCGTCAATGGTTCCACGCACGGTAACGAATACTTCGTAATTGTGCCCATGCCAATTGTGGTTGGCACATTTTCCGAACACTTCAAAATTCTTTTCCTCGCTCCAACCTTCATTCCAAAGCTTGTGGGCTGCATTGAATCTTGCTCGACGCGTAATGGTAACTTGTTTCATCGCTGTAGTCCGCGAAGATACGCGATGTGCCTTTCTTACCTTTGCCTTATGATCGTAATAACTGGAGCCGCTGGTTTCATTGGCAGTGCATTGGCCGCCCGCCTCAATGAATCAAGATTTTATGATTTGGTCCTTGTGGATGATTTCAGTCGATCGGATAAAAAAGCCAATCATGAAGGGCTGATTTGTTCCGAAAAAGTGGACCGCCAGGATTTTTTTGATTGGCTCGATCAAAATGAAAACCAAGTTCAATTCATTTTTCACCTAGGAGCACGCACGGATACCACCGAACAAAGCAAGGCCATCTTTGACGAGCTCAATGTTGCGTACAGTCAAAAAGTATGGAAAGCTTGTGTCAAATACGGTTTACCATTGGTCTACGCATCATCCGCAGCGACATACGGCGGTGGAGAATTTGGGTATTCAGACGATCATGCTTGCGTGCAAGAACTCCGTCCTTTGAATCCATACGGAGCATCCAAAAATGAGTTTGACCAATGGGCTTTGGAGCAAGAGGAAACTGGCTCTTCCCCATACTTCTGGGTTGGATTGAAATTTTTCAATGTATTTGGCCCAAATGAATTTCACAAAGGCCGCATGGCCAGTGTTGTCTTTCATACCTTCAATCAAGTCAATCAAACAGGCGCGATGAAATTGTTTCGTTCGCATCGCCCTGATTTCGAAGACGGCTGTCAATCGAGGGATTTTGTATACGTCAAAGACCTCGCGGAAGTCTGCTTTTTCTTGATGCACCATAGGAAACGATCCTCATGTGGATTGTACAATTTGGGTTCAGGAAAGGCGCGAACATTTTTGGATTTAGCAAAGGCGACTTTTTCCGCCATGCAGCGCGAACCCAGCATCTCATTCATTGACACCCCAGAGGACATCAGAGATACATATCAGTACTTCACTGAAGCGGATCTTTCAAAGCTCCGAAGCATTGGTTACGATAAACCCTTTGCATCGTTGGAAGATGCCATTGATGATTACGTCAAGCATTACTTGGTGCCTCATCAAACATGGGGGGCGGACACGGAAAAAGTGTAGCGCTTCATCGGCGCTGAGGTTAGGCCGTCAGGAAAACGGTCAAGACAACGAATCGTTCCAGTCTTCCAAAGTGGCTTTGACCTTGAGCAATCTCTCTTTAAGTGTGGCTTGATCAAATGCGGCTTGATCAACCGGTTGAGGAGCGGCAGCTGTCATCGAATCGGCAACTTCACTTCGCTTTCTCATTGCCTTGCGCGCACCCTCTATGGTATACCCCTGATCTTTTACCAACCAAGCGATTTGCTGAATGATTTCAATGTCATTCGAAGAATAAAATCGTTTTCCTCGTGCGTTGGTTCGAGGCTTCAGTGGAGTAAACTCCTTTTCCCAATAACGAAGCTGGGAAGCAGTCAAACCCAATTGATCAGCAACCTCAGTGATTGAAAAGTAGCGTTTCTCTATGGGTTTGTTGAACGGCATAATGCAGCGGAATCGTCAGTTCCAACGAATATAAAGGAGAAACTCCGAAATCCGAAGTAGCGTCAATCAATCAAACGATTGATTCGAATTCTCGGATTGAATCAGCATCGCTTCATACTGCTCAGGGGTCAAATCATTGAAATAATATTGAGCCGGATTGACTTTCTCCCCGTTTTTGTGAACTTCATAATGCAAATGCGGCGCGACCGACGTCCCTGTTGACCCAATTAGGCCGATCACCTCTCCACGTTTCACTCGTTGACCCTGCTTTACCAGGACTTTACTCATATGGGCATAGAGCGTTTCATAACCAAAACCATGACGAATAATGACATGGATGCCGTAGCCGTTGTAAGTCTGTTTGGCGAGGATCACCACACCGTCACCTGTGGCAAAAATTTCTGTGCCTGTTGGCGCAGCAAAATCCATCCCATAGTGCATCTTTCTCACTTTGTAAATGGGGTGAATTCGGTACCCATAGCCACTGGCCATCCTTCTCAGTTCAGTATTTCGAACAGGCTGAATAGCCGGAATCGATTGGAGCATCTCCGTTTGTTTATCGGCCAATTCCATGACCTCCTCGAACGACCGGCTTTGTGCCACCAACCTTCGCTGCAACTCTGAGATCTTGGATTCTGAAGAGATAACCGCTTCGGAATGGTCATATCCGCGAAATTTTTTCATGCGATCTGCCCCACCAATTCCTGGCACGCGCAGATGATTGGGGTAAGCATCTACACCAAAGATCGAACGATAAATCGCATCATCACGATCTGCGATGTCATCTAAGATCAACGACATGTCCTCCAGTTCACCATTCAATTCTGTGAGCCTCTCTTCAAGAAATGCCACTTCACGTTGATGCGTGCGGTCCTTGGGACTTTCAAAAAAGCGATCGAACAACAGTACGCTGCCTCCTGCAATCAGGACAAAAACCAAAAGCTTCTTCCCAAAGTGTTTGACATAATCCCTCAAATCGAAGGGAACTTCTTCCATGCGAAGTGCCCTTTCATTGTAATGGTATTTTTTGAAGCGTTTTTTCATCAGCGTGCAAAAGTGCATATTTCTTAACGATCACCCTGAAATTTCTATTGTATTTATGGATTTTTGCATATATGAAAGGCGTTTTGAACCGCCTGCAACCTTCTCAATTCATGGAATCTCATCTGATTCGACAACGCTTCCTCGAATTCTTCGCCTCTAAAGGCCACGAAATCGTCCCATCGGCCCCGATGGTCATCAAAGACGACCCGACGCTTATGTTCAACAACGCCGGGATGAATCCGTTCAAAGACCTGTTTTTGGGCAACAGCCCGGTGGTCCATCCTCGGATCGCGGATACGCAGAAGTGCCTGCGGGTGAGCGGCAAGCACAACGACCTCGAAGAAGTGGGCGTGGACACTTACCACCACACGATGTTCGAGATGTTGGGGAACTGGTCGTTCGGGGATTATTTTAAAGAAGACGCTATCGACTGGGCATGGGAATTGCTCACTGAAGTGTACGGGCTGGATAAGGATCGCCTCTACGTCACTGTGTTCGAAGGCGATGAAGGCGACGGGTTGCAAGCCGACGCTGAGGCGAAAGAAATTTGGGCCAAGTGGGTGCCCACAGAACGGATTTTGCAAGCTTCGAAAAAGGATAACTTCTGGGAAATGGGCGAAACCGGGCCGTGTGGGCCATGCTCGGAAATCCACATCGACTTGCGCGACGAGACCGAACGAGCAGCCACCCCAGGAGCGGAGTTGGTCAATGCCGACCACCCGCAAGTCGTCGAAATCTGGAACCTCGTCTTCATGCAGTTCAACCGCATGGCCGACGGATCATTGGTGCCACTTCCCGCAAAGCACATCGATACGGGAATGGGCTTTGAGCGCTTGGCGATGGCCATGCAGGGCAAACAATCCAACTACGACACCGACGTGTTCCGCCCTTTGCTCGAGCGTGTTGCTGAGCTGAGCGGCAAGACTTACGGCCATTCCGACAGCAAAGCCGATGTGGCCTTCCGCGTCATCTCCGATCACATCCGTGCGGTGGCCTTCAGCATCGCGGACGGCCAATTGCCATCCAACACCGGCGCAGGCTACGTCATTCGCCGCATCCTCCGCCGCGCCATTCGATATGGCTACTCCTTCTTGGATTTGAATGAACCCTTCATGCATGCCCTCGTCCCGACCCTCGCCGGTCAAATGGGCGAGGCATTCCCCGAACTGAAAGCCCAGCAGCAGCTGATTGAACGGGTCATCTTGGAGGAAGAAGAATCCTTCTTGCGCACCCTCGCCAAGGGCATTGAACGCCTCGAGGCGCGTTTGGACGAATTCAAAAGCACCAAGGTTCTTCCCGGCGACGTCGTTTTTGAACTGTACGATACGTTCGGGTTCCCCGTGGATTTGACGGCACTGATGGCCGGCGAACAACATGTCGAGGTCGACGAGGCCGGATTCGAAGCGGCCATGGAAGCCACCAAGGCCCGGAGTCGCGCCGCGGGCAAACTCAGCACCGACGATTGGGTGCAGGTGCACGATGACAGCGAGACCACCTTTGTGGGCTACGACGTGCGCGAAGCGGAATGCCGCATCCTGCGTTACCGCGAGGTCAAGGCCAAAAACAAGCAATTTTACCAAGTTGTCCTCGACACAACCCCATTCTACCCCGAAGGCGGCGGACAAGTCGGTGACGCCGGTACCCTCACGGCACCCGGTGGCAGCATAGCGGTCTTTGACACCAAGAAAGAAAACAACCTCATCGTTCATTTCGTGAACGAATTGCCGGCTGATGTCAAAACCACCTTTGTGGCGCAAGTCAAGTCATCCCGCCGCAACGACACCCAACGCAACCACACGGCGACCCACCTCGTGCACGAAGCTTTGCGTGAAGTACTGGGCACCCACGTGGAACAGAAAGGGTCCCTCGTCAAGGCCGAGTCCTTGCGCTTTGACTTCTCACACTTCTCGAAGGTCACGGACGAAGAGCTCGCCGAAGTAGAGGCCAAGGTGAATGCCAAGATCCTCGCGAACCACCCACTCGTGGAACACCGCGCCATCAGCATGGAGGAAGCCAAAGCGAGCGGCGCCATGATGCTCTTCGGAGAGAAATACGGCGACGAGGTGCGCATGATCGAATTCGATTCGTCCAAAGAACTCTGCGGCGGCACCCACGCACCGGCCACCGGCGCACTGGGCTCGTTCCGCATCACGCAAGAGACGGCTGTCGCATCCGGCATCCGCCGCATTGAAGCTATCACGGGATCGGCAGCCCTTCAGGCCATGAACACGGAACGCACCGCCTTGCAGGCCATCAAGTCCCTGCTTAAGGCACCTGCCAACATCGAGAAGGCCGTCGAAGACCTCATCGCCAAGCAGACAAGCCTCCAAAAGGAATTGGATGCGGTGAAGCAAAAAGAAGCCGCAGCGGCCAAATCGGACCTCGCGAGCAACCTCGACACCATCAACGGCATCAACACCTTCATCGGTGAAATGCCACTGGATGCCGGTGCCATCAAAGACATCGCGTTTCAGCTGAAAAACGAGAAAGCCCCGTTCTTCGGTGTGTTCGGCTCAAACCTCGGTGGCAAAACGACCCTAACTGTCGCCATCAGCGACGACCTCGTCAGCGGCAAGGACTTGCATGCGGGCAACATCGTCCGCAACCTTGCCAAGCACATTCAAGGTGGCGGCGGCGGCCAGCCGTTCTTCGCCACGGCGGGTGGAAAGAATCCGGATGGACTCGGAGCAGCTTTCGAAGATGCCAAAGGCCTCCTCTGATTAACTCACTGTTCAGAAATAAAAAAGCACCGCCTAGCGGTGCTTTTTTCGTTTAATGACGTTCAGGCTTCAAGCCGTTTGCAAGCTTGAGCCTTGTCGTGCAGTGGTCCCGTAAACAGGACCTTCGTATTCTTCTTGGTATGCGAGGCTCAAATTGAGCACATAAAACACGTTGAACAAACTCGCTAGCACAAAATCCAGATTGGATGTTTTACCAAAGCTCTGAGCCAACTCAATGATGGTGCGGAAAAAGAAATAAATGTTCAAAACCGGAACCAAGAAAAGCAAAGCGTGTGCATCAGGTCGTCCAATGATTCGCATTGCAATGACGACGTTGTATCCGGGAACGAGCGCGGCCCACATGGGTTGACTGCATTTTGTAAAGAGCCTAGCATTTGCTCCTATTGCAATAAGCGTAATGATTACAGCTGCAGCCATGGTAGGACCACTGTATTCCAATCCAAAAATTGTAGAGGTATCCATAAAATTGACGTTGCGTTCAAAATCAAGACGTGTCCTTTGGACAAAGGTTGCCTTCCAATCCACCTAAATTGAATCACTTACGTTTTGAACTCATCAAGAGAGACTCCCAAATCGATCAACTAGTTTTCCGTCTATTTCACTTCCTTTTGGCGTTAAAATCACCAGTCGTTCGACCACATTTCGCAATTCCCTGATGTTGCCCGTCCAATTCGCTGATGTCAGCATATCCATCGCTTCTTGGGTCACTCCGAGCAGCACTTTACCATGCTGATCACAGATCAACCGCAGGAAATGATCAACTAACAGAGGTATGTCATCCCTTCGGTCGTTCAAGGCCGGAACATGAATGGGTATCACCGCCAACCGATGAAAGAGGTCTTCACGGAAATTTCCCGCTTCAATTTCTTTTCTTAGGTCTTTGTTGGTGGCGGCGACCACACGCACATTGATTTCAATTTCCTTTTCTCCTCCCACTCGCGAAATGCGATTTTCCTGCAAAGCACGCAATACCTTGGCCTGAGCTGAAGGACTCATATCTCCAATTTCATCCAAAAACAATGTTCCGCCTTCGGCCTGTTCAAATTTGCCCTTGCGCTGTTTGACTGCACTGGTAAAAGCCCCTTTCTCATGACCGAAGAGTTCACTTTCAATCAGTTCAGAAGGAATCGCAGCGCAATTCACCTCGATAAAAGGTCCATCATGTCGGGTGCTGAGTTCGTGGAGTTGCCGCGCTACCAATTCCTTGCCCGTTCCATTTTCGCCTGTGACCAGAACACGGGCATCGGACGGTGCCACCGTGCAAATCATCTCGACGATGGACTGAATTTGTTTCGAATCACCTACGATGGCAGTGGATTTCTCCGTATGAATTTGACGAGACAATCGCTCGGTCTCTTTCTCCAATTTTCCTTGATCCAATGCATGGCGAACAGTGAGCAAAATGCGATTCAGATCCAGCGGCTTTTGAATGAAATCAAATGCACCTTGCTTAATTGATTGGACCGCTGTTTCCAACGTCCCATGACCGCTCACCATGACCACATGGCCTTTAAAGCCATTCTCTACCAGCACTTGGAGGACTTCCAGGCCATCCATTTTTGGCATCTTGATGTCACAAAAAACCACATCAAAAGCAAACTTGGTCGCTAATTTGACTCCCTCTGCGCCATCCTCAGCTTCAGAGACTTGAAAGTTCTCGTATTCAAGGATTTCCCGAAGGCTGGTCCTTATGGGAGCTTCGTCGTCAATGATGAGAATTTTGGGAGAAGTATTCATTTGGCTACGCCGCTTTAAGAGTTTTCGGAGGCTCCTGCCCCTTGAGCACCATCCTTGCAAAGATGCTGCCAAAACGAATTCATGATGCCCTCACGCATAGCATAAGGTGAGCGAAATGCTTTTGAATCATCTGGCATGATTCCTAAAACCCATTGAACGAGCATACTCGATAATGGGATTAAATGCGCTCGCACTGGAGACATTCCAGGTATGGCCAATCGGTCTTTCAAAGAAAGGGTAATCAATTGCTGGTGTACCGCTTTCAATTTCACTCGATCAATTTCATGAATTTCAGCAGCGCGCTTGGAATTCCATGCAGGCAACGCTCCGTCGATGATCTCCACGAATGTATCAAACGAGCCGCTGCTTCCGATCAAGGCTTTCGGTTGATAGCGATGAATGACATCGACCACGGGCCTCATCAATTCATCCATGAATTCGTGGTATCGCTGTTCTCCAGAAGCAAGCAATGGATCATTGGGCTTCCCGAATTCCTCGAGTCTGCCAACACCGACGTCAATACTCAGTTTTTCCAGTGCCTTCCACTCTCCTGAGGTCGACCAATCACTCAAGATAAATTCCACGCTGCCACCCCCAATGTCCATGATCAAAATGGGAGATGACCATTGATTGGGCAATGTTAAAGCGACTCCGTCGTGAATCCATTGCGCTTCTTGCTCTCCATCAATGATTTCGATTTGCCAGTCAAGTTGATCACGCACGCATTGCGCAAAACGCTGGCCGTTGTTCGCATCGCGAAGCGCGCTTGTGCCAGCCACTCTCACGTGGGTTACATTGAAATTTTTACAAGCTTGATGGAACACCTTCAATGCATCGATGCCCCGTGCGAATCGATCTGGTACGATGATGCGACTTTGAAATCCGCCCCGACCGATGAAGACCGGCTGCCGTAAGACCAATTGGGTGCGCCAACCATCGTGGGTACCCTCACCAATCAACATCGTGAACACATTCGTTCCGCAATCAATGACTGCTGCCCGAAGTTGAGGTGTTGAGGATTGGACTTGATTTGGCATCCAATGATTGGTTAGCGATAACGCAGCCAGCGAAACAACTCTTTGAAAGTGGCTTTTTTACCCTGCATCAGGATTCCTGTTTGAAAAACTTTAGCTGATATCCGGACCATCACATAAGCAGTCAGGATCACGCCCAACATTGAAAAAACCAATTCCCACCATTGCACTCCCAAAGGCAATCGAATCAGCATCAAAATGGGAGCCGTAAAGGGAATGTAAGAACCAATGACAGCCAAGTCTCCTTCAGGATTTTCCATGGCCATTCCCGCCATGAGGTATGCTGCCAAAAGAGGCAACATCGCTGGAAGCATCAAGTATTGCGCATCAGACTCTTGATCCACTGCAGAGCCGATTGCCGCAAATAGGGAGGCGTACATAAAGAATCCTGCAATGAAGTAAACCAATGCCGTTCCTATCATCAGCGGCCAATTCACATCGAACAAAAATCCCACCGATGAGCTCTGTGCAATCCACGTTTTGAAATCCAATTCCAGCTCTGCATTGGTTCCAGACGTCAGTGCGCCCGACCATTCGAGTGAAAGCCCACCAATCTGAAAAATCAAGAAACCGAGTAAGGTCAGCGCCAATACCTGCGTTACACCAACCAGTCCAATTCCAATGATTTTACCAGCCATCAACTCCACAGGCCTGACAACACTGATGATGATTTCGACGATTCGATTTGACTTTTCCTCAATCACCCCCCTCATCACATGCATTCCATAAACCAGTATCTGGATGAACATGAACAAACTAAAAACGAACCCGATGATGGATCGTCCAAAAGCGTTACCGTCTTTCGTCACCACATCTTCATCGACCAGGTTGATTTTCGTTTTGAGCCGCTGGTACGTTTGAAAATCAAGTTCCAATTCTTCCTGCACTTTCAATCGTTCTATGGCAGCAGAAATATCACTTTCTACGCTGGCTTTTGTGCGAAGGGAAGGTGTTTTGTCAAAAATGAATTTGGCTTTGTTGTGCTGCAAAATTCCATCATCGAAAAAAACCATCGCGGTGTATTCCGATTGCAAAAACGCTTGATCCGATAAGGCTTCATTTGTAAAGCGATAAACCAAATGCTCCCGTTGCGGAAAACACCTTGGGCACCTCGGCAATCGGGCGTTGGCAGAATCATTTTGAAATGTTATGATGCCAGATTCATCGATCACCAACACCCTGTGGTATTCCATTTCAGATTGATCGAGCCATGCAACCAAGCCCACCAAGCCCGCAATCAAAATGGGCACCAACAACGTTCCCAAGATGAAGGCCTTTCGCCTCACCCGTGTATGCCATTCACGATAGATAATGTGTCCCAAACGACTCATGGCATTTCTGTGATTTTTTGTTCAACGGCGTGAATGAAAATCTCACGCATTCCGGGACGCCAAGGCGTGCATGATGTTAAGGCCACCGAGCCCGTAATCCAATGCAACCACTCTGCCACATCGGTTTTTTCGGGCAAACGCAACATGGCGCGGTGTTCGCCAGCATGCGTTGAATCCTCCTGGATGGAAAGCAGCTCGGCGCTTGCTCCAATGGCCACCG
The DNA here is from genome assembly GCA_027624855.1 of Bacteroidota bacterium. Taxonomy (GTDB): domain Bacteria; phylum Bacteroidota; class Bacteroidia; order Flavobacteriales_D; family Sanyastnellaceae; genus UA16. Next base: position 34,999 of record JAQBTQ010000022.1, read on the forward strand.
TAAATGCCATCACCGTACCGCGAAAAGTCACCTCAATCCGTCCATCTCTGGCTGCTTCGCGCAACGCGGGAACCTTTCCATTGAGCACCAAATGCCCTTTGTTCAGCAAAGCAACTTCATCGCACATTTCTTCTACGCTGCCCATGTCATGGGTTGAAAGCAGAATGGTGGTATCTCCTTTTTCCTTCAATTCAAGGATGACTTCCCGTACCCTTTGTGCATTGATGGGATCAAATCCACTCAACGGTTCGTCCAAAATCAACAGCCTCGGCTCATGAATCACCGACAGAATGAATTGGATTTTTTGGGCCATGCCTTTGCTGACCTCGCTGACCTCCTTATTCCACCACCCGTCGACTTCCAACCGCTCAAACCATTTCTTCAATCGACTGCGGGCTTCTGATTTTTCCATACCCCGCAATTGCGCAAAGTACAGTGCTTGTTCGCCAACCCTCATGGACTTGTACAATCCGCGCTCTTCTGGTAAATAACCAATCGATGGAAGATGGTGCCGCCCCAATGGCTCACCATAAAATGAAATCTTTCCCCGATCCGGAGCCGTAATGCCATTGAGCATGCGCAACAAGGTTGTCTTGCCGGCACCGTTGGGACCGAGCAACCCGAATATTCCTTGTTGAGGAACCGAAAATCCCACGCGATCCAGAGCGAACTCCGAGCCAAATTTTTTCTGAATGTTGGAAATTTCCAGCGCTAACGGTTCGGTCATGGCCACAAATTAACCATCAAGTAAACATGTCCCGCACTTTATCGAAAAAGCCTTTTTCTTGATGATTGACATCAGGTTCGAAATTCTCGGATCCCTTCAGTTGCTCGAGCAAAGCTTTTTCTTCTTTTGATAGTTTTTTGGGCGTCCACACATTGATGTTTACCAACAAATCGCCGTTGCCGTAGCTATCGACCGCAGGTAAGCCTTTACCGCGCAATCGCACAATGCGGCCACTTTGGGTGCCGGGCTCAATGGTGATTTTTGCTTTGCTATTTACCAAAGGAACTTCGGCCTGGGCTCCCAAAGCCGCATCCGTGAAAGGGATGTACAAATCATAGTGCAGGTTCTTTCCATTGCGCTGCAAGGTTTCATGCGGAATGGCTTCGATGACTACGAGCAAATCACCAGGAACCCCACCCATGGGAGCGCCATTGCCTTCTCCTCGAACATTGAGCTGCATCCCATCTTCAACCCCTGCTGGAATTTCAATGGAAACGACCGATTCCTTTCGGACCATGCCCCACTCATCAGAGCCCGAGGGTCGCTTTTTGACGGACTGTCCACTTCCTTGACATTGATGGCAAGTCGAGGCCGTTTGCATCTGTCCCAAAATGGTGTTTTGTACCCTTCTGATTTGGCCCGTACCTCCGCAAGTCTGGCAATCCCCATATTCCGCACCGTCGGCCTGAACTTGCTTAAAAACCTTGACTTTTTTCTCTACACCTGATGCAATTTCTTCGAGCGTCAACTTGACTTTGATTCGCAAATTGGAGCCCTTCATTCGACGGCGACGCCCCCCTCCAGCTCCGGCTCCTCCGCCGAAAGCCCCACCGAAAATATCTCCAAACTGACTGAAGATATCTTCCATGTTCATACCACCAAATCCAGCTCCTCCTCCTGGACCACCGCGAAGACCGTCATGACCAAAGCGGTCGTACTGCGCGCGCTTTTGATCATCACTTAACACTTCGTAAGCCTCCGCTGCCTCTTTAAATTTTTCCTCGGCTGCAGTATCTCCCGGGTTTTTATCCGGATGAAATTTCAATGCGAGTTTTCGGTAGGCTTTTTTGATGTCAGAAGACGAGGCTTTCCGATCAATGCCCAGAATTTCGTAGTAGTCCCTTTTCGCCATAGCCGATTTATTCTCCTACAACCACCTTCGCGTAGCGCAAGACGGTATCGTTTAATTTATAACCAGCCTCAACCACATCGACCACCTTTCCGGATAACTCAGGCATTGGAATGCGTGTGATGGCTTCATGCAAATCCACATCAAAATTGTCACCTGCCTTGACGTCCATCTTTTCTACGCCTTGGGCCTTGAGCATCTGCTTCAACTTGTTTTGAATGAGTGCTTGACCTTCCTTTAATCCAGCAACATCAGCCACATCGGCTGCTGCTGCCTCCGCCCGCTCGAAATCATCCATCACCGGCAAGATCGCTTCCAAAACATCTTTGGAAGCGTTGCGAATCAAATCCACACGCTCGCGCATGGTTCGTTTGCGGAAGTTGTCGAATTCGGCGTAGAGTCGCATGTACTTATCCTGCCAATCCGTCTGCTCTTCCTTTGGCGACTCTTCAGAATTGTCAGATGAATCTCCTTGATCCGGTGCTTCTTCCGTATGCCCATCGCTCATTTCACCTTCATTTTCAATCGGTGAATCCGTATTGACCTCTTCTTCTTGTGCAGCGTTCGTCGCCGTCTCTTCCACTTTTGACGTATTCATGTCCATAGCGTTGTACAAATATTTTGCATGCACTAGGTCAAATCCAGTGCCAATCAAGAATAAACAGACATCCTGTCAGTTTGGTTCCCTTTAGAAAGAGGCCACGTGTTGATCGATTTGCCGATGCAATTCAAAACCCCTCAAATTTTTGGCCACAATCACACCATTTTCATCAATCAAAAAACTCATGGGAATCGAATTCACTCCATACACTGCAGCGGCTTCGCTTTGCCATCTTTTCAAATCTGAGACATGCCATTTCCAGCTCAATTGGTCCTGATTGATGGCCGCCTCCCAGCGTGCCACATCGCTGTCCAAAGAGACGCTAAACACCTCAAAACCTTTGGCTGATTTGAACTTAGCCTTCTTGTACTTTTCGTAGGCTTGGACGACGTTTGGGTTTTCCCGGCGGCAAGGCCCACACCAAGAAGCCCAAAAATCTACAAGCACCAAACTACCCCGCAGCTCACTCAACTTCATGGTTTTACCCTTTGGATTGGTCAAGGAAATTTCAGGCGCTGTATCGCCAATTCCGGTGCCGATCCGGTTGGTTGGCACCACCGACTCGACGGCGTGTTCTTCAGGTGTTGAGGTAAAACCAACTACTGCAATCAAAAGCGCTGTCACAACAATGAGCACCCCGGAGGTAATTCTAGCTTTCATGAATGCAATTTACAACGCTAATCGACCCTTTCGATGCGGGCACCCAAAGCTTTTAACCTTCCTTCGATATCCTGATAGCCCCGATCAATTTGACCGATGTTGTGAATGACCGACTGTCCTTCGGCCGAAAGCGCTGCGATGAGCAATGAAACTCCCGCTCGAATATCGGGGGAAGTCATGGTCACGCCGCGCAATGGACTTTGACGATTCAATCCAATGACCGTCGCTCGGTGAGGATCACATAAGATGATCTGCGCTCCCATGTCAATGAGTTTATCTGTAAAGAACAGACGGCTTTCGAACATCTTTTGATGAATCAGGACGCTGCCCTTTGCTTGCGTGGCCGTCACCAAAACAATGGATAGCAAATCTGGGGTGAATCCTGGCCACGGTGCATCGGAAACGGTCAGGATGGAACCGTCGATGAATGTGTCGATTTCATAAGATTCTTGGGCAGGAATAAAGATATCATCTCCCCTGCGCTCCAATTGGATCCCTAGCCGACGAAAAACCTTCGGAATCACACCCAATTCATCGTAGGCGACGTCTTTGATGGTCACTTCTCCTTTGGTCATGGCGGCTAAGCCAATGAAACTCCCGATTTCAATCATGTCCGGCAAACAGCGATGGTCGGTTCCGCCCAACTGATCTACCCCTTCGATGGTGAGGAGGTTTGAACCAATTCCACTGATTTTTCCGCCCATGCGGTTGATCATTTTGCAGAGTTGTTGGAGGTAAGGCTCGCATGCTGCATTGTAAATGGTGGTTTTTCCCTTTGCCATGCAAGCTGCCATCACAATGTTCGCCGTTCCTGTGACTGAGGCCTCGTCCAATAACATATGGGTACCCTTCAATCCGCCGTTTGCCGATGCTTGGAAAAATCCTGTCTTTGCATCGTACGTGAACGTCGCTCCCAAAGACTCGAATCCAATAAAATGCGTGTCCATTCGCCGCCGCCCGATTTTGTCTCCCCCTGGTTTGGGTAACGCACCGACTCCAAATCGCGCAAGCATGGGTCCAAGTATCATGGTGGAACCTCTGAGCGACCCTGCCTTTTGACTGAATTCCTCTGAATTTAGATAATCCAAGTCCACATCGTCGGCTTGAAATCGAAAAGCCCCAGCACCTTTTCGTTGAGTTTTTACGCCCATACCAGCCAACAAGTCGATCAATTTGTTGACATCTACGATATCAGGCAAGTTGGATATGGTTACCGGCTCCGGCGTCAATAGCACCGCACATAATATTTGTAACGCCTCATTTTTTGCGCCTTGCGGAATGACCTCTCCGCTGAGCTGTTTACCGCCTTCGATGATAAAGCTGGACATATTCCCTTTTTTGGATTAGATGATCGCCTTGAGAGTTCATTTCTCTCCCTCATTCACTTCTCGAAATAACGGCGTAACCCGAAAGGAGCGTATGGCACGCTCAAAACTTTTCAACCTGAAAAATTGAACTTTAACGCTTCCGCTTTTTGCCACGTTGGCGATCAAGCGCGTCACTGGTCTTGCGCTTGCTTTTGAGGATTTCCGCAGAACTAACCAACTCCGCGTCCTCAGGTAACTCCAACGCTCCCCCACTCATTTCCTTCAATTGCGCTCGAAGCAATCCACTTTCTACGGTACCCTTGTTCCAAGTCAGGAAGTGGCGTTTCATCAAATTCGCGATGGTGAGCACCAGCGCGGCCTTTTCCTCTCCCTCAGGATATTCCTTTGCCTTTTCTATTAAATCCCGCGTCAGTTGGCCGTAGTGACCTAATCGTGAAGTTGCAGAAGGATAACCCAATCTTGCAGGAGCCTCTTGTCGGCTTTCGCGCGTAGGGGTTTCAAAAGGACAATCCACATCCAAATCGTAATTGGCCATCAAATACAATTGGCCCCACAACTTCTTTTGAACCTCTTCAGGCTCTCCGTCTTGGGGAACCACAGAATTCATTACGCTTACAATGGCTTTCGCACAAGTGTTACGCTCATTTCGATCCGCAATGGATTTCAAATGATCGACCATCTCCTGAATGGTGCGTCCGTATTCCGGAATCACCAAGTCTGAGCGTGTGCTGTTGTATGTCATTTCCACAATCACGGCGGTAAAGGTAATCAATCCCGTTCAAGTCTGCGCCTCTGATTTGTGCAGGCTATCGCTGAATTGAAAAGCGGGATTTGCAGATCGGATGTCCTTCCAAAATTCTTCAAATCGTCCCTCCAGAAATTCGTAGCCTGCTGCATCTGCGGCAACGAATAATTGATGAAGCGTTGGCTCAACACCCAATCGTTCTTGAAGACGAACATCCATTGATCGGCATACGCGGAGCATCGCTTGTCGGTCGCCATATCCTTTGAGCCAGTCATTGGCTTTCATGGCATGAAAGAAATTTCTGCTTCTCACTGGCATAATGGATTGACGCTCGTTCAATTCGTCCAATGCGCACTCAATGAAATGTTCCAAGTCGATTTCTGGAACAAGCTCGTTGAAGTTTTTGGACAAAAAATGATCAAAAAGCAAGTCCACACCAACTCCGGAGAATCGACCCAAGTGGGGTCTTAACGACGCCCTCGTGTCTTTTCCAATTGGATGTGAATCTGCGTAGGAATCAATCCATCGGTGTAATTGAATTCCCGCAGCAATGGTCGCATCGTATTGCAGTTTTGGATTGCCTTTGACTGCATCCCCAATAAAATTCCCCAACATCAGGTCTGGATTCAACTGACTCAGTGCAAGATGTGCGAGGTAATTCATTGGGCAAACTTCGATAATGTTTTCCAACGAAGAAGATTTTTACTCGAAAGCTTTGCACCCCGCGAAGTGTTCCGTAATTTTGCTGTCCGCGTGATTCGAACGAGAGTGACGTGTAAGCGAGAATAGCTCAGTTGGTAGAGCACAACCTTGCCAAGGTTGGGGTCGCGAGTTCGAGTCTCGTTTCTCGCTCAACGAAAAGCCTTCCACTACGGGAGGCTTTTTCTATTGGAGGCATGGCTTTCAGAGGATCTGAAACAAGAAAAGCCTGGCCGCGATTTTACCGGAGTATGTTGCTTTCAACGTTTCAAGTGCACTTAACTTTGCGCACCCAACATTGAACCAAAACAATCCAGCATGCAAGCAAAAATCATCACCGACCACGGCTCTATGACCGTTGAATTCTTTGAAAACGATGCTCCCAAAACAGTGGCAAACTTCATCAAATTGGCCAAGGAAGGATTCTATGAAGGTTTGAAATTTCACCGAGTCATCCCCGGATTTGTCGCACAAGGTGGATGTCCAAATGGCATCGGAAATGGCGGGCCTGGCTACAGCATCGATTGCGAATTGGACGGCGATAACCAATACCATGACCTTGGGGTGTTATCCATGGCTCATGCAGGAAGAAACACCGGAGGATCACAGTTCTTTATCGTTCACAGCCGAGAAGCCACTGCACATTTGGATCGCAATCACACCTGCTTTGGTAAGGTTGTCAATGGAATCGAAATTGTCACCCAAATTCAACAAGGCGATCGATTTTCTGTGGAAGTAATTGAGGGATAAATCCCACTTTAGCTCATGGCTACAGCGAAGATACCGAAGAGTATCATAGCGAGGAAGTAAAGAACTGGAACAATTACAAAGAATATTAGTTGGCTTATTCCTACAAATTGAAAATAATACTTCAGCTGCTCTATACCATCAGTATGATCTTCATGCCTGTTTGTTTTCAATGCCATTCTAGATTTTCGAGAAAATTGAACAAGCTTAAAACTAGGGTATGCGCTTACAAGGCCTAGAATGAAATAAAACAATGCAATGAAACCACTGGCAAAAGGACCAGCAGGAACAACTAATACAGCAAGTGAGGCAATAATCATAAACCCAGAACCAATCAAACCCAGAATACCAATCAATAAAGACCAATACACCATGATATCCAGGGCGCTTTTGAATCGGTCATTCACTGCCAAATCTTTCTCAGACTCTTTTTCGAAATCCACTAATTCTGTCATTTGACTTTGTTTTGGTAAAACTTTTTTCCGACTTGTAAACGGGAAAATAAGGGAAAAATTTCTAGTCAACCTACTATTTGATAGATCTATTTCAAATAACTACGCTATTCATCAATGATTTTGAAAACACGCATTTCACGGCATAATCCCTACCTTGACGATTCACCCAATCGTCTCCTATGCGTTTTTCTGCCTTTTCGCAATCTTCTTTTCTAAGCTTTCTGACCGGTCTATTGCTGCTCTCTAGTTGCAGCGTTCAGAACCATCAGTTTCTCGCTGGTTTTGAAGTGGCAACGGCTACTCAGCAGCCCGCTGACCTTGTTTCGCAGGAGTTCGAACCCGTTGAATCCAGTTTCAATCAATTTGCCCCGCTATGCATCAAATCGACCAAATCGGTCAGCAGCGAGGCTCACGAATCACAAGTCAAAGCCGAGTCCCCATTGGAACTGAAAGCGATCCCGACGATCAAGAATAGAAGTCCAAAAACTCCAAACGATGTTGCGTCGAATGCAGTCACAGTTGAGCAACTTGAAATCAGAACTCCAAAGAACACTGCTGAGACCCAACAAGCAGCCATAGCTGATCCTAAACCTGATTTGGAAGTGCTGAGAAGGAAAGCTGCTTTCAAGGGGTTCATGCGCTTGTTCTTGGCTCTTTTATTGGGAACATTATTTATTTTCTTGGATCCGATGTTGGGGCTGGGAGTAAGCATAATCATTTTTATGCTGCTCATCTCTGCATTAAAATGGCGCTCCATTTCAAGAAGCTCCGACCGTTTGATCAAATGGTGGGAGGAAAAACAAGAAAGAAAAAACAAGAAGTTTGTTCAAAAGATACCCTCCTACTTAAAATGGCTCATTGCCATCCCCATATCGGTTTTCATGTTCTTGGTGTTTTTCCTTGGGCAACTTTAATCTAATTCTTAAACAAACAACTAACTTATTACCTAATCGCCTGTCATGCGTATTTCTGCCCTATCGCAATCTTCTTTTCTCTGCTTTCTGACCGGTTTAATGCTGCTTTCGAGTTGCAGCGTTCAGAACCATCAGTTTCTCGCTGGTTTTGAAGTTGCAACCGCTACCCAGCAGCCCGCTGAACCTGTTTCAAAGGAGTTTGAACCCATTGAATCCACTTTCCATCAAGCGGCTCCGCCCTCCATCAAATCAACCAAATCGGTGAGCAGCGAGGGTCAGGACTCACCAGGAAAAGCCGGGTCCCCATTGGAACTGAAAGCGATTCAAATAATAAAGAATCGAAGTCCAAAAACTCCAAACGACGTTAAGTCCAATGCAGTCGCAGTGGAGC
>JAQBTQ010000031.1 GCA_027624855.1 Bacteroidota bacterium
GAAAAATCTCTTGTCCTCGTGCCTCTGGCGCATACGATTTTGTTCCTTGCGACCATTGGGCAGAGGATCCTGCAGGGCTGCATTGAATCAATCGCGCACTCGATTCGTCAAATCGAAAAACCCAAAGGCTTTCATCACCAGGGGAATGCTCCAAGCAAACAATGGCCTGCGTAGCACCTTCCCAAAATTTGGTACTGAACTCATCCAAGCACGTGACCACATCGGAAGAATTTGAAAGCAATTTCTGCTCCCAATCTTCAGCTGTTATCCCTTCTGATGCCAGGTACTTGACAAATTCAGGACGGACGTTTTGAAGTTCTTCGAGTGTTAACCTGCGAAATCGCCTCATTCATTAATGCCTTCCAACATCATAAAAAAGGCGTACTCCATAGCGGTTTCCCTTAAACGCTTGAATCGTCCAGATGCCCCACCATGGCCTGTCTCCATGTTGCAATCCATGATGAGCAAATGGTCATCAGTCTTCATCTCCCGCAACTTCGCCACCCACTTTGCAGGTTCCCAATATTGCACTTGACTGTCCCAATAGCCGACCAACATGTGAGGATAATCCTGCGCGGTGACATTGTCATAAGGGCTGTATGCCATCATGTAGTCAAAGGAATCCTTATTCTTTGGATTGCCCCATTCGTCAAACTCGCCAGTTGTCAGCGGAATGCTTTCATCGAGCATGGTATTGATGACATCGACAAATGGCACAGCCGCGATGACGCCATTGAACAAAGAAGGCTCCATGTTGATGACTGCTCCCATCAATAAACCACCAGCTGATCCTCCCATCGCATAGAGATGATCAGGAGAAGTGAACCCTAAATCGCACATTGCTTTACCGCAATCAATGAAATCAGTGAAGGTGTTCATTTTGTTGAACATCTTTCCATCTTCATACCATGCTCTTCCCATTTCTTGCCCGCCTCGGATGTGCGCAATGGCGTAAACGAACCCTCGGTCCAAAAGACTGAGACGCGTACTTGAGAATCCGGCGTCCATGCTGTACCCGTAGCTTCCGTAGGCGTAGAGCAAGAAAGGGTTGTTACCATTTTTCTCAATGCCTTTTCGATAAACAATGGACACAGGAACCTTCGTTCCATCGCGGGCTTCCACCATTACGCGCTCGCTTTGGTAGTTGTCGGGGTCAAAATCACCACCCAATACTTCCGCTTGTTTGAGCGTCTCTGTGTCCTTCGTGGTCATGTCCGTTTCAAAAACGGTGCTAGGGGTCGTCATGGAATTGTATCCATAACGCAACTTTTGGGTGTCAAAATCGGGATTGGCGCCCACATAGGCAGAATAGGCAGGGTCGGGGAATTCGATGTAGTAGTCTGCAGCGTCGTCCCATCGCTTGACTCGGATTTGGTTCAAACCATTGGATCGCTCAGACACCACCAAAAACTCTTGGAAGATGTCGACCCCTTCCAATAAAGTGGATTCACGGTGAGGCAAGACATCCTCCCAATTTCCGTATTCAGTCGCAGTAACCGGCGTGCGAACAAGTTTAAAGTTCTTTGCGTCTCGGTTGGTGACGATATAGAAGTGATCGCCGAAGTGACTGCAGCTGTATTCTAAGTCGCGCTCACGGGGCTGAACAATCTTCCATTCTCCATTGGGTGTGTTGGCATCCAAAAAGCGCCACTCATTGCTTACGGTGGAGTAGCTGGCAATCATGAGGTAGGCTTCACTTTTGGTCTTGCCAATGCCACAGCTGAACGTTTCATCGGCCTCCTCATAAATGAGCTCATCCTCCGAGGCATCAGTGCCCAGGACGTGTTTGTAGATTCGATAGGATCGCAGAGTCACAGGGTCCTTTTTGGAGTAAAAGATGGTCTTGTTGTCGTTGGCCCATGTCGCGCCTCCAGTGGTTCCTGGGATGCGGTCAGCAAGGATTTCCCCGGTGCTTAAATCTTTGAATTGCAAGGTGTATTCGCGCCGGCTTACGGTATCGACACTGAATGCCAATAGGTTGTTATTGGTACTCACCGATCGGCCGCCAACGGAATAGTAGCTGAATCCTTCGGCCATTTCATTTACATTCAACATGACGAGTTCCTCCGAATCCATGCTGCCTTCTTTTCGGCAATGAATGGGGTATTCTTGGCCCTCTTCATAGCGGGTATAGTACCAATAGCCATTGTCCAACAGTGGAACACTTTGGTCGTCTTGTTTGATTCGGCCTTTGATTTCTTCAAAGAGGGAATCTTGAAAAGCTTCAGTGCTTTTGAGCACGTCGGTTTTGTACGCATTCTCAGCGTTGAGGTAATCAACGACGGACTGGGTTTGTGCATCGGGCTCAGCCGCTTCTTTCTGTTCATCACTCAGTCGCATCCAGAAATAATCATCCTTCAATTGCAATCCGTGCACTTCGGTGATGTGCTCTTGTTTTTCCGCCACAGGAGGAGCTGAAAACTGGGATTCTTTAAATTCTGGTTGGGTCGATGTGGTCATGTTGGTTTCTGAACTGGAGCAAGAAAACAGAAAAGCTGCTATACAGCTGACAAATAACTGGGTTCTAATACGTTGCATAATCGGTGAGAATAGAGCGCTAAGTTAGTGCAGTTCCCCTCGGTTGATTAAATCTTGAATATGAATCAAATCTTGGGGGGTATCAATTGCATGGGTAGGATGGGTGGTTCTACCAACCGCAATGCGCCATCCATGCTCCAACCACCGCAGTTGTTCAAGCCGCTCTCTTTTTTCTAGCTCTGTCGCGTGTAATTGAACGATGCTTTCCAAGGCGCTACGATTGAACGCATACAACCCCACGTGTTCAAGCCATGGGCCCTCACCGTTCGGAATTGGGCTTCTACTGAAATAGAGTGCGCTCCCATTGAGGTCACACACCACCTTCACCCGATTGGGATTGGACCGCTCTGCATCGTCAGCGGGTTTTGGCCGCGCGAGTGTCGCGATGGATATTCCTGGTTTGCGAATGAGTTGAGCAAGTTTTTGAAGCTGTTCGACATGGACGAAGGGCTCGTCTCCTTGGATGTTGATCATCCAACCCGTAGTCTGTCCATGGGATTTTTCCCATTGCGAAAGCGCAGTGTAACTTCTGAGGGTTCCATTGGGAATTTCCGAATCGGTCATTTCCACCACAGCTCCAGCAGTTCTTGCTACGAGCGCAATTTCCTCGTGGTCTGTTGCGACAATGATTTCATCAAAAATGTCAGCTGCTTGAGCACGGCCAACAACTCGCGCAATCATCGGCTGCCCTCCCACATCAACCAAAGGTTTAGCCGGGAACCTTGTGGATCCGTGCCGAGCTGGAATCACCGCAATGAGCTGAGGGCGAGGATCTGCCATCAATTGATTTGATAGGTATACATCAATGAGGTTAACCGCGGTGACTCCATGGCCATCGGGCGAATGGCATATTCAGCGTTGGTCAAATTATTCATTACAATGGATAATTTGTGACCGCCTTCCCATTCACGCCCAATTCGCATATCCATTACCCAAGGCAAATTCGGATTTTCGAGCAACCATTGCTGAACACCCCACTGAACGAAACCCTGACTTTCGAATTCGATGAATGCCTCATCGAAATTATTGAGCGCTGTCTGATAGCGTGCGCTGAGTCCACCAAACCATTTGGCACCGGTTACTTGGATGTCGAAACGGAAGACATGTGGGGAACGGTATTTAAGGATCATCCCTGTCGTGTCATGACTTGTGCTGAGATACGTCGTCTCTAATCCATCGCCGTTGGGATTGTAATTGTAATCTGGCGTTGTGCTGATAGGATTGGTGAAGGTATATCCGGTAATGATATCCGCTTGAAAACGGGGGTTGGTCAACCTACCAGTCAACGAAATTTCGCTTCCAGTGACGCGACTACCTCCCGTGTTTACGCTCATGAATCCCAAGCCGAATACGTTCTCTATGGAAGGCGTTTCTCCTTCATCGGGACCCCATTGACCGAAAGTGAACTCAATGAAATCCTCGTAGTCCTGCCGAAAAAACGCCAAGTCCATGAAACCAGCAAATTTTCCGATCCGCGTTTCATGTGTGGCAAACCCTTGCTTCAACGCAACCTCAGTCGACCACGAAAACTCTGGCCGCAGTTCTTCGTTGGGATAGATCTGTAATGCCCCTAACCCAGTGCGGATGTACCGTTCTGCAATGGTCGGAAAACGGAATCCTTGGCCAAAGCTACTTCTTAAAAATGTTGCCTCCGCAAGCTGAAAATTGCCACCAAGACGAAAAACTGGTCGTCCTGCACCTGTGCCGTTCACGGAGAAATATTCATATCGCGCCCCTCCTGCAAGATTGATGCGATCGCCCAGGGATTGATCGATTTGAACATAAGCAGCGCGATTGTGCGCGGTGTTATTCCCATCAGATGAACCGCCAGAATAGAGTTCTGCGCGACTCAGTGCAGTCATGTTGACGACGCCAGCGGTCAAATTGAGACCCGGTATTCCCATGCTTTCGCCGTTGACATGCATTTGGTATTCGCTATAACCTACATGCGAACCATTTGATTGATCGTTGTCGTTGTCATTATTCAGGTACTGCCAACGATTGCGCAGGCTGTGCCGCACGCCTCGAGGGGATAAGTATTGAACATAAGGATCTACCGTTCCAATCAGCTGATTCGTCCGTGTGGCTGCTCCCTGGAATGCTCCATAAATGGAGTCTGGGGCATTTTGCCAGATGAGTGTATTGAGGGATTCGCCGAGCTGCCAATTGGTATTCAATCCATAGACGAGCCCTTCGATTTTGCATTCACGTCGCCTGATGTTCGCGTTGATTCGAGCGCGATATTCTGCCCCGTATCGGTCGACTTTCCAAGGCTGATATTTGAATTTTGCGCTGTCATTGGCGGCCACGTTTTCTGGAGACAAGAAACCATCATCACCGAGAACATTTCCCCCAAGCACCAAATCCCATTTCCCAAGCTGTTGGCTGTGCAGAAAACGGACGTTTGACTGGTGAGCGGTGCCTTGCCAATTTTTTGCTTGTGTACTTCGAGGATTGGAATACATGCCGTGTTGAACGCTGACACGGGTCAATGGCCTGGCATCAGGAAATCGTGTTCGGACGTTGATCACACCGCTCAATGCGGCGCTACCGAATAGCACACTGGAGGCTCCTTTGATAATTTCGATTTGCTCAAGGTTTTCCAGAGGAAGAAATCCCCAAGTTGGCCTTCCTGCGTCACCACTCAGCACGGGCAAATCGTCGATCAAAACCATTACACGCGATCCAGCTCCATAGCTGAATCCACTGCCACTGCGGATTTGTGGCTCACCATTGACGAAGGTCACACCGGGGTTCATTTCAAGCGCTGTTTCAAGGGTGGTCGTTCCCCTACTTTCTACGATTCGCGGGGGTAATACATCAATGGACACCGTGACTTCGTTGGCCGATTGTTCAAATCGCCCCGCGCTTACCACAACCAAATCCAACACCTCGGACGTTGACTTGAGGTTCCAATTCAATTCATATTGTTTGCCTTGAACCAATGAGGACAATTCAACGCTCTGGGTTTCCATTCCGATGTAACTGCAGCTAACGGTAGCGGATTGGCCCACCCACTGACTCAAATCAAGGTCATAGCTTCCATCTGCGTTACTCGCAATTCCTTCCATTGCGCCCGCTTGATTTTTTGCCGTGATAAAAGCGCCAGGGAGCCCAAGTCCTTGGTCGTCTTTTACCACCCCTTTGATGGTTTGTGCCTGTAAATTGAAAGCGCACAATGTGAGCAAGCACAATAGGGGGTATCGATTGCTGAGGAAATGACGCATGAGTGCAAGATGCAACTTTTGTTCGAATGTTGATTCGTTATGTGCAACTCCAAATTGAAATAATTTCCGATGGTTGAGTGTTCCAATATTGCACTATGGAGCGGGAGCGAATGTGGTGGATCTTGCTTGGATTTCCTGGATGGGGCCCAGTCAAAATTCGGCAATTGGTCGAACGCACGGGTTGCTTGAAGCGTGCGACGCATTTGGTACTAAAATCCCATTCGAACGGCGCTGAAATCGCAAAGAGCCGAAATGAGCTATTCGATCGAACGCTTGCTTTGGAGCAAGCCTGGTCGTGTTCAATTGAAAACAAGCATTACCCGATTGCCTGGAGAGAATATGCGGATTCACCCTTGATTTTCTTTGGAATGGGAACATTCGTTCAGGCACAAAGGTCCAGGCATGTCGGAATCGTTGGGACCCGTTCTTGCTCAGACCACGCGGTGCGATTGGCATTTGAATTGGGCGTCGAACTTGGGCGAAGGAAGTGGACCGTGGTAAGTGGCCTGGCCAAAGGCGTCGATGAAGCAGCGCATCGAGGTGCTTGCTATTCTGGATGTCGAACCATAGGGGTGTTGGGGGGACCGTTGCGTCCACTCTCTCCTCGGTCGAGTCGATACCTTGCGGGTCAGATGATTCGAATGGGCGGATCAATCATTACTGAGCACGCAATTGGAGAGGAGGTTCACCCCTGGCATTTTGCTTCCAGAAATCGATTGGTGGTGGGATTGTCCGAGGCCTTAATCATGGTCCAAAGCCCTAAGAAGGGGGGCGCTTTGATTTCTGCTCAATTGGCGATTGAGATGGGCATCGATTGCTGGGTGTATCGGCCGTCCACGAGGGAACAATCAAGACGTTGGGAAGGAAATATGAATTTATTGGAGTCATTTCCAGAGATGGGCTGGTCCACCAGCAATGAATTGATTGAGCGACTCATCAACCGATCATCAGCGGCCAATCCCTGCCTATCCGAATTGGCAATGCCGGAATCGTTTCGTCGCATTTGGAAGGAGATGAATGCTCTTGGAAAAGGCCATTCCTCCGACATTAGCCGTTCCGTCAATCGCCCGCTGGAATTGGTGGAATCGCAATTGCACCAGATGGAATTACAAGGCTGGGTTCGAAGGACCCCAGGAGGGTGGTATGTCCCGGTTTATTTTGGTTGGTGAGCAGAAGGATCCGCTGGATTGGAGTCCAAATTCTCGGCTTCTTCAGTTTTTTCGGCGTCTGTGTCATCACCATGAATCATGTCTGGCACCAAGGTGAGTCCTCGAAGTGTGATTCCATTTTGCACAAGGGCAATGGTCATGATGATGCTAGTTACCAAGATGATGACCAATAGAATGCCTTGGTCGAATTGCGGTTGGGAAAATTCTGAGTAGCTGCTTTGAATTTGGAAAAACAGCAAAATCGTAATCAATCCGCGTGGTGCGATATACAACAAAGGAAAAACTCGTTGCCTTTGGAAAGCCAGAAGGCTAAAGAATCGAACGCCAAATAAAATGCAGCAAATGATGAGCCCTTCAGTGACGACGTGCAAATCGGTCAGTGTCATCAGTGAAACGGTCATGCCAAACAAAACGAAGAAAAAAGTTCGAATGACAAAAGCTGTTTCAAGGGTGAGTAAGTGGTAATCTCGATGAAGCTCATGCATGCGTTCATCATTCAATAGTTTCGCCGGTGAGGGAAGTGATTTAAGTCGCTTGATTTTTGATTTCCAATTGGGAAAGAACAACCGATGATTGTTCAGCATCAATCCGAAAATCAGGATGAGTACCAACGGACTTAAGTGAAGGAGTTTCTGAACGGAGTAAATCAGCAACAAGACCGCGAT
>JAQBTQ010000032.1 GCA_027624855.1 Bacteroidota bacterium
CCACCTTTTCCCTCCAACATGAAATTGATGCGGGAGATATCCTCATGCAAGAAGAAATTGATATTTCAAACGACGAAACCGCAGCAAGTTTGCACGATAAATTGCTTGATCGCGGTAAGGATCTTGTCATCACTACGTTGAATCATCTTGCTCAAGGTAAACTGCGACCATTGGAGCAGAAAAAAATGAAACCAAGCCCTCTACTTTCTGCTCCCAAACTTAATTCAACTAATACACGAATCAACTGGTCACTATCAGCTGAATCTGTTAGACTTAAGGTTAATGCGCTTTATCCATTTCCGAAAGCATGGACACCGACTCCATTCGGAGATTTTAAAGTGCAGAAAGTTCGAATAAGTGAAAAGGATTTTGGACTACCAAATGCAGATGTTGGAACCTCAAGAGTGGAACGAAATTGCCTATTCATCAAATGCGCAGATGGGTGGGTCGAAATCCTAGAATTAACCCCTCCAGGAAAACGCGCCATGTCGGGAGGCGCTTGGCTCAATGGCCTCAATACAGCACCAGGAATTTGGGGTGTTTAGGAAGAAAACCCTTCTATTAATAAGGACAAAATCTGCTTGGCAGATTCGGTAATTGGTGTCCCTGGACCAAAAATTCCAACCACACCAGACTCATAGAGCGCTTCGTGATCATTTGGCGGAATCACTCCACCGACGACAATAAGAACATCTTCGCGACCCAATTCAGTCAGAGCCCTCACCAGTTGAGGTACCAGAGATTTATGACCTGCCGCGAGTGAACTGATGCCGATGACATGGACATCATTGTCTACCGCCTGACGGGCAACTTCTTCAGGTGTTTGGAAAAGAGGTCCTAGGTCGACATCAAAGCCCATATCGGCAAAAGAAGAAGCAATGACCTTTGCCCCTCGATCATGACCATCTTGCCCCATTTTGGCCACTAGAATCCTTGGTTGCCTGCCTACTAGGGCCTTGACTTTTTGGGTCAATTCAATGACTTCTTGATAGGCTTGCTGTCCTTCCATTGCTCTGGAAAAGATACCGCTGACTTTTTGAATTTTCGGTTCATATCGACCAAAAATCGATTCCATTGCGAGACTCATTTCACCCAATGTTGCCCGGTACCGGGCCGCTTCAACACAATGCTCTAAAAGATTTCCTCCTTCTTTGGCGGCAAGGGTTAGTCTTTCCAACGAACGATTGACCATTTCATGATTTCGGGACTCCTTCACGCCTTTCAATTGACGCAATTGTTCGTTTCGTACCTCCTGTTGGTTTATTTCGAGAAGTTCCAAACTTTCTTCTGCAGCTACTTGAAACACATTGACCCCAATGATCTGGTCTTCTCCTCGATCTATTCTTGCCTGCTTTTCCGAGGCAGCGGCCTCAATTTTTAACTTGGGAATGCCCTGCTCAATGGCGCTGGCCATTCCACCCGCAGCATCAATTTCATCCATCAAAGTTGTTGCCTGATTGATCATCTGCTGAGTCAAATCCTCCATCAAGTTTGATCCATACCAAGGATCAATCGCATCGCAAAGTCCGCCTTCACCTTGAAGAAACTTTTGGGTATTTCGGGCGATTCGGGCAGACGCCTCCGTAGGCAATGCGATGGCTTCATCCATTGAGTTGGTATGCAGTGATTGCGTCCCTCCAAAAGCCGCTGCTATGGCTTCCAAAGCAGTTCTTGAAACATTATTCCAGGGATCCTGCGCTGTGAGCGACCATCCGCTCGTCTGCGTATGGGTTCGAAGCATGAGGGACTTCGGATTCACTGCCCCCAATTCCCGCATTTTCTTAGCCCAAATCAGCCGGCCTGCCCTCATTTTGGCAATTTCTTCATAATGATTCATGCCGCTAGCCCAGAAAAAACTGAGTCGCGGTGCGAAGGAATCGATATCAAGCCCAGCCGCCATGCCGGTCTTTACATATTCCAACCCATCGCAAAGCGTATACGCAAGTTCCAATACAGGGGTGGCTCCAGCCTCTTGCATGTGATAGCCCGAAATTGAAATTGAATTGAATTTCGGCATCTGCTGAGCGGTGAATTTAAAAATGTCAGAAACAATGCGCATCGAAGGCTTCGGCGGATAGATATAAGTATTGCGAACCATGAACTCCTTCAGGATATCGTTTTGAATGGTTCCAGACAACTGCTCAAGCTTTACACCTTGCTCCTCTGCAGCGACAATGTAAAAAGCCAAGATTGGGAGCACCGCTCCATTCATCGTCATGCTGACAGACATTTTATCCAATGGAATCCCATCGAACAAACGCCTCATATCTTCTACCGTATCAATGGCAACTCCTGCCATACCAACATCACCTGAAACACGGGGATGGTCGCTGTCATATCCTCGATGCGTCGCGAGGTCAAATGCGATGCTCAATCCTTTTTGTCCTGCCGCCAAGTTGGCTCGATAAAAAGCATTTGACTCCTCCGCTGTCGAGAAACCTGCGTATTGGCGAATGGTCCAAGGACGAGTCGTGTACATGGATGGATAAGGTCCACCTAAAAAGGGTGCTTGTCCAGGGCCAAAGCGTTCTTGACTCAGCTTTTCATTATCGATTGGATAGTTTGACTTCACTTGAAACATATTCCAATCAGCTTTTTTGGTAGGTTGACCAGACCTTTTGCACGATTTCATTCGTCCAATTTTCGATCAAATGGCTTCCACCCATCGGATCAAATGAACAATGTAAATTCGACTCTTCTCGCATGATATGCTGAATATTCCTTGCCCATCTCAAAGCTTCAGAGGATTTATTTAGGGCGAAAAAGTCATGCGGTAGGGTTTCAATTGAATCAGCCCCTCCAATAACCCCTGCATAAGAAGCCGTCGTCATGGAAATCAATTGCTCCTTCGTGGGTTCGGATTGGTACGTTGCCGAATCTGTCAGTCCGTCAATCCATATGGGAACAAAGTCCATCCCTTTGGATTGCAACCATTGACTCCAGAGAAAACGCCCGGATCGCAACATGGCTATTTCTTCAAGAACATTCGGCCCCAATTCCCAAGCCCATTGGGTCCTACCTACCTCGATTTGAACGTCATACCCCAACCCTTCCCAAAGGGAAACCGCACGATCTAACTGGTGCAACGCCGAAACCATTCGGTCCAAACGATTCTTGACCTGGCTAACATGCAATTTCCATATTTTGATATTCGAGAAATCCTTCAATTGAGCATGATGCTGGTCGCATGCTTCTTGGCTCATATCTTCCAGAGTCATCAAACAAGACCCTCTCCACCCTCTTTGCATCAATCCTTGAAAATCCCACTGATCTGCAGGCTCATCAGCAAAATCCAAATGGAGCCCAATCATTTCCAAATGCACGCCTTCTAACCACGATTCATTGGCATTCTTTTCGCTTAATCGCAATCCCTCAACTCCGCCTAGTAATGCCGGCATTACCGATTCTGCTCTGGATACCGTTTCGATTATCTGCCATGGATTTCCTGCTGATTTCGGAGCAATGCAGCGTTCAGGCAACGGATGATTTTCTGTTGATTCAGCCCAAATCGGTTTTACCCAGCCTTCTTCAACATGAACACGATGTCGCAAATCTCCAACCTGCTTCTCCCAATGTGAGGCATCGAAATCAGGAAAGCCAGACCATGGATCATTTTGCATTCTTCAAAATTACAAAACCTCTGACCGCTTAATTTGCAATCAATCTACTTCCTATGAATTCTTCTCTTTCCCCTGAGACCTTTGCAAAAATCGAAATGCACGTAGGTAAAATTATTAAGGCCGAATCTTTTCCAAAAGCGAATAAACCAGCCTATTTGGTTTGGGTTGATCTCGGGCCAGCCATAGGCATTCGAAAGACCTCAGCACAAATCACAGAGCGCTACTCAATTGAATGCCTGGTTGGACAAATGGTTGTGTGCGTCACAAATTTTCCTGTCAAACAAATCGCGAATATCCAATCCGAGTGTTTGTTGCTCGGCGCATTGGATGAGCAAAACGGAACGGCGTTGCTTCAGGTACCCATGGATGTTCCCCTTGGCAGTCGAATTGCGTAATCATTGGGGCACAAATAACTTTTGATTAGTTTCGAGCAATGATGGAAAGAAACAAAGCTATTTTTCTGGATCGCGATGGTGTGATTAATCATGATCCAGGAGATTACACATACGCTCTCTCTGAATTTCATATCCTTCCGACCGTCATGGACACCCTGAAAAGGCTTCAAGAAGAAGGTTTTCTCCTCATTCTCATTACCAATCAAGGTGGAATAGCCAAAGGATTGTATACCCATGAGGTGGTCAACGAAATACACGACTTTTTTCTAAATGAATGTGCGAATCAAGGCATCACGATATCAGATATTTTCTACAGTCCTCACCACCCTGATTTTGGTGAAAGTTTGAGTCGAAAGCCAGGCAGCTTGATGATTGAGCGAGCCTGTGCCAAACATGGAATTGACCCAAAAAGCTCTTGGATGATTGGCGATAAACAACGGGATCTCATAGCTGGTGAAGGCGCAGGAGTTCGTGGCATTTTGCTTCCAGTTAATGGCGATCTCTCCACCCTACTTCCAGAAATTCTGGCAACAAACCTCAATCCCACTTATTCATGATGGACGCATTTGAATGGCAACCAGAATTACGAAAGCAATACATTGTAAATGGAACGCTTTGTGAAGAAGGTTCCTTGCCTCATTCCCTCACCAATCGAGCCTTTTTGTATGGAGATGGGTTCTTTGAAACAATTCGAGTCTGCTATGGCAAGCCTCAGCTACTCGAGTACCATTGGAATCGCATCGAGGAGAGCATCAAAGCACACCATTTCACCGTCAGTGACTCATTCAATGAATCAGCGTTTCAATCCAATCTCCACAGGCTTTGTGAAGCGAATAACATTACCGAAGGCGGACGAATTCGCATCACTTTTTTTCGCGCACCTGGTGGTCGCTATTCTCCTGAATCACATGATTTACAGTGGGTGGGAGACGTTGAAGCTTTGGCTTCCAACGAATACAAACTGAATGAAAAGGGCATCGCGGTGGATGTATACCCAGAAATGAAGAAACTGAAAGGTTCGTTGTCCAACTTTAAGAACATTTCGGCCATGCTGTACGTTCAAGCTGGTATTTGGGCACAATCGCAAAACCTTGAAGATGCTTTGGTAACCAACACGACCCTGAACATCATTGAATCAACACGATCCAATTTGTTTTTGGCAAGCAACGGGGTGCTTTATACACCAGGACTGGATGGGGGGCCTGTTGGAGGAATCATGCGGGCCGCTGTCATCAATATAGCCATTGAAAATGGTCTAAAAGTTTATGAATGCAATATTTCTCCTCAAGAAATGCTTCGTGCCGATGAGCTTTTCTTGACCAATGCCATTCGAGGGATTCAATGGGTCGCGAAGTATCGAACCAAGCGGTATTTCAACAAGACAGCTAAAACCATCGTCGATTTACTCAACGCTAAAATTCAGCGATGATAAACTATGTCGACTGAGCACGAACCCGAGGGTCGAGCCTGCCGTATAGGAAATCAACGACGAAATTGACTAGAACAAAAGTCGTCGCTATGACGACCACACAACCAAGAATGACAGGCAGATCATTGGTTTCTAGGGCACGAAACATGAGTAAACCCATACCGTGCCAACCGAATACATATTCAACGAACACTGCCCCAGCGAGCATACTGGCAAACCACCCCGAAGCGGCAGTCATAACGGGATTCAAAGAGTTTCGAACAACATGTTTCACCAACAATTGTGTTGTATTGATTCCCTTTGACTTGGCCGTTCTGACGTATGTAGATTGTAGCACCTCATGCGCACTATTGCGCGTTAATTGAATCATAACCGATAAAGGTCGAATGCCGAGAGTCAGACTCGGCAAGATTAAATGAGACCATGCCACGCGTGGCCCTTCAAAGGGGTGCACTTCCCATAATCCACCTGTCATTGGCAAACCAGTCCAATGATGCCAAACCGAACCAAACAACCATGAAACGAGAATTGCCATAACGAAAGATGGCGCGCTCATACCAAGTGAAGCAAATCCAAGTACTACACGGTCAATGGTGGAACCGGTGATCAATGACAATCCCAACCCCACCATCAACCCCAAAGCCAATGCGATGAGCATTGAGGAACAAGCAAGCAAAAACGTCGCGGGCAATGCAGCGTAAATTGCATCCGTCACGGAACGATCGGTAATGAAAGATCGGCCCAAATCAATTCCCACCCAATGCATGCCTTGCGCATCCATTGAAATCGGAATCAAACCCGAGAGGAATAACCCATAGCGCTGGTGAATCGGCAAATCCAATCCGTATTTGCTTCGTATTGCTTCAACAACTTCTTCGGACTCATTCTGACCCGCCAATTGACGCGCTGGATCTGGAACGAATGCAAAAAGAATAAAAACCAACGTCAAAGCTCCCCATAAAACACCGACGCCATGGAGAAATCGCTTGACCATCAATTTGTTGATAAGGATTCCCAAGTTGGGATATCACGCCAAGCCCACTTGGACTGAACGGTTCCTTTCTTCAACCAAACCAAACCAGGATTAGATCGCACAATGATCTTCAACTCTGTCTGATCACAAGTGTATAGGTCATAAGGCGTGTCATGTTGCTCCTGAAACGCCTTCCCACTTTGCGCATCGACATTGCTCAATCCCAAAACAAACCAACCATTTTCTTGCGCTTTTTTTGCAAGGTCATTGATGGCAGCCTGATTCTCAAGGTTGGCCAATTCGAGATCTTTTGAAATCACCATGAGCACGTCTGATTCAATTGATAAGACGCTATCCTTAATATCATCACCTATGGCATTGAGAATCTGGAAATCTTGAATCTGAGGCTCATATCCATCGGCGATTTTGATTTCTTTACCGTCATACGTGACAATTTCAAACGATTCTTTGAACCATGGTTCATTGTAGATTTTCAACCAATCCGAACTGAGAATGATGGTGTCCAACCCTGTCTTCAAATTCTTAAACGTATACTCTGTGGCATATACAGGACCTGTTTTGCCCAATTCTTCCGCCGTCATGCTGTTTTCAATGATGCTCTCTCCAACGGCATACGCTCGATAGTCCTTCAAAGGAAGGTAGTTCAATGTATACCATTGAAATGCGATTCCTACCAGCGCCACCCCGAGCGCCATGATCAATTCCTTTCCAGCTTTATTCCATCGCATCTTGATGCCTTCTGCCAAAGCA
>JAQBTQ010000004.1 GCA_027624855.1 Bacteroidota bacterium
GTTAAGCCCACCAGCGCAGATGGTACTGCTACTGCGGGAGAGTATGTCGACGCCATTCTTAGGGCCCTCTTTGGAGGGCCCTTTTTTTTCTCCTTTTTTTCGAAAGGAATCATTTACGAACTTCACATTCCTTCAACTTCGGATTTATGAATAACCTTGTTGCAATAGTCGGTAGGCCAAACGTGGGCAAGTCAACCATGTTCAATCGCTTGACAGAAACCAAGGATGCAATCATTGATCCGACATCTGGAACGACGAGGGATCGGAAGTATGGTCGAGCAGAATGGACTGGTCGACAATTTACTGTGATCGATACGGGCGGATGGATTACCAAAAGTGATGATACTTTTGAAGCGGCCATACGCGCGCAGGTTCAGATCAGCATCGAGGAGGCAGCGTTGATCTTATTTATGGTTGACGGTCAAACGGGATTGACTGACTTGGATGAAGATATCGCTCGTTTGATTCGCAAGACTGACAAACCTGTATTGCTCGCTTGTAATAAGGTTGATACGGCTGCTCATGACCTTGTGACCAGTGAGTTTTATCGACTTGGATTGGATAGTGAAGTTCATGCCGTAAGCGCTTCAAGCGGATACGGCACAGGCGATTTTCTCGACGCCCTTGTTTCGATGCTTCCAATTGACATGGAAGATGAAGAAAGCGGCATTCCCAAGTTTGCCGTGGTCGGTCGACCGAATGTTGGAAAGAGCACCTTGATTAATACGTTGGTTGGCAAGGAGCGGAATATTGTAACGGATATCGCCGGAACCACCCGAGACAGTGTCCATACAAGATTCAACCTTTATGGTTTTGATTTCGAATTAATCGATACCGCCGGTCTGCGTAGGAAAAAGCAAATCGAGGATCAACTTGAGTTTTATAGCACAGTCCGCACGATTCGAAGCATCGAACAAAGTGACGTTTGCCTGCTGCTGATTGATGCTCAAAATGGGATGGAACGTCAAGATCAAGCGATTTTTTGGCAAATCGTGAATAGCTATCGAGGCGTTGTGATTTTGGTCAATAAATGGGATCTGATTGAAAAGGATCATCAAACGACGAAAACGTTTGAAGCCGCAATTCGCGAGCGCATTGCACCGTTCACTGATGTGCCCATTTTGTTTACCTCCAATTTGACAAAGCAAAGAATCTTGAAAGCTTTTGAAGAGGCAATGGAGGTCTATGAAAACCGGAATTACAAGATTCCCACCAGTCAACTGAATGACTTTCTCTTGCCCATAATTCAGAACCAGCCACCTCCGATGTACAAAGGGAAGATGGTACGAATTAAGTATGTGACTCAAATCAAGTCGCAGACACCGACGTTTGCGTTCTATTGCAATTTGCCCCAGTACGTGAAGGACCCGTACAAGCGGTTTTTGGAAAACCACATTCGCTCGGAGTGGGACCTTTCTGGGGTCACCATCCGGTTGTTCTTCCGAGAAAAGTAAGCGGCCGGAGCAGCCGGGCTTTAGCTGTAGACGGTAAAGTCCACTTCGCCAGTAGCGACGTTGTAGACACCGCCGACGATGGCGATGCTGCCATCCGCGGCGAGGCCTGCCAGGATTTCGCTTTCCTGCTTGATGCGGTCGCACACGAGCCGCACGTTGTTGGCCACGCACGTGTCGATGGCTTCGTCGGATGGATTGTCTCCGTGCGCCTCGCGTACAGGAGCTACTGCAGGCTCAATGCGCTCGAGGAGCCCGGTGAGATTGCCGTCTTTCAAGGCAGCATAAGCACCTTTTACTGCTCCGCATGCGGAGTGGCCGAGAACCAAGACGAGTTTGGAGCCGGCGTATTTGCAAGCATACTCGATGGATCCAAGGATATCACCATTCACTGTGTTTCCTGCAACGCGTGCGACAAAAAGGTCGCCAATTTGTGCATCGAAAATCTCTTCAATCGGTGCACGGCTATCGATGCAACCCAAAACTGCTGCATAGGGGGCTTGACCTTTTGCAGCACCGTCGAGCAAGTCTCTGCGTTCTCTTTGATTTTTGGAATTAGCAAGAAAGCGTTTGTTTCCTTCTTTGAGTAATTCTAAGGCATCAGATGCGGTAAGGCTTTGCTGAAACTCGGCGTCAATTGAAGAGGATAATTTGAGGTATTCAGTAAGTAGAGACATATGTTTTTTTGCAAAATTACTGTGAGCCCTTTAAGGGAATGTCAGAAAAATGTTAATGTGCTTGAAGAAATTTTGTGCTTTGGGTTTTCACGAATTAAAGAACCGCTGCAGCGATTTTAGCTGTTGGCTCCGCCTTCCCCATGGTGTAAAAATGCAAGCCAGGAACACCAGCGTCTTTGAGTTCCCGCGCCTGGTTTATGCACCACTCGATACCGATTTCTCTCACGGCCTCTTTTGAATTTGCCTTCTCGACGTGCTCGACCAATTCATCCGGCAGGTTCACATGAAAATTTTGTGGCAGGGTATTCAATTGGCCTTTGGTTGTGAGGGGTTTTAATCCAGGAATGATGGGGATATTAATCCCATTCGCACGGCACTTTTTCAAGAAATCAAAATAGGCTGAGTTATCAAAGAACATCTGCGTGATAACATATTCTGCGCCATCCTCCGCTTTTCGTTTGAGCCATCGAAGGTCACTCGCAAGGTTGGGTGCTTCAAAATGCTTCTCAGGGTATCCGGCGACACCAATGCAGAAATTGGTCGCGTTCGAATTTTTGAGGTCCGGATCCAGGTATTTACCTCGATTCATATCCGAAACTTGATTAAGCAAATCAATGGCATAGCTATGTCCATCCGCTTCTGCTTTGAATCGACCTTCACTCCGAATGGGATCTCCTCGAAGCACCAAAACATTCTCAACGCCGACGAAATCCAGGTCGATCAAGGCATTTTCTGTTTCTTCCTTGCTGAATCCACCACAAATGATGTGTGGAACGGTATCGATGTTGTATTTGTTGCTAATTGCAGCGCAAATCCCAACAGTGCCCGGTCGTTTCCGAACGGTACGTTTTTGAAGCAATCCAGATTTTACTTCGTGATAAACGTACTCTTCTCGGTGATACGTTACATCGACAAAAGCCGGTTGGAAGTCCATCAATCGTTCCACCGTTTGGTGAATCTGGTGGATGTTTTCTCCTTTCAATGGAGGAAGCAATTCAAAACTGAATAAGGTTGACTTCGCTTCTGCGATATGCTGGGTAATCTTCATGATTCAAGTAGATTGGAAGCGAGCCATCTTTTGGCTTGCTCATTTGGAAGGTTGCGGCGAAGAGCCCAATCTTCGAGTTGGTCATTTTTTATAAGTCCAATTCCCATGTACCGTGATTCAGGATGGGCGAAATAGTAACCGGCTACTGCGGCGGCGGGAAGAATGGCCATTGATTCAGTCAAACGGGCATCAATGGATCTTTCAGCATTCAATAATTTCCAGATCAGGGCTTTGTCGAGGTGGTCTGGACAGGCAGGATAGCCTGGTGCTGGTCGAATGCCACGGTAGGCTTCTTTGATTAATTCTTCGTTGGATAATGATTCATCTGCCGCATAGCCCCAAGTCATTTTGCGGACTTTGGCGTGCAACCATTCGGCTGCGGCTTCTGCCAATCGGTCACCCACCGCTTTGACCAAAATGGCCTGATAGTCATCTCCGCTTTTTTCATGAAGCTGAGCGATGGTGTCAATTCCGTGCACCGCCACAGCGAAACATCCGATGGAGTCCGATGCTTCGCCTTGGTGGTCTGGAGCAATGAAATCAGCGAGTGATCGTTGCATCCCATTGCGCTGTTCCACTTGCTGTCTTAGGAATTCAAATCGGCCCAGTATTTCTTTGCCCGTTGAATCAAAGACTGAGATAGATTCGGGCCCAGTTCTCGCTGCCCGAAAAATACCATGAACGGTTTGGCATTTCGGAGGATTTTGGACGGAGCTCCATGATTCTAACAAAGCAATGGCGTCCAGATGTAACTGGGTGGCTTCATCCCCAACGACCTGATCGGTCAAAATTCGCGGATACATGCCCGCCAAGCCCCATGACCGAAAAAACGGTGTCCAATCGATGTATTCTTGAAGTTCCTGAATGGTAGGGTGCTCAATTAATTGCAATCCCCAAGCGTGTGGGGCTGCTATTTCATCATAATCCAATTTTGGGGCCAATGCCCTCGCTTGTTCCAGACTTAACAGGGATTTTGCGCTTCGGTCTTTCGAATATTGGGACCGTACTTTTTCATAATCTTCCTTGATTGAGGCAATGAAGTCATTCCGACGCTCGTCGGATAAAAGGTTGGCAGCGGCGGGTACAGCTCGGGAGGCGTCGGAAACATGAATCACAGTGGTATCAAGTTGAGGAGCGATTTTTACCGCTGTATGCACACGTGAGGTCGTAGCTCCTCCGATTAACAAGGGGATGTCTAGATTCCGTCGTTTCATTTCTTTGGCTACGTCAATCATTTCCTCCAATGAAGGTGTGATCAATCCACTTAAGCCAATAATATCTGCTCCAGTTCGAACCGCTTCATCCAAGATCTGTTCTTTTGGAATCATAACTCCGAGATCGATCACCTCAAAACCATTGCAGGCCATGACAACACCAACAATGTTTTTACCAATGTCATGCACATCTCCTTTTACGGTCGCGAGGAGGACGGTTCCAGCGCCTTTGCGGTTTTGGGTTTCTGCTTTTTCTGCCTCAAGAAACGGGGTGAGGTAGGCGACAGCTTGTTTCATGACCCGCGCACTTTTTACGACCTGAGGCAAGAACATTTTACCCGCTCCAAACAAATCGCCAACGATGTTCATACCATCCATCAGTGGTCCTTCGATGGTTTTGAGCGGAGAGCCTAACTTGATTCTCGCTTCCTCTGTATCTTCCTCAATATGTGTGGTGATCCCTTTGATGAGGGCATGCTCCAGACGCTTTTCTAAGGGGAGGGATCGCCAGACGTCTGTTTTTCCAACTTCTTTTTTCCCTGATTTTTGTTCAACCGATTCAGCAAATGCCAGCAGTCGCTCTGTCGCATCTTCACGTCGGTCGAGCAAGACATCCTCGACGTGCTCTAGAAGATCGGGAGCGATGTCATCATACACCTCGAGCATCGATGGATTGACAATTCCCAAATCCATCCCTGCTTGAATGCCATGATACAAGAAAGCAGAATGCATGGCTTCGCGCACTCTTTGGTTGCCTCGAAATGAGAAACTTACATTGGAAACGCCGCCGCTAACATGTGCACCAGGTAGATTGGTTCGAATCCATCGGGTGGCTTCTATATAATCCACAGCGTTTCCCCGGTGTTCTTCCATACCGGTGGCTACTGGGAAAATGTTTGGATCGAAAATGATATCACTTGGAGGGAAATTTGCTTGGGTTATGAGCAAATGATAGGCCCTTTTGCAAATTTCTATTCGTCGCTGGTAGGAGTCAGCTTGGCCTTTCTCATCAAACGCCATGACCACGGTGGCAGCACCATACCTGCGAATGAGCCGGGCTTGACGCAAGAATTCTTCTTCCCCTTCCTTCAGCGAGATTGAATTGACAACGCATTTTCCTTGAACGACTTTCAATCCGGCCTCGATGATGGACCATTTGGACGAATCAATCATAATTGGAACGCGCGCTATGTCGGGTTCTGCTGCAATCAGATTGAGAAAGGTCGTCATGGCACGTTCACCATCGATGAGTCCCTCGTCCATATTAACATCAATGATTTGAGCGCCGCCTTCCACCTGTTCCCTCGCAATTGCCAATGCCTCCTCGTAATTTTCTTCACGAATTAATCGCGCGAATTTCCGACTGCCCGTAACATTGGTGCGCTCGCCGATGTTTACAAAATTGGTTTCTTTCGTGACGACCAACGGCTCGAGCCCGGAGAGTTCCAGTGTTCTAATCTCCTTGTTCATGATGCGAATGTGGCTTCGAGTTGGGGACGAGGGGAGAACTTTTTCGCCTCTTGCGCAATTGCTGCGATGTGCTCAGGAGTGGTTCCACAGCATCCTCCAATGACATTCAGCCAACCGCGTTCCAAAAATGGACGCACTGCTTGTGCCATGGCTTCGGGTCCTTGATCGTATTCACCCATTTCATTCGGCAGGCCAGCATTTGGATAAGCACTGACTCGGCACGGGGCTTTGTTCGCCAAGACCTCTATGTAAGGAGTCAATTGTTCTGCTCCAAGAGCACAATTCAGCCCAATGCTAAACAGCGGCATATGGCTCATTGATATAAGAAATGCTTCTGTTGTTTGGCCGCTGAGGGTTCTTCCAGAAGCATCCGTTATTGTGCCTGAAATCATGATCGGCAATTCAAATCCAGCTGAATCAAAAGCTTCCTGCACCGCGAACAATGCCGCTTTGGCATTGAGGGTGTCAAATATGGTTTCGATGAGAATCAAATCTACTCCGCCTGCCATAAGGCCTAAAGCTTGTTCTGTGTAGGCTTCAACCAGCGCGTCGAAGGTTATGGCTCGAAATCCTGGATTGTTGACGTCTGGTGAAAGCGAGGCAGTTTTGTTCGTAGGCCCCAAGGCTCCAGCCACAAATCTGGGCCGGTCTGGGGATTTGAGGGTTTGGGTGTCGGCTGCTTTGCGAGCTAGTGCTGCTGACGCACGGTTCATTTCGAAAGCAAATTGCTCAAGTCCATAGTCCGCTTGGGCAATGGAAGTTGAACTAAACGTATTGGTTTCAATGATGTCAGCACCGGCCTCGAGGTATTCACTATGTATGCCCAGAATGACGTCTGGTTTCGTCATTGACAAAACATCGTTGTTTCCTTTCAGGGGTAGTTTGTGGTCTCGGAACTGATTTCCTCGGAAATCATCTTCTTCCAATCGATGCCGCTGAATCATGGTGCCCATGGCACCGTCCAATACCAAAATGCGCTCTTGGGCTGCATTCTGAAGCGCAATGATGCGATCTGGGTTGTGATGGATGTTCGAATTTAAGCTTGACATGTGTGGCACAATCTGCTTCGTTATTTGCGCTCACACGAAATCCGGCGGGTGCCGTTTCCACTTGCTCATCTTTCCAACGAGTATTTCGATGGTAGGATGTGGCACCCGGCCTCTTTCCCGGGTTGCCAAGACTTCATAGGGCCTTTTCCCTCCGTCTTTCGCGATAAGCAATGCAAATATAATTGGGATTATTTACAATCGAAGCCGTGATGTTTACTTTTGCGTCCACTATCATGAGCTACTTTTTTACCTCCGAGTCCGTTTCTGAAGGACACCCCGATAAGGTTGCTGATCAAATCAGTGATGCATTAATCGACCAGTTTCTCGCCTTTGATCCATCATCAAAGGTTGCTTGTGAAACCTTGGTGACAACTGGCCAAGTCATTCTGGCGGGTGAAGTCAAAAGCCAAGCTTATTTGGATGTGCAGTCCATTGCTAGGAATGTGATTTCTCGCATTGGATATACAAAGAGTGATTACATGTTTGATGCTCAATCCTGCGGGGTTTTGAGCGCGATTCACGAGCAATCCAGTGATATCAATCAAGGCGTGGAACGATCCAATCCTGAGGAGCA
Source organism: Bacteroidota bacterium (assembly GCA_027624855.1). GTDB lineage: Bacteria > Bacteroidota > Bacteroidia > Flavobacteriales_D > Sanyastnellaceae > UA16. The sequence continues at coordinate 7,484 of JAQBTQ010000004.1, forward strand.
AGGTGCGGGTGATCAAGGGATGATGTTTGGTTATGCGTGCAAGGAAACCGACAACTACATGCCATTGCCATTGGAATTGTCGCATCGGTTATTGTTGGAATTGGCGGCAATTCGCCGTGAATCTCCAAGCCCGATGCCTTACCTGCGTCCAGATTCGAAGTCTCAGGTAACCATTCAATATGCGGAGGACAACACGCCGGAACGCATCGAGGCGATTGTGGTCAGTACACAACATGATGATTTTGATGAGGAAGGAGCGATGCTTGCTAAAATCAAGCAAGACGTGCGCGACATTCTCATCCCCAGAGTCAAAGCTCAGATGAGCGCAGAGACTCAGGCGCTTTTTGGGGATGATTTCAAATTGCATGTGAATCCGACGGGCAAATTTGTCATTGGTGGACCGCATGGCGACACCGGGTTAACCGGTCGCAAAATCATCGTCGACACCTACGGTGGTCGTGGAGCGCACGGCGGTGGTGCGTTTAGCGGAAAAGACCCTTCAAAAGTGGACCGCTCCGCTGCTTATGCGGCCAGATACATCGCCAAGAATTTGGTGGCAGCCGATGTTTGCGATGAAGCATTGGTTCAATTGGCTTATGCCATTGGCGTGGCAGAACCGGTGGGATTTTATATCAATACAAATGGCACGAGCCGCGCTGGCATATCGGATGGAGAGCTTGCTTCAAAAATCCAATCACTTTTCCCGACCAAGCCGTATGAAATCGAGCAGCATTTCAAGTTGCGTACCCCGATTTATGAGGAAACGGCTGCCTACGGTCACATGGGCCGTCAGCCCGAAACCAAGACCAAGGAATTTGTTAGTCCGGAAGGGAAGAAGGTATCCGTAACGGTGGAGTTGTTCCCTTGGGAAAAAGTGGATGCAGTGGACCGAGTGAAAGCTGCTTTAGGGTAAAGGAATCATTTCGCTGAGTTGCTGAAAATTATCGGCTTAGAACAAAAAGTCGTACCCCTGAATCTTCATTTTCTGATACTTCTCTCTGTTGAACGAGAAAAGTTGTGATCCTTTGTGCTGTCCTGGGGCTTTGCCGTCTGCCTTCTTTCCCAAATCGATGAGCAGGGTAGTCTTGAAAAGCTTCTTACGGAAGTTACGCTTGTCAAAACTCTTACCAAGTGCAGTCTCGTAGAGGTTTTGTAGTTGACCCAATGTGAACTCATCTGGCAACAAGCGGAACCCCACAGGACGGCGTTTTACACGTCGTTTGAGTCGCTCCTTTGCGTATTGAACAATTTCGTTGTGGTCAAAGGCCAGGTCAGGAACTTGGCTAAATGAAACCCATTGCATGTCGTGTTGGTCCCAATTTTCTGCGAGAAAGTCTTCCTTTCGGACCAATGCATAATGCGCCACATTGATTACGCGTCCTCCGGGGTGCCTAAACACTTTTCCAAAGGCTTGCAACTGCTCAATCATTGTCGGATCCTCATAACCAAAGAGCTGCTCGAACATTTTGCGCGCCGAAAGCATCAACTCATCCTCCTTGTTCAAGTAGCGGCTGGGCAAAAACAGTGCACCTTCATAAGGTGGACGGTTGCTTCTAGCTAAGAGGATTTGAAGATTGCTCCCGTCAAATCCGAATAAAACAAGGCTGGTGGATAGAGCAACTCCGAAGTCGGGTTCTTCCTGAGGATACTGTAACATGAAAGGAATGCAAAAAAATCAAATGGGAACAAGCCCACCGGTTCATTTCCGGACTGAATTCCAAAATTAGTGTGATGTCAATGACGACTTATTGAAATTCTTAATCGTTAACAATCAAAACATCTTGAGTGTTCAATGGCAATCCGCTTAATACTGGCGACGGAAGCATTGCCTCAGCTGTCCACTGCCAAAATTCTAAACTATTTTGAACTTCTTGGATGAAGAAAATCTCATTCTCAGCAGATGATTTCACCTGTGTGATGATTCCGCTGGCAGGCCAGATGCTCCCTGAGGAAACCGGGGCGATTGATTGTTTACACAAGCCTTCCTCTCGAATGAAGATGGCTTCTTGATTTAAAAAGTCGGTAGCCGTCTTGGGACTTTGATTGAGATTACCTTGGCCCAGCAAAGGACACAGGTCATTGAGGACCCCCGTGCTGGTTTTACAGAGGGTTAGGCCGCCGCTTTCGGACACGAAAAATACATTTCCTTCTGTCCCAGAGTCTTGCGAGGAGACCACACCCCATCCCTCAGGTGCATGTGCGAGTGCTACGGTAGGGCCAACAGCTCCTGTTTGGAAATCCCACGAACGCAATCGGTGGTTCGATGTCGCCGCATTTTCTTCCCAAACAATGCACAGTGTTCCATCGAAACGCACATCCACAGGGCTCCATGGGGCTTCGGTGAATCGTTCAAAGAGCAGGGCACCGTCTGAATTGATGACCACAATTCCTCCGGCATGAGCAAATACAAAGCCCGCTTGGATTCCCAAAGGATAGATGCTTCGGATCAAAGGTTCGGATCCAGCTGTTGTCTGGTCATTCCAGTTGCCTAGCGATTCACCTGTCGTCCAATTGATTAAATGGATAGTGGCAGCAGATTGGTCTGCCAACGCCAATACCCCATTTGAATAAGCCATGGCGTGCGCCGCAGGTAAGTCAGTCCATTCTGATATCAACTCCCCATCGCCGTTGATGCGCAATAAGGTAGAAATATCATTCCCTTCGTTTGTCAGGATTCCAAAAACCTCTGGGACATCCATTTCCGAGGTGTATTGAAAATCCTTGAAAACCGCTGCGCGATTTCCAGCCGCATCGTCTGCAACCAAGGCCAATACCATGGGCCCGGTCGGCCAGCTCGAGGCATTCAGATTGAATGCAGTGACGAGCGTGCCCGTCGAATTTCCCTCCCAAATTCCCGCCTGGGCTGTTTTCACCGAAACACCATCGCCAGCTCGCAATTCGACTCGCCATATTCCCCCATCGCCTTGGGCATCGGACACTTCGAATTCCACAAAAAGCAGATCTCCAAATTGAACATGAAAACCATCAAATGCAGGTTCAGAAAGCAGAATTTCAGGAACTTCATTGTCACGATTGCACCCGAAAGCCAAGACTCCAATTAGCAGAAGAATGATAGGTTGATGACGGAAATTCACAATGAAAAGGGATGAAAGTGAGTTGTAAAATTAAAGGGCTGGTCCGTTCGTTGAAAACCTTGTCAATGCGTTGTGAATTAACCGCGCATGGCAGGTCGATGCCTTTGCCTAACTTCACCTCCCCATTGTCATGAAAGATACACCCGCCTCCGACCAAGCCTTGACTCGCGTTCGCTCCAGAGGGAATGCGACCCTCCCACCAGATGTACTCGGTAAGATCCAGCCACAAGCGTTGGAACTCGAAGAAGCGGTACTTGGTGCGATGATGATGGAGCAATCAGCGGTCAATGCGGTCATTGATGTGCTTAAACCAGAGAGTTTTTATCGCGATGCGCACCGCAGAATATTCGCGGCCATCGTCGATTTATTCCACGCTTCTGAACCGATTGATATTCTCACCGTCACGGAAACCCTTCGCAAACTCGGAGATCTTCAGCAAGTAGGAGGTGCACAAGCGGTTGCAGCATTGACCACTCGCGTTGCGAGCACGGCGAACATCGAGGCGCATGCCAGAATTATTTCTCAGAAGTACATTCAACGTGAGTTGATTCGTGTATCAAGTGTGATCACTCAAAAAGCATTTGAAGAAACCACTGACGTCCTGGACTTGTTGGACGAAGCGGAGTCGCAGTTGTTCGAAGTCGCGCAGGGGAACATTCGAAAGAGCTACGAATCCATGAGCAGCATCATGCGCAAGGCGTTGGAGGATATTGACAATGCTCGAAATCAAGAAGGAGGAGTCAGCGGGGTGGCTAGTGGATTTGTTGATTTGGATCGGATAACAGGTGGATTCCAGAAATCCGACATGATTGTTTTGGCAGCTCGTCCAGGTATGGGCAAGACGGCCTTTGTGTTGACCATGGCGCGAAACATTACGGTTGAGTACAAGGTTCCTGTCGCCGTTTTCTCACTCGAAATGTCAGCGGTACAATTGGTTCAGAGATTGATTTCGGCGGAAACGGAAATCAGTTCGGACAAATTCAGGAAGGGGAATTTGCAGCCGCATGAATACACCCAGTTGCATGAGCGCATTGGCAAGCTTTCAGATGCCCCATTGTACATTGATGATACCCCAGCGCTGAGCATTTTTGAGCTCAGGGCAAAATGCCGAAGGCTGAAATCAACGGCGGGTATTGAAATGGTCATCATTGATTATTTGCAATTGATGACTGCGGGATCGAATAATGGAAATCGTGAACAAGAGATTTCAAGTATTTCTCGATCAATCAAGAGTATCGCAAAAGAATTGGATATTCCAATCATTGCACTTTCGCAATTGTCAAGAATGGTGGAAACGCGAGGCGGAGACAAGCGTCCAATTCTTTCAGATTTGAGGGAATCGGGGGCCATTGAGCAAGATGCCGATATGGTTGCTTTCATCTACCGCGCTGAATATTATGGATTGACCGAGCACCCGGATGGTATAGATACAGCTGGATTGGGTGAGTTGATATTAGCAAAACATCGGCATGGAGCGCTGGGCAGCGTCAATCTCAGATTCATCAAGCGACTCGCGAAATTTGCCAATTATGATTCATTCGTGAACCCGGTGTTTGACCGAGGTGAATTCCAGGATGGATTGCGTCCCAATGAGGATTTTACCAATCATCCCACCATGACCATGCCGTCTAAGATGAATGAAAAATCAGCGGCGGATGATGCGGGAGATTCACCGTTTTAATAGAATGGTCTGGCATTCAAAATGCCTTTCGATGTACCTTCGTTAGATGAATGGTTTTCCTTTGAAAACACTGGTATCGATCCTCGTATTATGGGTTGGATTGGGGACTGGGATGTTAAAGGCTTCCCAAATTTTGATTCCGATGGACGATGATCAATCGAATCATTTGAAAGCGTACGGTTTAGCTTATTGGTTATTGGAACGTGATGTCGAGATTGAGTGGTTATTGAATTACCGAGGAGGAAGCTTTTTGATTCCAAATCTCACCACTGCTGCTGAAGAATGCGTTATACGAGGCATCAGCTATCAGGTCATTGCAGATGTGCAAGCACAGCAGATCTTGAATGAAATTGCCCATCCGGAATCGAATACGGAGCGAGTAAAACTGGAGGTTGCGCCCAAAATTGCGGTTTACAGTCCGGACGGAAAGCAACCTTGGGATGATGCGGTAACGTTGGTGCTGACCTATGCGGAAATTCCTTATGACATCGTCTACGATGCAGAAATCATGTCAGGAGCCCTGCCGGTATACGATTGGTTGCATCTTCATCATGAAGATTTCACGGGGCAATACGGGAAATTTTATCGATCGTATCGAAGTGCAGCTTGGTACCAAGATGAGGTAGCCAGACAAGAGGGCATGGCTCGGACTTTGGGGTTTCAAAAGGTCAGTGTAATGAAGCGAAACGTGGCGCTGGAAATCCGAGATTTTGTTTTGGGCGGTGGGTTTTTATTTACCATGTGCTCAGGCACTGATTCTTTCGATATCGCACTTGCGGCAGAAGAAGTTGATATTTGTGAATCGGTCTTTGACGGCGATGGTCTATCACCTAACGCCTCCAGGCAAATCGATTTCAATAGAGGACTGGCGTTCCACAACTATCAAATCATCACCGACCCGATGGTCTATGAGTTTTCGGATATCGACGCCACAGATGAACATTCAGACACGAAGCAAATCAATGACTTCTTCACCTTGTTCGACTTCAGTGCCAAATGGGACATCATTCCAACGATGCTGACGCAAAATCATGAACGGGTGATAAAAGGATTTATGGGTCAGACTACTGCGTTTCGCAACCAATTCATTCGGCCGGACGTCACCATCATGGGTGAAACAAAGAGCACTCGATCTGCTAAATACATTCATGGAACGCTTGGCCAAGGTCAATGGACCTATTACGGCGGTCATGACCCGGAAGATTACCGACATCTGGTGAATGACCCCCCCACAGACCTGAATTTGCACCCGAATTCTGCTGGGTATCGGTTGATATTGAACAACATCTTGTTCCCCGCTGCACGGAAAAAAGAACGAAAAACTTAAATCGAAATCATGGGCTAAGACTTGACCATGATGGCCAAAGTGAAGAGGAACATGCCGTTTTCCAATTCTTTAAAATGATAGTCTAAGGGGCCGTTTGACTTCTTTGCCATGCTGATCAATCCCAATCCGGCTCCTCCTTTTTCTGACCAATCGTTGTTGCACAGCCGTTCAACATATTGGACCCTAAGTTCTTCATGGGTGAGTCCATTTACTTGACTCAGGTTGTCTCTTAAGTCTGCCGCCATATCGAAATCCACGAAGTTTCCTGCTTGAATTTGGTATCCCAATGGAGTTTGCTCCAATGTGAGATAAAGTTGAATGCGACCATCATCATCTGGCCAACCATGTCGGCTGACATTTTGAAGGCATTCAATCAACGTGCTCGAAATGCGATGAATGAGTTTCCGCCGGACTCCAGTTCGTTCGAGGGCATTTTCTGCCAGTAGCATGAGGGCATCGTTTGAATCGGAGGTCAAGTGCCCCGAAAAGCTCAGTACAACTCCGCCATCTTCTCCAGCTGTTCTTGATTGCAAAGCAGCTTGCAAGTCTGAAAAAAGCGGTTGTGACGTTGTTGGCTTCATGACGTTTGACTACGAACTTAGTAAATTAATCGACAAAAATTATCATTTCATAGACTAATTAACAGTTGAAGTAAACGAAATGTACCGAAACTTTCACCCTTGCGTGAATAAAATCGGGTGTTTTTATCCACTGATTATCATGAGTTTTACATGATGTGAATGAATGAATTTCCAGAGTTGAATACGAGATTAAAATTTTCTGAGCCTTCCTTCTTCGACCAAACTGATTCCTTCCGGGGTTCGAATCATTTCATAAAAGTCTGGGTGCAGGAAATTCAAGGTTCTGTGAAATGGTCTTCGCTCGAGGTAACACTTCCAGACTAACAAGGCCAGTTTTTTAGTCGTTTGCCATGCATGGGGATTGAATTGCAAGGGTCTAGGAAATCCATCGATCCACTTTTGTGCCTCAGCTAAATTTTGAATGCTCGGTACATATTGGACGGCGTGGGGATTCAAAGGAATTGACATGGGTCTGAGATTTGTTTAACAAGACAAACCAAGAACCCTACATCGTAAAGAATTTACGGTGCAAAAAAAAGTCAGAATTCGCAACTACAAATAGCGATTGAGCGAGTCGGTTAGTGCCTGTTTCATTTGATTTCGTAGCGATGCCGGTTCTAGGACCTCAATGGCGGCACCGAGTCCGAGTAAAAACTGCACCAGCTCAAACGTAATCCAGACTTCCAATTGCAACTCATAAGTATTCTCATCAATTGCAATCAGTTGTTGACTCGCGTGGACAGGTTGTGCCAATAGGTATTCATATTCCAAACGATTGCAACGAACACGAACCTTTTGAGGCTGATCTGAAATTTTGGAGATTCCGAAACTGTGAAGAAACAATTGATCCGCATCGAAATCAGCATTCATTTCAAATACATCTGAGCGTTCATGGATTTGTTCAATCCTGTCCAATCCATACGTTCGATAAGCTGCGCGTCCAGGATTCCATGCAATTACATACCAACGATTGCGGTATTCTTTCAGCAGATAGGGGTGGATAATGGTCGAATCCGATTGCTCAGCATTGAATTTCCGATATTGGATTTCCACGGAATTTTTACCCTGAATTGCATTCAGCAATGGCGTCAGAAATTCAGATCCTCGTGATGCGGGTGCAGACTCAAATTGAACGACGGCATTCAGCGGTTCAGTCTCCAAATTGGGTGCCATCCGCAATCGGTCATCAATTTTTCCAATCGCTTGACCGAATTGCGCAAAAAGCGGGACGTTTTTGAATTGAACCAAGGTGCGCGCTGCAAATCTTACAGACTCCAATTCCTCTTCATTGAGCTGGAGATTATCAATGGAGAACGCTTCATCTTCATAATGATAACCTCGTTCGTCTCGATGGTAAGCGATTGGGGCGTGGTATCCGAGTGCTCCATCATATCGCATTGCGTTTAAGTCTTTTTCAATGGTCGAAATGCTAATGCGATCGCCATCGCTACCGTACAAAGCTTCTTCACATGCCAACCTCAGTTCTTCTTTTGATGGGTAGGGACGCGCTGGATTTCTGAGGCAGCGATCAATGGTTCGGTATCGAATTAAGGCATACTTATTCGCTGGCATGATGCTCGAATTTACGCATGTAGTCCATCCCTCGCTCAACATAATCCGGATGAAAAGTGGTAGGTGGTCCTTGCTGAGGATAGGGTTTGCCGGTGTTATGAAGGTGAAAGGCATCTTGGAATTTCCCTTGGCGAAGCAGGTCTCCGTAAGTCATGTTAATCCAAGTCATGCCAGATTGAATGGCATCTTCACCCCGAAGATCGCGAATTTGCACATCGAGCAATACACATTTGTATCCCATCAGTTGAAAGGGTCCCCATGAAGTGGCCATGTTTTTCAAAGCCTCGTCACTGGCTTCTGCGATATCTTGTTGTGTGATGTTTTCGTAATGCGCAAGGCGACCATCGCGTACGGATTGCAATCGTTCGAATACATGCGGTTCAAATCGGTGTCCAGCAGGTTTTCTTCCTCCAGATTCCAATTGAATTAATGCAAGAAAATACTCGGTTGGTAGACCGAATTCATCAGACCATAATGCCACTTCTGCGGAGTAGTGATGCAACGTGGCTTGTTTTCCCCACCATGCGCCAGGAGCGTTCCAAATTCCTTGAATACGCCGGTCCAATTCGTTCCAGGTGCACGCTACAATGGCGAGCACGGAGGTAATTGCGACCAAGGTTGTGAGCCGATGCCAAGAATGACTGCGATGCTTCATCCGAGGGTAAACAATGTTGGCACAACCGTTTCAATCCATGCGGCTACCGGCTGAAATAGAGGAATGAGCAAGAAACCTGGAATGAAATTGATCAGAGAAAATCGGCGAATATTGAGTAATTCTAACCCCAAAGCAATCAAGAGGATGCCTCCATATCCTGTCAGGTTTCCAATCAATTCACTCGACCAAGCTGAGCCGAAATGAGCAAAGACCCCGGTCAGAATCCCTTGAAGTATCAAGACCAAAGGAGCTGCCAGCAATACCCTCTTTCCCATCGCTGCAGCTAAAAACGCTGCACTCACAAAGTCCATGGATCCTTTAATGAAAAGGATGGTGGCGTCACCTTTTAAACCATCTTCCATGCATCCCACCAATGTCATGGCCCCAGCACAAAAAAGCATCACCGCCGTGACGACCGGATTTCCGTTTTCACCAGTAGCGTTTGTATGGTGAGAATCTATCCAGGATTGAAATTTCAATAGATGCCCAAGGATGCCTCCGAAAACCATTGATAAAAACACAGCAAAGGGCGTTGCAGTATCGAGGATCATGGGGATGGAGATTCCGAGAGTAAAAAGTCCCAATGCTTGGAAAACCATCGCTTTTAGTGAATCGGAAAGTCGATGTCCTAAGATCAGTCCCAGACCGGCTCCTGCGGCAATGGTTATGGCATTAAAAAGTGTTCCAACCATGCTCCGAAGTTACATTTGTACCCAGTATATTCTCCAATGCCTCAATTCAACTTTACAATCGAAGGAAAAGATGCAGCATCTCATGCTCGTATCGGCAGAATTCGAACGGACCACGGTGAGATTGAAACGCCAATCTTCATGCCCGTTGGTACCGCTGGCACTGTTAAAGCGGTGCCGCAGATTGAATTGGTTGAAGAAATCAAAGCGGAAATCATTTTAGGCAATACCTATCATCTGTATTTGAGGCCCGGAACTCCAACCCTCGAATCAGCCGGTGGATTGCACCGATTCATGCATTGGGATCGGCCCATTTTGACTGACAGTGGAGGTTACCAGGTCTTTAGTTTGTCGGAAAGGAGAAAGATCACTGAAGAGGGCGTGATGTTCAACAGCCACATCGATGGAAGTAAGCATTTATTCAGTCCCGAAAAATCAATGGATATCCAGCGAAGTATAGGGGCTGATATCATCATGGCTTTTGATGAATGTCCTCCTTATCCAAGTGAATATGGGTATGCGAGGGAATCCATGGAGCGCACGCATCGATGGTTGGACCGGTGCATTGAGCGATTGAATCAAAAGCCGCCGCTGTATGATTTTGAGCAAAACCTGTTCCCCATTGTGCAAGGGTCGACTTTTCGTGATCTGCGCGAAGCTTCGGCGCATGCCATTGCAGAGCGTGGTGCTGTAGGCAATGCCATTGGTGGTTTGAGCGTTGGAGAGCCGCATGAAGAAATGTACGCAATGACAGAACTGGTTTGCGGAATACTACCAAATGACAAGCCGCGGTACTTGATGGGGGTTGGTACGCCAGAAAACATTCTTGAAAATATTGCGTTGGGAGTGGACATGTTTGATTGTGTGATGCCTACGAGAAATGCCCGCCATGGATTGCTTTTTACCTGGAACGGCACGATGAACATGAAAAATGAAAAGTGGGCGAATGATCATCGTGCATTGGACCCTCAAGGAAAGGCTTCGGTGGATCAGTTTTATTCAAAATCATACGTCCGACATCTGCTCAAGGCCAACGAATACCTTGCATTGTATATCTGCAGCATCCACAACCTTGCTTTTTATTTGGATTTGGTCAAACAGGCTAGAGCGCATATCCAAGCCGGTGATTTCGCCTCGTGGAAAGCCAAGGTCATTCCTCAATTGAACCAACGGTTATAACATGGGTCGATTTTCCATCAAGCGCCTCGACCGCTACATTATCCGAAAGTTTCTCACCACCTTCTTTTTTATGGTGGCTACTTTCTGCGTGGTCGCTGTGGTTTTTGATTTGATGGAAAACGTTGGTCGCTTGATCTCGAATCAGGCCCCTCTGGGCGGAACCATTTTATACTATCTCAGTTTTTGCTTCCATTTTGGCAATTTACTGAGTGGTTTCATAGTCTTTTTGACCATTATATGGTTTACCAGCCGGCTGGCGCAACAAACTGAAATTGTTGCCATGTTGAGTTCGGGAATGAGTTTCACGCGACTGATGCGTCCATATTTCTTTGCGGCAACTGTATTGGTGATCATGTCTTTGGCGATTTCACACTACGTTCTGCCAAAGGCGAATGAGCGCAAGGTTGAATTTGAGGTTCAGTATGTCCACGTGAACTTCCACATTGCCGACCAACATCTTTATCGCGAGATCGAACCCGGCGTCATCGCATATTTTCGTTCCATTACGGTGGACCGCAATACGGGTTATCGTTTCCAGTTGGAACGATGGAATGAAAAGAACGAATTGGAGCATCGGATTTTGGCCGCCAAGGCGACTTGGATAGAAGAAGATAGCATCTGGCGTTTGGTGAACGCTCGTGTTCGTGATTTGATGCCTGATGGAACGGAGCGACTGAGGTATGTGACGCGATTGGACACGGTTCTGCCTATGCGCATCAGCGACTTTGGGCAACGGGCCGTCATGACTTCGACCATGACAACACCTCAACTTGATGAACACATTGCAAGTGAAATGAGTCGGGGTGCGCCGGTGTCGATGTTAAAATTGAATCGAAATGGTCGAACCGCGAATCCTTTCTCCATTTACGTCTTGATGCTGATTGGAGTGGGCATAGCATCACGCAAGTTGCGCGGAGGGATGGGCTTCCACTTGTTCCTGGCGGTGGTTATCGGCTTCTTGTTCGTGTTTACTTCAAAAATCATCTCCGTCTATGCAGCCTCCGTTGTTTTACCGCCAGATGCTCCCATTTCAACGGATCATTGGCTGTTGCTGGCTGCTTGGCTTCCCAATTTACTTTTTACAGCGATGGGTGCCTTGATCTGCTGGAAGGCTCCAAAATAATCAGGTCACATTTGACGGATGAATGAAATCCAATTGTCATTTTGGATTTGCGTTTGAGCCATTTGCGCCAACGATTCATTTTCGAACAAACCAAAGCACGCCGAACCGGTTCCGGTCATTTGTACATACGATGCCCCGTATTGCTCGAGGTGTTGAACGCATTGTGCAAGCGATTCGTGTGCATGGGTCATCCCAGATTGAAAATCATTTCTCAGCCATTGACCCCAACGATTGATCGGAGCTGAAGTGAATTCGAGCCAATCGGTGGGAGGAGCCTGTGGGACGATGTTTTGAAACGCCAACTTTGTTGCGATGTGAATATTTGGGTGGATGATTAAAATGGTTGAACCCGATAATGGGTTATTCGGAAGCTCCTGAATGTGCTCGCCACGTCCCCTCACATATGCGGGCTGCGCATTCCAAAAAAACGGACAATCCGATCCAAGTCGCTCCGCCATTTGCATTCCATCTTCTTCAGAAAGTTGCAATTCGAATAATTCGTTGAGCAATTTGATCATGCACACTGCATCTGAACTGCCCCCGCCCAATCCAGCTCCCATTGGAATTGCCTTCAACAAATGGGCGTCCACACCTCCAATTTCATGGGTTTGATGAACCATTTCGTAGGCTTTAACGAGGAGATTTTCTTCAGGCTTTCCAGGGATTGGAATCCCACTCAGTTTCAGTAGGAGACCGGGTTCTTCTCGCAAATGAACTTCCAACACATCATTCCATGGAATCGGGCAAAAGACGCTCTCCAAATCATGAAAGCCATCGGGTCTTTTGTCGGTGACGAATAAGCCGAGATTTATTTTGGCTGGGGCGAATCCAATCATTTCAATCCAAGTAACCTAATCGCTTCAATTTTCGCTCGTCATCTCGCCAATCTTTATCGACTTTGACGTAAAGGTCCAGGAATACCCTTTGTCCTATAAAACGCTCAATTTCTTTTCGTGCATCGGTTCCAACTCGCTTGATCATGCTACCTCCTCTGCCGATGACTATGTGTTTTTGGCTGTCTCTCGCCACACGAATTTCTGCTCGAATCTTGACAATGTTTTCCTCTTCAACGTATGCGTCTACAACGACTTCGCATGAATAGGGAATTTCCTGCTTAAAATGCGTTAGTATTTTTTCCCTGATGATCTCAGAGATGAAGAATCGCATGGGTTTGTTGGTCAGCTCATCTTTCGGGAAATAAGGCGGACTCTCTGGTAGATGATCCACGATGCGTTCCAAAATGGTCTCAATATTGAATCCATGCAATGCACTAATGGGTGCTACCGTTGCGCGAGGGATTCTGCTTTGCCAGAATGAGATGCGCTCAGCTACCTGGGCTTGTTCGGCCAGATCAACTTTGTTGATTAGGATGAAAACGGGCACCTGCATTTCAGCAATCTTCGTGAGCGTTTCAGGATGAGCGAGATCATTTTCTTGTACGTCTGTGACCAATAAGATGAGATCGGCGTCTTGCAGAGCAGTCCGAACAAACTTCATCATGCCTTCCTGCAGTTTATAGGCAGGGTCGAGGACACCGGGCGTGTCGCTGTATACAATTTGCCACTCAGGCTCATTCACAATGCCCATGATGCGATGGCGAGTGGTTTGGGCTTTGCGATTGATGATGCTCAATCGCTCTCCAACCAATTGATTCATCAATGTGCTCTTACCGACATTGGGAGAGCCGATGATGTTGACAAAACCCGCTCGATGATTGGAAGGAATATTCGATTGCATAGGATCAGAATCGTTGCGAGCGCGAAGTTAAGCGTGCAAAGAATAAGTTTTGGGGAAATGGATCTTGGGTGTATATTTGCTGTCCCGTTCGCGAAAGCTTCGGGTGGACATCGCGGGGTGGAGCAGTTGGTAGCTCGTCGGGCTCATAACCCGAAGGTCGTCAGTTCGAGTCTGGCCCCCGCAACCTAGCACAGAAGTGCACAAAAAAAGCCGCAATTACAGCGGCTTTTTTCATTTGGTAATTCTCGTGCTTTTATTGGCACTCACGAGAGATTCTAATCACAAGAATTATGGGCAAGACTCACCGAATAATGTGAGGAAGACCAAAAGGTCACCCGTACCTATTACAGCATTGTTGTCAAAATCGTAAACGCCGGTCCATTCATTGCTAAATGCGGACAGAAACATCAAAAAGTCACTGACATTGACCACAGCGTCGGCATTGAAATCTCCAGCGCAGAATCCTCCCGGTAAAAAGCCATTTCCACCACAGCCTTCAGCCCATTCTGGAAAGGCATAACCTTCCGCACAGTGAAACGCCTGAATGCCCACTTCCACACCAATTTGTCTTCCACGCCCGTCGTCCATTGGAGGGTGAATGCCTCCCCACATGCGTGAAAGTGCGCTTTCATTGGCAGCATCATAGTAAGTGGCCCATTGCAATTCAAAATTCATCGATGGTCCATCTTCAAAAACAAGGAATTGATTCATGACAACAGGCCAAGAGCCTAGCCCTCCGGGAAAATACTCGCTTCCGGTTAATAAGGTCAGCACCTCAGCTGCGGCCCTTGAAAAGGTAGAATGCCCACTGACATATCCAGCAAAGGGCGGTGTCACAAACGAAGGCCGCTGATAGGGCCACCAATTCTTGGCCAATATCCAACCAACGCCGGCCTCATCGATGAAAGGGACTTCAACATAATCGGGACCACGCCATGCCAATACTTTAATTTCTCCAACAAATTCGGGATTCCATTGAGCCAATGGATCACCCTCTTCAACCACTTCGATGTAACCAGGAATGAGCGGCAAACCTGAAGGGTGATAATTGCTTAGGGTGGTGTCTGAGGATTGCCCTTTTTCAGCCATGTATCGAATGGCCGAGACCGGGCGGGTATAGTCGTGGTATCCTTTTACACTCCACGTAGCAACCGCAGAATCATGCATCGCACCCGCCAACGCCAAGTAGGCTTTGATTGTAAATTCCAATGGGTCGATGAGCGGACCCTGACCGCGCCATCGGTATTGGAATTCTGGATATTGCATGATGTCATTGAGGATGGTGAACCAATGCCCAGGAGGCGTTTCTGAATCAGGTCCGTCAGCCCAGAATTCGGCAAGACATCGAGCGTAATCTCCTCTGGGAACCATTTGTGGTTCATAGGGCTCCCCTGTATATGGATTGATTTCATGTCCGGGGTGTACGCCACCACCGTTAAAGAAGTCGTAGAAATCAGAAAAATCTGAAGGATCGGTCACAAAGCTGCCATCGCTTCCCATGTTACCGGGTGAAATATCCCACATGACACCATCTGTTGGGTCAAGGTGGGAAGACCAGACCGATACCATTGCAAAATTCCATTTCCACAAATCGTCTAATCCACCGGCAACAGTAATAGAGTCCAAGTAAACGGGGTCACCGGGATTTTTCCAAACATGATAAGTACAACTGTCGCGAACGAGCAATTCAAGATCGGCAGAGTCAAGTGCGAAGGGAACAACTTCACCCCACTCTGGACCGACAAATTCTGGAATTTCACTGCTGACATTTCCGCTCTGATCAATGAATAGGGTTAGTTCGATAGGCTGCCAATGATTGGGATCAATGACGTCAGGGTTCCCGGGCATTTCAGGTTGAATGTTCGGGTTGATGGGTGCATAGCACTCTGAAGAATAGCCATTGCCTTCATTCGCGCCGTCTTGCATGCCAAAAGCGATGATTTGTTCAGCCACATAATTCCCCAAGGCGGCGGGCCCATCATTGATGTAATCCGTTGAAGTTATCCCAATGTCATAACCCAATTGGGCCATTTGCGAGTTGATGTTAAACATCGTGATCGGACCATCAGGAGAATCCGCAAAGCGATGGGTCATGATTCGGTATACCGCGTAACTAATGGCTTCTTCGCGAGCTTCAAGAATGGCGTCCTCTGAGTTGGGGATTTCAACGCCATCGAATGGACACTCAAAGCCCGCCCAATTGTTACCAAGAAGGAAGAATTGAGTAGCCCCATCGTCATAGGCAGTCCAACAATCGAACATGGCTATCGACGTGTGGAGGAGGTTTCTGGCATGAACGGTGGGCCTGGCGAAATCATTCCTGATGCCTTCTAGCACCTGTTCGTTCCAAATGTGCGCAATGGTTTCATCTTCGGAATTTTGACCATAAAATCGTGGCACAAAAACTCCGCTGAATAACATAAGAAAAGCAAGCAAAAGTCGAATTGGCATTTGGAATCAGTGTATGTAGTTTTACATGAAGGCAAGTTAACACAATCAAGAATAACAAGACTCCATGAGCAACAATACAACCATACTATTAACAGCCGCCGCTTTTGCATTGATAGGCTTTGCTGTGGGGCGAGTAACGGCACCTCCTCCATTGCCCATTGGCATGCAAGAATTCAAAATGATGGAGTGCTTCTCGGATGGCGAGGCGTCCGATGATGAAGTTCAAATCATCGTCAAAAAATTGGAGTCCAGCGATTTTGAAGGAGATACGGTGTTCGCGATACCCGGGGGGCAAGTGTGGATGCAAAGAAATGGTGAGGAAGTGAAGGTAGAAGTTGAAATGAATGAAGAGGGAACAAACCTTGAGGTTCGGGATTCGACTTCGACAATGGTGGTGAAAAAGCGTGTAGTCGTTACTTCCGAGGATTAATTGGTCTCCTCCTCCAATGTTCCCATTTTGCCCTCGTGGTAATCCATGATTGCGCGTTGGAGTTCTTCAATGGAATTCATCACGAAAGGTCCATGGCTGAAAACGGGTTCATTTAGCACAGCGCCTGTAAGTACGAGGATTCTTGACGGTTCAATGCAACGAAGCAAAATGGACTCTTCGGTTCCCTCTTCAACAAGGGCTATTTGCCTTCCCTCGATGGGTTGTTCATTGATGCGCGCTTTACCATCCAGCACATAAATTGCTCCAACCCAATCAGCGGGCAGCGGGACGGCTATTTCTGATTCTGTTATTTCGCATGCTAAGTTCAGGATACGCATCGGATGCACTGCATCAATTGGAGATTGGTGTTCTCCCCATTTTCCTTGAACCAAGGAAATTGACCAATTATTTTCCGTCCAGTTTGGAGTGGATTCCGAGGAAAGTGGCTGATAGCTTGGCGGATTCATTTTATGAGATCTCGGGGTGTTTACCCAGAATTGAATCATTTCCAATAACCCACCTTGCATGGCCAATTCGTCGCTTGGACGCTCGCTATGAACAATTCCAGAACCACTGTTCATCCATTGTGTTCCACCTGCAGAAACAATGTGGTCTGTACCCAGTGAATCTCGGTGTCGCAATGAGCCTGAGTAAATGCAAGTGACCGGGCTAAATCCACGGTGCGGATGGGGTCCTACGCCGACCTCGAGAGCAGATTGGTTACCTGGCAAAACCTCTTGCCAATGATGAATGAGAAGAAACGGGCCTATGCGGTCATGCCGAGCGTTGGGTAGTGGCTGTTCGATCCAATTCCCCCCCATATTCACCCTAGATGCGGGCACGATATTGATTGCGCGTTTGCTCATATTCTTGCCTTTTAAATGATGGGTCGCATCTTAACTGCGGTATATTTGGAGGCAGAATTTAACGGGATAAAATTTAGCAAACCATGAATTTTCAATCTTCACTAGGATTTTTTGGAATCATTTGCATCTTCGGGCTCATGAGTTGTGGCGGCGGATCAGATACTGCGGTGACCACTAACACAGAATCAGAAGGAATCGATGTGTCGGGTGCATGCGACTGTTTGGTTGAAATGAACGCGGCTCTGACCGGTTTAATTCAAAACGAGGACAAAGTGAATTGGACGGATTTGCAATGGACACAAAAACTGGGCGAAGTGACTTCTCCTTGCATGACGCAAGCGCAGTCTAGAACGCCAGAAGAAATCAAAGCATGGACTCAAGCGCAAGAAACATGTGATGTGTATGCAGATTTCATCGAGCTCAAAAGCCAATTCATGATTGAAATGAACCAGGCAAAAGGAGAGGCGAAGAAGATGCCCCAGAACATTTTGGAATTGTCTGAAAATGGGGCCAAAGGCTTGCTGGATTCTCTCAGCAACCAACGAAAGTAATTTACTCTCTTTCCTCCGAATCTGCGCCGCTGGATTGAACGCCAAGTTCATCCATGAGGGCTTTGACTTCGGCTTCAGTAGCATGCAGCTGAGTTTGACAATGCTTTAGAAGAAGTGCGGCTCGTCGGATGGCTTGTGTCAAGGTGTCCACAGAAATTTCATCGCTTTCCAGCATCTCCATGAGGCCTCTGAGCTCGTGGAGCGCATCGTCGAACTTTTCTGGAACTTCTGACGGGTATTCGTTCTTCTTTCCCATGGGGGTCAATTTACTTCACGTTCTTCGTTTTCACTTCATTGACGGTCACAGAAAGGGAACCGTCATGTGCTTTCAGCAATAGGTTATCTCCTGACGTTAATGATGCAACACGCGGTATGACTTGATGATCCTTTTCTAACATCATGAAGCCCCTTCGCAGGGTGTTATCTGGGTGCATCGCTTGCATCGTTCGGCCCCATTGGATGAATAGGGATTCATATGACGCCAAGCGCTGAATGCTGACTCTTTCCAGTCGGTCCCGCATGTAGTCTAACTCTGTATTGCCCCGTCGGGTTGCGAATCGCGAAGATTGAGTTAAACGAAATTTCCATTCATTGAGCTGAGCGCGATAGCGTTGGGCAATCAAAGGAGACTGCATGCTGAGCAGTCGGCGAATCGATCGGAGCTCTGAATCATGCGCAGCGAGGGCATGTTTGCCAATCCACTTCAAGCTTTTTCCATGGTGCTGGAGTTCATGATTACGATCGGCAATCCACTGCAGGCTGCATTGTTGAATTCGATAGGTCATTTCGTCCAAGACCAAATCAACGGATTGAAAGCATTCCGTTACGGCAACAGCAACCTCAGTGGGTGTTTTCCAAGCACTGTGCGCTACGAGATCAGCAACGACTAGATCGGACTCGTGACCGATGCCTGTCCAGACGGGGACCGTGGATTGCGCAATGGCCATGCAAACTTCGTAATCATTGTAGGCATCAAGATCGAGCTTGCCACCGCCTCCGCGGACCAAGATGATGAGATCTGGATCATGCTCTTGTGCCATTTGGATTCCCCGGACCAATTCTTCAGCAGCACTCAATCCTTGAACACTTGATTGATAGGCTTTGATGTCAATTCTGTATCGTCTCGGATGTCCCAATGCGCGTGTGATGAAATCGCGGAATCCGCTGGTTCCTCTGGATCCTACCAAAGCAATTTTTTGCGGAATCGTGGGTGCGGGGATTCGCCGGTTCCACTCGAATGCACCTACATTTTTCAAAGATTGAATCGTCGCCTGTTTGCGACGTTCTAATTCACCTAACATGAATTGAATTTCAATTTTCTCGATGTGTAAGGCGATACCGTAAACCTCGTGAAATTGAATTCGAGCAGAAAAGACCACTTCAGATCCGGGTTGAAGAATTTGATCGGCTTCGGCGCCCAAATCGACCAATATTTGCTGTCCGATTCCACGCCAAACGATGCCGCGCATTTTTGCTTGTTGTTTACCTCCAGATTCTTCGACGAAATCAAGGTAAACAGTCTTACGTCCCATCCCAGATGATAGACTTACAATTTCAGCTCGTATCAGCCAAGTTTTGTTGGCCGTTGCGCGCTCAAGGGCGAGTCGTATGGAACGAGTTACCTGACTTAACGAATAAATTTTCGTCTGCTGATTCGTCTGCTGATTCAAGGGAGTCTGGTTCAAAGCGAATTGAAAATAAGGCTCGTTTCAGGCGAGAAGATAGCAATGATTCAATGTACCTTGTATGGCAACTTGTTCACGACTGAAGGGACCTTTTCCAGATGAAAATTGAATCGCAGTATTTCAACATCATTGTTCTAGCATTGGGATTGATTGCAAATGGCAAATGCCTTCAGGCGCAGTGGGGTTTGTGCTTGAGTGACGCGGCAATGGGTCAATATACGCTCGCTTGGCAAGCCCCAAAGAACGATGTCGGATTTTGGACCTTGCGAGGGAGTTTCGTGCAAGGAACCCAATCACTGAATGCTGCAGAGCTAGGTTGGTCGATGGACGAGAATGGGCAATTTGAGAAGCTGGCGGGATCCATTGATGCCCAATGGAGAGGGTGGGGTTTCGAGGCTGCTTTCAAGA
The DNA here is from genome assembly GCA_027624855.1 of Bacteroidota bacterium. Classification (GTDB taxonomy): domain Bacteria; phylum Bacteroidota; class Bacteroidia; order Flavobacteriales_D; family Sanyastnellaceae; genus UA16. Next base: position 27,514 of record JAQBTQ010000004.1, read on the forward strand.
AAAATCACTTGCCAGTTTACAACGGGCCCGAAGGAGTGGCGCTTGGTGTGAACCTGCGCTTTCGGAATGTGCGTTCTCTCGTAACTGAAATCATTCAATCTGAGATTTTACCAAGCGATGTCGTGTTCGGATCTTTTGGTCATGGATTGATTTCGCATGAATCCAACATGACCTTTTTGAGCACAGGACTGGAATTAAGCTATTCCAAGGAAGTTGGAGAGCGGCTTATTTTCGAGGTATTTGCCGTTCCCAGCTTTCAGGGGGTCCTTCGGAATTATGAAGGGTTTGACGCTGTTTGGAAGGATGAGAGTGAACTGACTGAATTCTGGCGCCATCGACTCAATCAGGCTTATTCGCCCTCCCTCACCATGAAAACCATGAATTTATTGAGCACGGGGCCTTGGCTCAGGATGGGCGTCACACTGTACATGTAACAAGATTTAAAAATGGAAAAAAGAAAGGTTGTCATTCTCATTGTTTTTATCCTGCTTTTGGTGCTTGGTTACGGTATTTACGAATACACGAAAGCGCCAATCAATCGTGCTGAAGAAGTGGCTAGTGAGACGGTTCAAGCTGATGTGTTGTTCCAGGTGATGTCATCGGCCGACATTGAAGAACAGCAGCGATTTTTAAATCGAGTCATTCAAATATCTGGTGCAGTGCAGCAGTCTTCAGAAACCCAAATCATTCTGTCGCCAGGCGTCGTCTGCCGATTGGAAGGCGGGTTAGGAGGCGCAGAGTTGAATGAGGAGGAGGAAATCACGATCAAAGGACGGGTGATGGGATATGATGATCTCTTGAATGAAGTTTCCGTGGATTACGCGGTCATTGAGTGAATTTCGGGTTTGAGACGCGCTGAATGGTCAAAACCGTGAAACCAAAAAGAGGATGCTAAATCCTATCAAAAAGAGGAGCCCGAGTCCAGAGAGTATATGAAGCCATCGAGGAGGCCGCGCATGATTCGGAAAAGCCCTCCGGCTCACCAAATACCAGTTCGCCGCAGCAATAACGGGTGCCACCATAAAGCTTAAGGTCGTAGCGATATCGACGAGTGTGCGGATGTCTTTTGGGAAGGCGAGAATCAACCCCAGTGAACCTGCCGATACCAAAATCAACACCCATTTTTCCAACCGATTTGTAGTGCTTTTAGAAACGAGATTTCTGTTCGTTTGCAGGCTTTTGATGGCCCGCGACATGGACCTTGAATAACCATCGAGGCAGGCAATGCAGGTGCCCAGCATAGCCGAGGCTGCTGCCGCTGCGATGATCCACCAACTCCAATGGCCAATGATTTTTGTGTACATCTCGACAACTCCAGAGGCGAATTGAGCAGTTCCCTCAGGCAACTCCAGCCCTTGAGCATAAAGTAACAAGGCACCAAGTGTCAAGAACATACATGCCAAAACGGCGGAAATGCCATAGCCGAAATTGAACTCGGCGAGAGTGTTTCTGAGCGGCGGATGATGTCCGGTTTGTTCAATCCGTTCCAGTGTCCAAATGCTGTTCCAAGTGCTTAAATCGACGGCAGTGGGCATCCATCCCATCAATGCAATTAAGAAGGTCAATTCAGCCCCGGTCCATGGATTAAAATCGACAGGAGGCGATGGAACCGCCGCGATTGGAGTGTGGTTTATGGCGATTAAAAATGCGCAAATCGTACTCAGAACAAGAATGCCCGCAATGACCTTAATGAGCCCATCTAGGAGGCGATATTTTCCAATGAATAGGAGAAGCGCGCAAGTCACCATAACTCCCACGGCAACCGAGGGCGTTGCGTTGTAATTGAAACGCTCAGAGATGCCAAAAAGGTGATCTAAAAATGAGGCGGTAACGATGCCAACGGCTCCCATGACGAAGAAGCACGTACCCACTGCAATGGCGAAATATATCCATGCCATGGGCTTGCCAAGCGATCGGTACCCTTCGATGAGGGACTCTCCGGTGGCATTTGCATAACGACTTCCAAATTCAAAAAATGGATATTTAGCAATGTTCGCTGCAACAACGGCCCACAGCAAGCCAAATCCAACTAGTGCTCCGGCACGGGTTGATTGGACGAGATGACTCACACCAATGGCCGTCGAAGCGAATAAGATTCCGGGTCCAAGGACGGCTAGCCATTTCCGCATGAATCAATGCTGATTTTTTGCATCTAAATAGCGAAAAGTCACCCACATTTTCCAGCCTACAATCGCTTGCTCCCACTTGGATAAACGTGTCAGGTCATCGCGACGAGAGAAGCGCGGTAATACCCATCGATTGATCAGGCTCAAAAACCGATAAAACGAAAGTCTAATGCCCATTTTCTTCGAATCGTTTTGCCGAAGTTAAGGCATGCGCAAACTATTTTTTCTCTCCAACAAACCAATCCTCTTTGTATCGAAACAATACGTTGAAGGTGGTCAGCGAGCCATAAATTTTGGTGATGTACTGCTGCAGTTCAATTTTGTTTGCATCCGAAAGCAGTTCATTCGCATTCAACTTTGCTTCCAATACGCGCAGGCGATCCCGGGTCATCACGATTTTATGAAAGAAGGTTTCGATCGGCAATTCTTTGGCTTTTAAATCTGCTTCAGCAGGTTGCAAAATGAGCGTTCCACCGTCCCAGCGGTCGCCAATCTCGACCATTTCGGTACGATCTTCACCCCGAAGCTTTTCCGAATAGTCATCCAATACATGTTCCATGGCCGTCATGATGTCACTCACGTCAGGCTGTCCCAAGTCTTTTCCAGGTTCTTTCACTTCGAGCTGATCGTATTCTTTCGAAATGGATTTTTCTCCCAAGTCTCGGAAATAAATTCTCCAGAAATCACCATCGATTCCGAAGATCACTCCCTCACCATAAGAGGGATGGTTGATTTTAGCTCCAATTCCAATCATTTGCATTCATTTTCCATCCCTATACTGGGTCGGCGCAAAAAAGTTGCGTTTTGCAAGGGAAATGAACTTTTTCCATAATTCCTTGTGAGGATTTGATGTGCACAGGGGTGGAAAATACCCGCCTTCGTCCCAGATATTGTCATTCATGTCACAAGTGAAAAAACGAGTGAAATGGAACCGGGTTTTTGGAGCTGCCACGCTGATGGTCTCGATGGCAGTCATTTTGATTGCTTGGATCATCCCCAATCCAGAACAAGAGAGTGAAAATCTAACCCATCCTGGAATGTCTTTGGCCGAGCAATCACTGGTGTTCGAGGAAGACCAGATGGAAGATGAATCGCACGAACCATCGGTCGAAATCGCTGCAGAAGTTGATGATGTAGTGGAAGAAATCTTGCCTTGCGCGTGCAATCGCACTTCATTAAAGCTGACTGGAAATCCATATTCAGCGCATCAAAAGGCTGCCAGGAATTTGCCAAATAGTTTCTTCGTCAAGAATGTTTCTGAATTGAATGCGGGTAAGCAACGGAAAAAGTTGGTTCCCGTTTCTGATGGGATAGGTTACCATATTGCCCCATTGCAGCACAGCCATGCATACTTGTTGCCAGAAGTGAAATCGCTCCTGGAAGATATGGGCGTTGCTTTTGCGAACGAGTTGATTGGTACACCAAGCGAAGGCACAACGTTTCGGGTGACCAGCATGACCCGTACAGGTGATCAACAGGAAAAGTTAGGCCGAAAGAATGTCAATGCCATAGGGGAGTCTTCAACGCATAGCTACGGTGCTTCTTTCGACATCGCATTTACCGATCGCCCAAATAACAACGCTGATTGTTCAGACCCGACTTGGGCGATTCAACGTGTAATTCAATCGTTCCAGAATTCAGGCAGAATCCTGGTAGTTCCTGAATCAGGATGCATTCACATCACGCTGCGTCCCTGAGAAATCACAAGTGAATGACTTCGTCATAGGCTGCAGCGGCAGCTTCCATGACGGCTTCGCTCAAGGTAGGGTGCGGGTGAATGGTCTTGATTAATTCATGCCCCGTGGTTTCCAATTTGCGCAAAGCAACCAGTTCAGCAACCATTTCAGTTACGTTAGCTCCAATCATGTGCCCGCCAAGCAGTTCACCATACTTCGCGTCAAAAATCAATTTCACAAAACCATCATTGTGTCCAGACGCACTTGCTTTGCCCGAAGCTGAGAAGGGGAACTTTCCGACTTTCACATCGTGCCCAGCATCTTTTGCTTGCGCTTCAGTCATGCCGACACTTGCGACTTCTGGGAAACAGTAAGTGCAACCCGGAATATTGCCATAATCGATGGGTTCAGGCGTGTGACCAGCGATTTTTTCGACGCATGTAATGCCCTCTGCGGATGCAACATGGGCTAACGCTGGCCCTGGAACGCAATCACCAATGGCATAATAACCGGGCATGTTTGTTCGATAAAACTCATCAACGACCACTTTGCCATTGTCAACCACAATTCCAACGTCCTCGAGCCCGATGTTTTCAATGTTTGCGACCACACCTGCAGCGCTGAGCACGACGTCGCAAGCAATCACCTCCTCGCCTTTTTTCGTTTTGATTTTGACCAATTGGTCTTTGCCTTTGGCCTCAACACCGAGTACTTCAGACGAAGTCAGCACATTGATGCCTGATTTTTTGAAGCTTTTTTCCAATTGTTTGCTCACTTCAGCATCTTCCACAGGCACGATCCGATCTTGATATTCAACCACTGTAACTTCCGTTCCTATGGCATTGTAGAAATACGCAAACTCCACACCAATGGCTCCTGATCCAACGACCACCATGCGTTTGGGTTGTTCTTCCAATGTCATGGCTTCTCGGTAACCAATGATGGTTTTTCCGTTCTGTGGCAAGCTGGGTAAATGCCTGCTGCGAGCGCCGGTGGCTATGATGATATGATCGGCACTTAAGGTTTGTTTTTTGCCATCGGCATCAGTTACCTCGAGTTGCTTTCCACTGAGCAATTTCCCATCGCCCATGATGACATCGATCTTATTTTTCTTCATCAAAAAGGTCACACCTTTGGACATTCCTCCGGCGACTCCTCTGCTACGAGCAATCATGCCAGAGAAATCTGCTTTTGGTTTGGCTACTGAAATTCCGTAGTCTTCTGCATGTTCAATGTATTCAAAAACATTGGCGCTCTTTAAGAGTGCCTTCGTCGGAATGCATCCCCAATTCAGGCATATTCCTCCCAAGGATTCCCGCTCTACTACAGCGGTCTTCAAACCCAATTGACTTGCGCGTATGGCCGTAACATAACCGCCTGGACCGCTTCCTAAGACTATGACATCGTATTTCATGCTTAACTCTCGTATGTGTCTCGTTTCGACTGCGAAGTTAAAGCATCAATCCGAGTCTTGCGTGCTCTGATGTGCTACCTTTGGCCTTTCTATTTTTAGCACGCGAAAAGACGATAGAAGATGTTGAATATCATCTTGTTTGGACCTCCCGGAGCGGGAAAAGGAACGCAAAGTACATTCTTGGTGGAAGAATATGGATTGGTTCATTTGAGCACAGGAGACATATTTCGAGCCAACATAAAAGGTTCCACGGAATTGGGTCAATTGGCGCAATCATACATGGACAAAGGCCAGTTGGTTCCAGATGATGTGACCATTCGAATGCTCGAATCGGAGGTGAACAAATTTCCAGATGCCAAAGGATTCATTTTTGATGGCTTCCCAAGAACTACAACCCAAGCTGTAGCCTTGGATTCTTTTTTGGAGGGCCGAGGCACGCCGGTTTCTTGCATGCTCGCCTTGGATGTTGAAGAGGAGGAGCTTAAGTCTCGTTTGATTGCTCGAGCGGAAACCAGCGGCCGGGCAGACGATGCGGATCCAGCGGTGATTCAAAACAGGATCAACGTATACCGCAAGGAGACCGAACCCGTTGCAGAGCATTATGCGGCGCAAGGAAAATACACCGGAATTGATGGTATCGGAACCATTGAAGAAATCACGGATCGCTTGAAAGCGGCCATTCCAGCGGTTTAAAGAAGCGAACGGGATGTCCGGTGAGAACTTTGTCGATTATGTCAAAATCTGTTGCAGATCTGGAAAAGGTGGAGCGGGTTCGTCGCATTTTATGCGCAATCGGTCAACTGCTAAGGGTGGTCCGGATGGAGGCGACGGTGGGCGCGGAGGCCATGTGATCATCCGAGGGAATGCCCAATATTGGACATTGTTGCATTTGAAATACGCTCGCCACGTCATTGCCGAGCATGGGGAACCAGGCCGAGGACAACACAAGCATGGGGCGAATGGCAAAGACGAATACATTGATGTACCGCTGGGAACGGTTGTGAGGGATGCGGAAACCCAAGACGTGGTCGTTGAGATCTTGGAAGACGGTGAAGAATTTGTGATCACTCCCGGGGGTAGAGGTGGATTGGGTAACGACCATTTTAAATCGTCCGTTCGCCAATCGCCTACCTACTCTCAACCAGGCGAAGATGGGCTTGAAGAGTGGAAAATCTTAGAGCTTAAGTTACTGGCTGATGTTGGGCTCGTGGGCTTTCCCAATGCAGGAAAGTCGACATTGCTTTCCGTTGTCAGTGCGGCCAAACCCGAAATCGCGAATTATCCTTTTACCACATTGAAACCCAATTTGGGTATGGTGGCTTATCGGGATGACCGTTCGTTTGTTATGGCGGATATCCCGGGCATCATTGAAGGCGCGGCCGAAGGAAAAGGATTGGGACTGAGGTTTTTAAGACACATCGAAAGAAATCCTGTATTGTTGTTTATGGTGCCAGCCGATGCGCAAGACATCCGAGAAGAATACCAAACACTGCTGGGTGAATTAGAGAAATACAACCCCGATTTACTGAAGAAAAAGCGATTGCTTGCGATTTCTAAATCGGATATGTTAGACGATGAGTTGGAATCGGCTATTCGAGAAGAAATCTCCGATTTGAATCCGTTGTTTTTCTCCAGTGTGGCTCAAAAAAACCTTCAGGCACTCAAGGACGAAATTTGGAAGGCCATGGATGAATCAACCATTTGGTAACCCGAAGAATTGTGATCATGAAACCATTCTTAAGCATCCATTCGGAAATCCAAAGTGCGCTCAAAAATGACGAACCCGTTGTTGCCCTGGAAAGCACCATTGTAGCCCATGGCATGCCTTATCCAGAAAACCTGGAAACAGCGCAGCGGTTGGAATCACTCGTTCGCTCCGCGGGTGCGGTTCCCGCTACGATTGCTGTAGCAAACGGTCAATTACAAATCGGTTGTGATGCGGAATTGCTTCATTCTTTGGCAACTGAACAAAATGTTTGGAAAGTATCACGGCGTGATTTGCCCATGGCTTTGGCAGGCTCGAAATTGGGCGCCACCACCGTGAGCGGCACATTGATCGGAGCGAATCTCGCGGGTATATCGGTTTTTGCGACAGGAGGCATTGGCGGGGTTCATCGTGATGTTGCCAATACCTGGGATATTTCAGCGGATATCACCGAATTGGCTCAATCGCGTGTGGCAGTGGTGAGTGCTGGAGCCAAGTCCATTCTTGATTTACCGAAAACGTTGGAAGCTTTAGAGACTGCCGGCGTAACAGTCATTGGTTATAAGACAAATGAATTCCCAGCTTTTTTTGTGAGAGAGAGTGGTCTCCAGGTCCGTCATCAGGCTCAATCCCCTGGTGAAATCGCTCGAGCAATGCATGCAAAGTGGACCCTAGGGCTGGATGGCGGTTTTTTAGTGGCCAATCCCATTCCCGCTGAATTCGCTGCCGATTCAACTGCGATCAATCATGCCATTGAATTGGGATTGGAAGCCGCAGCCAATGCTCAAATTCAAGGGAAAGATTTGACTCCTTTTTTGCTCCGATTTATCAATGAGGTGACTGATGGGAAAAGTTTGGCTTCAAATCGGAAACTGGTCGAAAACAATGTGTCGGTTGGAGCTCAGCTTGCCGTGGAATTTGCACGGTTGAAAAGTGCAGAATAGCTGGGCAATTATCACCTTGGTCGGAACCGTCTTAAATTCGCGTCATGAAAGAAGCCAATCCCTTGTCTTCAGGAGCCGCGGTCACGCCAGACGTGCAGGATTTTAGAGCGATTTTGCTGAATGATTATCGCCTGGCGTGTATCAGTCGTGAAGCTTCTTTGCTAGGCAGAAAGGAGGTACTTGGAGGAAAGGCGAAGTTTGGAATATTCGGAGACGGAAAGGAATTGGCGCAAATCGCGTTGGCGAAGGTGCTAAAAAATGGCGATTGGAGGTCGGGTTATTACCGCGATCAAACCTTGATGATGGCCAAGGACTTACTGAGTGTTCGAGAATATTTTGCTGCGCTCTATGCCGACACGGATTTGGAACGAGAACCCTCTTCTGCTGGTCGACAGATGGGAGGACATTTCGCAACGAGATTCTTGGATGATGAAGGGGGATGGCAAGATCACATGACCCAATTCAATAGTTCGGCTGACATCAGCCCAACTGGTGGCCAAATGCCACGTTTATTGGGATTGGCCCAAGCATCCAAATTGTATCGTTTGTTGCCGGATGTTGCATCAAAAAAAACGGGCTTTACAAGTGATGGCGGAGAAATTGCGATCGGTACCATTGGCGATGCTAGTACATCCGAAGGCTTGTTTTGGGAGACCATGAACGCTGCTGGGGTGTTGCAAGTTCCCATGTTGATGAACGTGTGGGATGACGGTTATGGAATCAGTGTTCCCAAGGAGTTTCAAACCACAAAGGGCTCAATTTCGGAAGCGCTGAGTGGGATGCAGAAGCGTGAAGATTCCAATGGAATTGTGATCTTCAGAGTCAAAGGATGGGATTTTCCTCAACTCATAGCGACTTACGAGCAAGCCGTGAATCGTTGTCGGACCGATCAGGTTCCTGTATTGGTTCACGTAGAAGAGGTCACTCAACCTCAAGGGCACAGCACTTCAGGCTCGCATGAGCGGTATAAGTCGGCCGAACGCATGGCGTGGGCAGCGGAGTACGATTGCATTGAGCAATTTGGGAAATTTTTGATGCTCGAGGGAGCGGCAACAGAAGATGAGCTCAACGAGATACGAAAGGAGTCCAAGGTTTTTGTTCGAAGCGAACAAAAGGCTGCATGGGCCGCCTTCCGTCAACCCATAGATGATGAATTAAAGCGAGCCACTCAGGCCATCTCCAGGGTAGAGGAATATGCTCCGGAAATCAAAGCGCTCAATGAGGGCTTGTTTCCAGGACGAGCTGAAATTCACGGTGCCATTCGTCAGGTCATCCAGCGAAACAATGGCAAGGATGCCCCGGCTATACAGGAATTGAAATCCATCAATGGTGAAATGCTCGAAGCGAATCGGCATCGTTACAGTCATAGTCTTTATAGCGAAGGGAAAGATTCTGCTATGAAGGTTGTTCCAGTAGCTGTTCGCTACGACGAAGATGAGTGGGTGGATGGAAGGCAAATCCTGCAAAAGAATTTTGAGGTGCTCTTCGAAAAGTTCCCCGAGCTCTTAACATTTGGCGAAGACACGGGGAAAATAGGTGGGGTGAACCAGGTCATGGAGGGAATGCAGAAGAAATTTGGTGAACTCCGCGTGTCTGATACGGGAATTCGGGAGTGCACCATTGCAGGTCAAGGAATTGGTTTGGCCATGCGTGGATGGCGGCCCATCGCCGAAATTCAATACTTGGACTATCTGTTTTACGCGCTTCAAATATTGCGTGATGATGCAGCAACGGTCCGGTATCGCTCGGCTGGTGGCCAAAAGGCACCAGTCATTATTCGAACACGTGGACACCGATTGGAAGGGATTTGGCACAGCGGCTCCCCCATGGGAACCATCGTCAACGCATTGCGTGGAATGTACGTTTGTGTTCCGCGAAACATGACCCAAGCTGCGGGTATGTACAATACATTGTTGCAAGCGGAAGAGCCGGCATTGGTTATTGAGTGCTTGAATGGCTATCGAATAAAAGAAAAATTGCCTTCGAATCTTGGTGAATATTCAGTCCCTCTGGGCAAGGCCGAAGTCGTCCGCTCAGGGTCGGATTTGACACTCGTTTCTTATGGGTCAACATTCAATTTGGCGGCCAACGCTGCGGAACGATTGGAGAGCCTGGGAATCGACATTGAATTGGTCGACCTCCAAACCTTGCTGCCATTGGATCTAGACGCTGCATGTGCCACTTCTTTGGCCAAGACGAATCGCCTGTTGGTTGTCGATGAAGATGTTCCTGGAGGAGCAAGTGCATACATCCTCGAAGATATCCTGAACCGCCAAGGGGGATGGCGCCACCTGGATTCGCCACCGAAAACCCTCACTGCCAAGCCACATTTACCTCCGTATGGATCTGATGGCGACTATTATTCCAAGCCCAGCATTGATGACATTTGCGAGGCCGTGATCGAATTGATTAAGGAATCAGAGCCCAACCGTTTTCAGGGTTGAATAGCATCAATGAATAAGCAATCTTTTAAGGTTCGCACGGAGTTCATTGATCTCCTTCAGTTGCTCAAAGCGACAGGTTATGCTGCAACTGGAGGAGAGGCCAAAATGATGGTGGAGGATGGATTGATTTCCGTCAACAATGAGTTAGAACTAAGGAAACGTCGGAAGCTTCGACCCGGTGATGAGGTGCAAATTGCTGACGAAATCCTCATCGCTTTAAGCTGAATTGTTCGAAAGAAAAAGTGGCTTGAGGCGATTGATACGGTATTTTTCGTTAATTCGATTTCGAATCCATTCAATCGCAATGAAACAGTCGTTCATTCTTTTCTTGTTTACGGTCATATTCGCTGGACTCCATGCACAAGAAATGCTCCGAGGTAGGGTAATTGATGCTGAAATAGGAGAGCCAATTTTTTCAGCAAATGTCATCATCGAAGGAACGACGACTGGGGTTACTACCGATTTTGACGGGCAGTTTTTATTGCCTGTGCAATCGTTTCCAGTCCAATTGCAAATCAGTTTTATCGGATACAGCGTGAAGCGAGTTACTGTGCAAAACGCTTCAGATAAATTGACGGTTCGATTGTCTCCAGATCAAATTCTCATTGATGCTGCCGAGGTCGTTGGTGATCGCATTAGTCAAAAACAGAAGCAAGCACCACTTACGGTTGAATCCATGGACGTGATTGCCATTAAGGAAGCGCCGAGTGGATCGTTTTACGAAGGACTGGGAAACCTCAAAGGTGTGGATGTCACTTCGGCCAGTTTGGGATTCAAAATCATCAATACGCGAGGGTTTAACTCGACTTCGCCGGTGCGTTCGCTCCAGCTTATTGATGGCGTCGACAACCAAAGTCCAGGATTGAATTTCTCATTGGGGAATTTCTTGGGAGCGTCCGACTTGGACGTTAAGAGCGTTGACATTGTAGCGGGTGCGAGTTCGGCGTTTTATGGACCAGGTGCGTTCAATGGCGTGGTATCAATGGAGACCAAATCTCCATTTCAATTTCCTGGAGTCAATGCGTCCCTTCGAGTTGGTGAGCGAGAATTGAATGAGTTGGCCTTTCGCTATGCCGATTTCACAACGGATGAAGATGGCAATGCCGTCTTTGGCTTTAAGGTGAATGCCTTCCGACTGTCAGCTTATGATTGGGAGGCGACCAATTACAATCCGGTGGATGGATCCCAAGTGGATCCGAATAACCCCGGTAGATATGACGCAGTTAATATCTATGGTGACGAGTACAAGCCTGTATTCGATTATTCTGGCGATGGGAGCAGCAATGCAAGAGGGTTAGGGAACTTTTTTAGGACGGGATACAAAGAAGCAGATTTGGTGGATTACAACACCGAGAATATCAAATTCAGTACGGCTTTGCACTGGCGATTAAATCCTGAGGAAACGTATGAGAGCCCGGAGCTCATCTATGGATTTAATAGCGGTTTTGGAACAACGGTTTATCAGGGAGACAACCGATTCAGCTTACGGGATATCGAATTTTATCAGCACAAATTGGAATTGCGTAAACCAGGCAAATGGTTTATTCGTGCCTACAGAACTTCAGAAGACGCCGGGAACTCCTACGATCCGTACGCGACGGCATTGAAGTTGCAAGATCAAACCCGATCGGATTATCAGTATTCGAAAGTTTACTATCGGTACTGGGTCGATAGCATCGTTCCGGGAATCAATGAAACTTGGCCTGATCTCGTACAAATTGGCGTTGACCCAGATTTTGGTTTTCCCATATATGGTTATGAAGATGGGGCTATCCCAGCATGGTACGATGCTTATGGCGATTCGTTGAGTTATTGGCACTCACAGGTTGAAGCTTGGACCAATGCTGGTTATGCGGGGCTGGGAGATGTGGCACAATATCCTCTGGGTTATTGGGCGCCGGGAACGCCGGAATTTGAGGAGAATTTCAATGCGCTGATTTCAGCCAAGAACAACGAGGGAGAGGGTGGAACGCGGTTTTTTGATCAATCCAGCTTATCTCATCTGCACGGAGAATACGTGTTTGATTTGGAGGGATTTGAAGAGCTCAGGGTCGGGGCCAATTTCCGTCGCTACACTCCTTGGAGTGATGGCACCATATTCAGCGATACGACAGAAAAGATTGTCAATCAGGAAGTAGGGTTTTACTCGGGAATTAAGCGACGATTTTTGGAGGATCGATTGATTGCCACCGCAACAGTGCGGGCCGATAAAAATCAAAACTTTGATTGGGTCTATTCACCTGCAGCATCACTTGTATTCTCTCCACGAGAGCAAGACTATTTGAGGATGAGTTTCAGTTCGGCTCTCCGAAATCCAACGTTGGCTGATCAATACCTTTGGTTGGATGTAGGCCCAGCGACGCTTGTAGGAAACTTAGAAGGGGCCGACAGCTTAATCACGCTAGGGAGTTTCATTGACTTTCGAAATTCAGCAGATGCTGCGAACGGTCAATACGGTTTGAATCGGGATACCCTTGTGTACTTTAATATTGATCCAATCCGACCGGAAAGGGTAAAAACATTTGAAGTGGGATACCGGACGACACTAGGAGAAAAGGTGTACGTTGATGGTGGATATTACTTTAGTGTATATCGAGACTTCATAGGATATAACATTGGATTAGACGCCCTTTTCATCGGCCAAGAACAATCACCAAGAGCGGTGGATGTTTATCGATACGCGGCGAACTCATTGAGCGAAGTTCAAACGCAGGGTGCTTCCATTGGACTGAACTATTACTTGGACAATAACTACATGATTTCTGCGAATTACAGCTGGAATGAATTGGTTAAAACAGATGTGGATGACCCCATTATTCCAGCTTTTAATACGCCAAAGCACAAATACAATTTAGGCGTGACGGCACGAGACCTTGAATTGAATAGTAAGGCGAAGTGGGGCTTCGGTGTGAACTACAAATGGGTTGAAGGATTCAAATTCGAGGGCTCTCCACAATTCACTGGATTTGTACCAACCTACGATTTGCTTGATGCGCAGGTCAATGTTGTTGTTGATTCATGGCATACAACTTTCAAATTAGGAGGATCGAATTTGCTTGAAAACATCCACATTGAAGCTTATGGTGGACCCTATGTGGGACGTATGCTTTACGGAAGCATTATTTACGATTTCAACCACAAGAAAGACTGAGGGCAACCGCTTGAATAGCCTTTTAATTCGATGATTCTGTCGCTTAAACGAATTTTTTTACTGATAAAATTCGTGTAAGGGGTACACAATTGAGTTTTTTTTCAGTACCTTTCCCAGGCAAACCAAACCTCACCAAGAGAAGACTATCTCATGAAAAAATTATTATTCGGTGCGCTATTTGCGTGCTTGCTTGTGCTCCAAGTGGATGCGCAAACACGTTACCTCGACGAGGTTTTCGATGAAGTAACGGTTACGACGGACGTCGTTTATGGTGCAAACATCACGGTGATTCCCGCATTGCAAGGAATGCCTCCAGCAATGGAAGACCTTAAATGCGACATTTACGAACCCACCGGAGACACCGAATCGAATCGTCCATTGTTATTGATTTTCCACACAGGAAATTTCTTGCCCCCTTACATCAATGGTGGTCCATTGGGAACGAAATCCGACAATTGGGAAGTAGAGATGGCCACGCGATATGCCAAGATGGGATACGTGGTGGCTTCGTGCGATTATCGATTGGGTTGGAATCCTCTGGCTGCGACTCAAGAAGAGCGTACCCTCCAATTGATTCAAGCTGCATACAGAGGCGTCCAAGACAGCCGAACTGCAGTTCGTTTCTTCAGAAAAACCCAAGCCGAAGACGGAAACCCCTACGGAATCAATCCTGATATGGTAGGTATGATTGGTAATGGCACTGGTGGATACATCACCCTTGCCTCGTCAACGATTGAGAGCTACAACGACATCATACTTGATGACACAGGTTCACCAATTACGAAGTTTTGGTATAATCCAGGAGACGGTTCTTACATTCCAATGGTCATCGAAGGAATTCACGGCAATCCCGATGCCACGACGGATACTTATGCCCCTGCTTCGCTTGGTGGATTCCAATTGTGCGCGGCGAACCACGTAGGATACGATTCTGATGTGAACTTCCAAATGAACGCTGGTGGTGCATTGGGAGATTTGAATTGGTTAGACGAAGGTGACATCCCGATGGTGAGTTTCCAATGTCCGCACGATCCTTTTGCTCCTTATGAAACATCCGTTTTGATTGTTCCAACGACCAATGAGCCAGTTGTGGAGGTTTCTGGTGCTATGGACATTCATGAAGAAATCAATGGATACGCCACCAATAACAATGCTGTATTCGCAGATGCCGGATTGCCAGATGGCGGTTCTCCTGCGAATTTGGGATATGACGGATTGTTCCCTGTCTTGAATAGTTATGTTGACGGAATGCCAACTGAGCCATATGATAGCTCGCCATGGCAGTGGTTCGACACCGCGCCTGTGCAGGCGTACGACGATGCTAACGGCACGAATATTCTCGCCACTCAGTTGACCTTGAATCCCACGATGGGCGAGGCTGAGGCAATGGAATGGATCGGAACGATGGTGGATTACAACACCCCACGTATGGCGTTGGCCCTAGGTGCAGTGACGGAAACGACCATCGCAGGAGGTGTTCGTTACATCGATGAAATTTTTGACGAAGTGGAAGTCGCTTCGGGTGTGGTTTACGGTGAAAACATCACCGTTATCCCAGCGCTCCAAGGCATGCCTCCAGCGCCAGAAAACCTGTTGATGGACGTCTACACGCCTGCTGGCGATACGGAGACAGATCGTCCCGTAATCCTATACTTCCACACGGGTAACTTCTTGCCACAATACTTGAACGGCTCAGCCGTGGGTACACGCTCAGATAGCTCAGCCGTTGAGATTTGCTCGCGTTTTGCCCGAATGGGATATGTGGTTGCATCTTGCGATTACCGATTGGGGTGGAATCCACTTGCTGCGACGCAAGCTGAGCGGACGCTCCAGTTGATTCAAGCGGCATACCGTGGTGTACAGGACAGCCGAACAGCAGTTCGTTATTTCCGTAAGTCCATCGCTGAAGACGGCAACCCTTGGGGAGCTAACGGCGATAAAATTGCCATGTTCGGTGAAGGAACGGGTGGATACATCACGTTGGCATCGTCCACGATTTCTAGTTATAACGATATCATCGTAGATGACTTGGGTAACCCGATTACAAAATTCTGGTACGATCCAGGAGACGGTTCATTCATCCCCATGGTTATTGAGGGAATTCACGGTGACGTGAATGCGACGACCGATACCTATGCTCCAGCCTCCATTGGAGGGTTCCAATTGTGCATGGCCAACCACGTTGGGTACTCAAGCGATTTCAATTTCCAAATGAACTTGGGAGGAGCATTGGGTGACTTGAACTGGTTGGATGAAGGCGATATGCCAATGGTCAGCTTCCATGCTCCTCACGATCAGTTTGCACCGTACACCACTGGTGTATTGATTGTGCCTACGACAAATGAGCCGGTTGTTGAGGTGTCAGGTGCGTATGATATCCATGACGAAATCAATGGATACACTACCAACAACAATGCGCCTTTTGCTGAGATTGGTTTGGCCGATCCAGCTGCTGATTTCGGTAACATGGGCTGGGACGGTCTGTATCCAGTGCTTAACAATTATGTAGATGGCACTCCAACGGAGCCTTACGATGGTTCACCATGGCAATGGTGGGATGTTGCGATTACGCAGGCGGTTGACGCAGCCAATGGCACCAATATCGCCGCGACACAACTCACTTTGAACCCAACAATGGGTCCTGAAGAGGCCATGTATTGGATTGATCAAATTCAAGATTACACTGCGCCACGATTGGCAGCAAGCCTCGAGGTCGTAGCCCTCGGCCCTGGTTGCAATGATGAAACTGCTTGTAACTACAACGCTCTAGCAACATCAGATGACGGAAGCTGCATTTATGCGGAGGAAGGCTTTGATTGTGATGGTAATTCATTGGTCGTTTATGGATGCACCAGCCCTATTGCTTGTAACTACGACGGTTCTGCAACAGACGATGATGGAAGCTGTGATTTTAACGAATCTACTACCATCGTAACCGGAGCCGAAATGGTTTGGTTGGTCGGTGTTACATTGACAGGAACCGATAATGAAGTATATGCTGCTGATTGTGAAGCAGGCGGAGGAGTAAATCCAAACGTTGCTTTGAACGGGGTGTTCTTGGGTGATGGAACCGCTGGACCAATGCAATTCTCGAACATCACTGATCAAACAGGAGGATTGTTGGCTGATTTGGTGATGCTTGCGGGAATGGCTCAAATTTCATTCTGTGGAGACTTGATTCGATTTGTGGATCCAATCACTGGAGGCACGGTTGTTTTGAGTGAATCAGATGGCATTTGGCAATCGGCTGTTCCAATCATTGGACCTAGCTACTTGTGGGCAGCGCCGATAACTTCATTCAACCTCGGTTGCGGTAATCCAATGGCTTGTGGCTTTACAGATTTCTGTGATTTGAGTGTAGCTTGTGATTACTCCGATACGGATGGTGATTCGATTTTGGATTGCCAAGAAGTTGTAGGCTGTCAAGATCCAAGTGCAGACAATTACAACGCTGCTGCAACTGACGCAGGAAGCTGCAATTACAATGGATGCATGGATTCTTCTGCTCAGAACTACGAACCTGGAGCCAACGTTGATGATGGTAGCTGCGCGTATTTGGTTTCTTTCCGAATCAACATGTCGAATGAAACCGTTTCATCTGCAGGCGTGCACATCGCTGGTAGCTTCCAAGCATGGGACCCTGCTGCTACAGCTGTACCTTATGTAGGATATGGTGTGTATGAGGTTGTGATTCAATTACAGCAAGGAACCTATGAATACAAATTCATTAATGGTGATGCGTGGGGAATGGATGAAAGTGTTGGAGAATGCGGAAACGGCGGAAACCGTGTGATCACCGTTTCAGGCAACACAACAACGAGCGGAGCGTGTTTCAATAGCTGTGATCAATGCCCAGGTTGCACTGATCCTGGCTATGCAGAATACAATCCATTCAGCGCAAGTGATGCCAGCTACTGCTTGAATCCTTTGGCAGTAGGATGTACCTACGCTGACGCTGATAACTACAATCCTGCCGCAAACTCGGATGATGGGTCATGCGTGTTTAGTGGGAATGGATCTTGTCCAGGTGATTTGAATGGCGACAATTCTGTTGGTACTCCCGATTTGTTGACATTCCTATCCAACTTTGGTACTTCGTGCGAATAATGGCACGTCGCATAAGAACATTGAAAGAAAGGGGGGCGCTGCCCCCCTTTTTTTGGCTTGGTTCTTGTCTATGTCTTAGCAGGATTGTGAAATTGTCTCAAAATCGATGACAATCAATCATCCTAAAATCTTTGTGATTATCTTTAACGTGAAAATAGAATCAGCAGTAATGAAACAGTTTTTGACAGCATGTTTGCTCTTTGCGGGCTTGGCAACAGCCGTTGCACAGGGACCTTCCATCACCTTGGATAAGGATGTTCATGATTATGGAACCATCACTCAAGGAGCCGACGGAGGATGCCAATTTACCGTTACCAATGACGGTACTGAACCTTTGGTGATTACCCGGTGCAAGGGTTCTTGCGGATGTACCGTGCCCAAGTGCGACAAAGACCCCATCATGCCCGGAGCTACATCGGTCATCAATGTCCGATATGACACCAAGCGGATTGGCCCAATCAACAAAAGCGTAACCATCACTTCAAACGCTACCAATGAGCCAACCAAAGTGATTCGAATCAAAGGAAAAGTTGAAGCGGCTGATGCCGGAGGAACGGGAGGAGCTCCTGTAAAGCCAACATCGGTAGGTGCGCCCTTGAATAAAGAGTAAATCAATTAAATAGGCAGATGCCTTTTTAAATGAAGTCGTTCACCTTCTGGGCTGAGCGACTTCTTTTTTATGCGAATTTTGCCACACCCAACGGTGAAACATAGATGGAAATCCCAACGACTTATAACCCTCAAGCTAGCGAAGATAAATGGTATGCCTACTGGTTAGAGCATGGATTTTTTGAATCAAAGCCCGATGATCGTGAGCCTTACACTGTCGTCATTCCACCTCCAAATGTGACGGGTGTATTGCACATGGGACACATGTTGAACAATACGATTCAGGATGTTTTGGTACGGCGGGCACGCATGAAGGGTAAAAATGCTTGCTGGGTTCCTGGCACAGATCATGCTTCGATTGCAACCGAAGCGAAGGTGGTCAGGAGGTTGAGGGAAAAGGGCATCAAAAAGTCCGACTTGACCCGTGATGGGTTTTTAGAACACGCCTGGGAATGGACACATGAGCATGGTGGTATCATTCTTGAGCAGCTGAAAAAACTTGGAGCGAGTTGTGATTGGTCCCGCACCCGGTTTACTATGGATGAGGAATACTACGATGGAGTCATCGACACATTCATCGATTTGTACCGAAAAGGACTCATTTATCGCGGGGAACGAATGGTTCATTGGGATCCCGTGGCGCAAACTGCGCTGAGTGACGAGGAGGTCCTTCACACGGAGGAACATGGAAAGTTGTATTACGTCCGTTATGCCATACAAGATGCTTCTGACGAGTATTTGACGATTGCGACGACGAGGCCAGAAACCATCATGGGTGATACGGCAATATGTATTCACCCAGAAGATGATCGATTTACCCATTTGCATGGAAAACGGGCCCATGTTCCAATGACCGATCGCACAGTGCCCATCATTTTGGATGAATACGTCGATCGAGAATTTGGAACCGGATGCCTGAAGGTGACTCCTGCACATGATGTGAATGACTATGAATTGGGCCAAAAGCACGGATTGGAATCCATTGACATCTTCAATGCAGACGGCACACTGAATGCCTTTGGGGGTCCATTCGAAGGCAAAGACCGATTCGAGGTGAGAAAAGCCGTTGAAACCACCTTGAAGGAATCGGGAAACCTGGTTAAAACAGAAGAGTACACCAATAGCGTTGGGCGTTCTGAACGAACGAATGCCGTCATCGAGCCACGACTATCTCTTCAATGGTTTCTATCGATGGAGGCACTGTCGAAGCCTGCACTTGAGCATGTAATGGACGATACGATTCGGTTCTATCCGTCGAAATTCAAGAACAGCTATCGGCATTGGATGGAAAATGTCAAAGATTGGTGCATCAGTCGTCAACTTTGGTGGGGGCATCAAATTCCGGCATGGTTCTATGGTAATGGAGAAAACGACTTTGTGGTTGC
This sequence comes from Bacteroidota bacterium, assembly GCA_027624855.1. GTDB lineage: Bacteria > Bacteroidota > Bacteroidia > Flavobacteriales_D > Sanyastnellaceae > UA16. The sequence goes on from JAQBTQ010000004.1 coordinate 47,075, forward strand.
GAAAACATCCACTGAGGCCTTGACTTTGGCCCGGGAGAAATCCGGTCAACCGGATTTGTTGGAATCACAACTTAAACAGGATGAGGACGTAATGGATACTTGGTTTAGCAGTTGGCTTTGGCCAATCCAAGTATTTGACGGATTGAAGTCCGAAGAAGAGGTCTCCTATTATTACCCCACTGCGGATTTGGTAACTGCACCAGAAATCATGTTTTTCTGGGTTGCTCGCATGATCATAGCAGGATATGAATACCGCGGAAAGGAGCCCTTTAAAAACGTCTACTACACGGGCATTGTGCGAGACAAGCAAGGGAGGAAAATGTCCAAAAGCTTAGGGAACAGCCCTGATCCCATTGAGTTGATGAATCAATATGGCGCGGATGGGGTTCGGGTTGGAATGCTCCTGACATCGCCTGCAGGCAACGATTTGCCTTTCGATGAAAAGCTTTGCGAACAAGGACGAAACTTTGCCAATAAAATTTGGAACGCTTTTCGATTGACGCAGAGTTGGGAGGTTGACGACCAATCAGCCGTTCCAGAGTCTTCGTCAATTGCAGTGCGCTGGATGCGAGCACGTGTTCAACAAGTGTTGGCTGAGCTCGACGAGCAATTTGTAGATTTTCGATTGAGTGAAGCGTTGATGAATCTTTATCGTCTGGTGTGGGATGACTTTTGCAGCTGGTATTTGGAATTGATTAAGCCGCCCTTTGGCCAGCCCATCGACGCAAAGACAATGGAGGAAACCAAGGAAATTTTCGAAGATTTGCTCAAAATGCTTCATCCATTCATGCCTTTTCAGACGGAGGAGATTTGGCATTGGATTGGAGCGCGTGCGGATGCAAAAGATGCGCTGTGCATCGCGAATTGGCCTGACAGAGGTCCAGTGAGTGACCCTGAAGTATTGTCGGCGTCAGAAGGCTTAAAGCAAGTCGTCACGGAAATTCGAAACATTCGCAAGCAGAATCAGATTGCTATTCGGGAGTCGCTTCAATTATGCGTTCAAATCGGTGATGGCTATCCTGAAATGTTTGAATCGGCCATATTGAAGTTGGGGAACTTGAGTCAGATTGACCGGGTGAATGAAAAAGTGCCCAACGCGTTCGGCTTCATATTTGGCACATCTTCATTCTTCATTCCTTTCGGTGATGCAGTCGATGTTGAAGCAGAGAAGGAAAAAATCCAAAAGGAAATGCATCATTTGCGAGGGTTTCTCAAGGCGGTCCAAGGGAAATTGTCGAATGCGAGGTTTGTGGAAAACGCACCACCTCAAGTCGTGGAATTGGAGCGCAAAAAAGAATCCGATGCCTTGGCTAAGCTATCAGTCCTTGAGGATAAAATGCGGGAATTGAGTTAATTCATGCGAACACAACCCGACTGGGATTGTTGTAGTCCCATGTTTGGTTTATTCAAGAAAGATCCTTTGATTTCTTTGCAGAAGCGTCATGCTGCTGCATTGTCGGAAGCCCATCGACTAAGTACCATCGACCGCTCTCAATCTGATTCGTTAATGGTCAAGGCCGCTGAATTGGAAGAAGAGATTGCACTCTTGATCGAAAAGAGAAAAGATGCCTGAGTCAACGCAACGAACCATCGCGGTTATTGGCGACTCTCGTGGGGTGGGCGCGGCTATTCGGTCCCAGCTTTTGCTTGATGGGCATCGGGTGATTGGTGTGTCAAGAACCGGAGTCAGTGAAGTCCATTCCTCCTATCAAAGTCTCATTTTTGATGCAGTGGCTCATCCGTGCGATTTATCCAACTTTGCGGAACGACTTGATGGCCTCGTGTATTGTCCGGGTACCATTCGATTGAAGCCATTGAAGGGGTTAAAGCGCGAACATTTTCAAGAAGACTTTGAAGTGAATGCTTGGGGTGCGGTCCAGTCCATTCAAGCAAATCTCGGCTTGTTGCAGAAAGCGGAAAAATCATCGATTGTTCTTTTTAGTACGGTGGCGGTTCAAACGGGCATGCCATATCATTCAAGTGTCGCAATGGCGAAAGGTGCTATTGAAGGATTGACCAAGTCTTTGGCAGCGGAGTTTGCCCCGAATATTCGGGTCAATGCCATTGCGCCTTCCATGACAGCCACTTCACTGGCTGAACCCTTTTTATCATCCGATGTGAAAGCGAATGCAGCCGCAGAAAGGCACCCATTGAAAATCATCGGCAGTGCGTCTGGTGTTGGGTCTTTAGCGTGCTGGTTAGTTAGTGAGGAGGCGGCTTTCGTAAGCGGTCAAATTTATGGAATGGACGGAGGGATTGGAAGCCTTCGCACGTGATGGATTTTACGACGGTAAGCGACCTGGATCTGGAATTGATGCCCCGAAGAAAGCGCGGACGCCTCGTCAACAGCCTGAGTGGTTTCAAAAGCGCCAATTTGCTCGGAAGCATCAGCGATTCTGGAGTCTACAATTTGTCGATCGTCAGTTCGGTGGTTCACTTGGGTTCAGACCCAGCGCTGTTGGGTTTGGTTTTTAGGCCTCCCGTACCAAAGGATCGTGGAAGTCATTCGTATTGGAACATACGCGAGACGGGTTGTTTCACCTTGAATCATGTCCCTTCTTCCATGACCAAGATGGCTCATCAAGCGAGCGCTCGCTACGAAGAAGCGATTAGCGAGTTTGATGTGTTGGGATTGACTCCCATTTTGCGCTGTGGTTTTGAAGCACCAGCGGTAGAGGAGTGCCCGGTGCGCATAGGACTCGAACGCGTTGAGGAATGGGAAATCCCTCAAAATCGATGTCGTTTTGTGGTAGCGCAGATTCGCTGGGCGGAATTCCAAACCAGCGCGTGGGCAAATGATGGATATTTGGATATTGAGGCCATGGATGTGGTTGCCTTGAGTTCATTGGACGGATATCATCGAACCGAAAAAATCCATCGATTGGGATACGCCAAACCCTCCATGTTTCCACCAGAAGAAATGCTTGAGTTCAAGTCCGGATGGTCTGATTCGTGAGGATAATAATGTTGAATTTTAGGTTAATTCAACGAAATTTGAACCATGACTACCGCTGAATCTAAACCGTTGAACCTGGATCACACCTTGTTGCATCATGAGGTAATTGCCCAAAATCCGGATGCTCCATGGTTGGTTTTCGTTCACGGAGCGGGAGGAAGCATCAGGACTTGGAAGTTTCAGATTGATGCCTTTGCACCTCATTACCGCTTGTTATTGATCGATTTGCGAGATCACGGGAACAGTAAGGACATTCTTCCAGCATTTCCTGCTTATGATTTTGACATCGTCGCCAAGGATATTTTGGTTTTGTTAGATCACTTAGGCATCCGCAAGGCCCATTTCATGAGTTTGAGTATTGGCAGTGTGATTCTTCAAAAGATTGACATAGAACGGCCGGAATTGGTTGATCGTATGATTATGGCGGGCGCTATTTTTGATGGTAGCAAAATGATGCACTGGTTTGTCCATTCCGGCAAGGTATTGAGTTTCATTTTGCCTTATCAAGCCTTGTACTGGTTGTTCAGCTTTATCGTTTTGCCTCGGAGAAATCATCGATTGAGTCGGTACATATTCCGCAGACAAAGCAAACGGCTCTCAACCCGTGAATACTTGAAATGGATTGAGTTGTACAAACCATTTTTTGCCTTGATTAAGGATTACGTAAACCGTCCCGTCCTTAAAAAGGGACTGGTGGTCATGGGAAGTCAAGACCATATTTTTTTCGGTGCAGCCAAACGATTTACTGACATTCAGAAGAATATGAGACTTGCTGTCATTGAAAATTGCGGGCATGTCTGCAGCATTGAAGCACCGGAAATTTTCAATGAGTTGGTTTTGCGCTTTTTGAAAGATGAAGAAGTTCCTCATTCGGTAGTAGCAAAGCCGGTCCCGATGCGATGGTCAGAGTTGAAGGCACTTCAAAAGGCTTGAAAAACCTTTCATCCGGCGGATGGTTATATCCGTGTGCGTAGAAGTCAGTTTCCAGAAGACAAAATTTGCGTTGTTTGCCAACGTCCCTTTTCATGGCGCAAGAAATGGGAGCGCTGTTGGGACGAAGTGCGTTATTGCTCGAATCGTTGTCGCAATGCCAAACAGCCATGAGGGATGAATATTCGATAGCGGATTGCACCGATTTAAGGCCTGCAATTGAGGTAAGTCTAGTTTGTGGCGACCAATTGAATACGAACCATTCGTGGTTCGGCGATTCGGCACATCCCGACCGGTTATTTGTATTGATGGAGGTTCGCTCTGAGACGGATTACGCGCGACATCACATCCAAAAAGTGGTGGCTTTCTTCGGAGCCATGCGATTGTTTGCTAGGTCGCTCAGAAATGCGGGACATCGTGTTCATTACTTAGCCCTCGACGATCCCATGAATGGGCAATCCTTTCCAGCAAATCTTGATTGGATTTGTAAGGAAACGGGCGCCCAACGGTTCAATTGGCAGCGTCCAGATGAGTATCGGTTGGATAGCATATTGAGAGAGTTCGCGTCCCGGTGCCAAGAACAGGGACTTGAAGTGAAAGAGTATGATACGGAGCATTTTTATACCCAAAGGGACGAACTGGCCATCTACTTTCAGGGAAAGAAGACGTATCGGCTGGAAAATTTTTATCGGTCCATGAGGAAAAAGCATCAGGTGTTGTTGGATGCTGTCGGGGAACCGGAAGGTGGACAATGGAATTTTGATGCAAACAATCGGCAAAAACTCCCAGCTGATCATGTGGTGCCTCCACCAAAACTCTTTCATCGAAACGTCACTTCCTTGGTTGCCATGCTTCAAAGTTGCGGAGTCGAAACCGTTGGAGAGCTCAACCCGGATGATTGGGGTTGGCCATTGACAAGATCGGAGGGTTTGGAGTTATTGGATTACTTCGTCGCGGTTTTGCTTCCTCGATTCGGTGATTTTCAAGATGCATTGACTACCTCGAGTTGGAGCGTGTATCATTCTCGGCTGAGTTTTTTGCTCAATTCGAAGTTGTTGAGTCCAAAAGAGGTAGTGCTTGCTGTGGAGTCGAACTGGCGAATGGACAAACAGCGCATAGGAATTTCACAGGTAGAAGGTTTCATCCGTCAAATCATCGGATGGAGAGAGTACATGCGTGGGGTCTATTGGGCACATATGCCAGCATACGGAAAGTTGAATTTTTTCAATCACCAACGAAAACTCCCGGATTGGTTTTGGACAGGCAACACCAAAATGAAATGCTTGTCCCATGCCATTGGCCAAACCATGGAATTTGCCTATGCCCACCATATTCAGCGGTTGATGGTTACGGGCAATTTCTTGTTGCTCGCTGGAATCCATCCCGATGAAGTGGACGCCTGGTATTTGGGAGTCTACATCGATGCATTGGAATGGGTCGAAATCACGAATACTCGGGGAATGAGTCAATTCGCCGATGGTGGAATCGTTGGATCAAAGCCCTATGTGAGCAGTGCGCAATACCTCAAAAAGATGGGGCCCTATTGTAAAAATTGCCATTACAAAGCGGATGAAAAAACCGGAGACCGAGCTTGTCCTTTCAATGGACTGTATTGGGATTTTCACGCTAGACACCGCGAAGTTTTATCGCGGAATCCGCGCATCGGAATGGTCTATCGGACTTGGGATAAAATGGCTCCAGAAAAGCAGCAGTCCCTATTGGAAACAGCAGCAATGAACCTGGAACGAATTGAAAAATTATAATGCGAGCGCTGTATTGGTTTCGAGAAGATCTCAGATTACAGGATAATCCTGCACTTCAAGCGTGTTGTGAGACCGCAGATGAGGTCGTTTTTGCATTCGTCGTTCCAGAGGGAAAGAAATGGAGTCGCAGCCAGGAGCGATCAGGATTGCATCGCAGACAATTCATGTGGGAGTCGCTCTTTGCTTTGAATGCGTCGCTTGAAGCCCACGGAAACACCCTTTTTGTGTTGGAAGGAGATCCGGTTGAATGCATTTCAGATTGGGCGCGAGAATCCGAATGCGACCATATCTTCTCTCAAACGTGCCATAGCCACGATGAAAAGGAAACCGCGAATCGCATTGCGGAGCTCATGCCACATACTTGCATCGAAGGAAATACCTTAATTCATCCTTCGGACCTGACATTTGATTTATCGGATTTGCCAGATGTTTTTTCGCGATTTCGCAATCGCGTTGAAAAGGGCGGTTTGAAGGTGCGCGAGGTTCAAGAAGGCCCAAAGATTCCCAGTTTGCCTTCGTCAATTCCTCGAGCAAAGGCGTTCCTTGTTCCTTCAAGGAAACAGGCAGTTTCAGACAAGTTCTTACAATTTCAAGGAGGCGAGAGCGCTGGATGGAAGCGATTGAACCACTATTTCGACTCTACTCGAGGCCTGAGTACCTATAAGCAAACACGGAATGGGCTGCTGGGTTGGGATTACTCCAGTAAATTCAGTCCCTGGCTGGCATGGGGATGCTTGAGTTCGAGGTCCATTTATCACGCCATTCGGCGATATGAAGAAAAATTTAGCGCCAATGAAAGCACGTATTGGTTGATTTTTGAGCTGCTATGGAGGGACTATTTCCGGTTTGTTTCAATACAGAACGGACGCAACATGTGGCGTTCTTTTGGATTGAAGCCTGATGCTCCTCGGATTTCAAACCATGATGAAGATCGATTTCAATCCTGGTGTGCGGGTTTGACCAAAAATGATTTTGTGAATGCTAACATGCATGAATTGCGCTTGACAGGCTTCATGTCGAATCGCGGGAGACAAAATGCAGCTTCATATGCGGTTCATGATTTGGGACTGGACTGGCGAATATGCGCTGCTTGGTTCGAATACCACCTGATAGATTTTGATCCTTGTAGCAACACGGGAAATTGGCTTTATGTTGCTGGCCTAGGAAATGATCCTCGTCCACAACGGCGATTCGATGTGGAATGGCAGGCGAATCAGTACGATCCAGAAGGCGATTTCACACGGTTTTGGATGGAACAAGGACAGGACTTCCCCTTGGAATCAGGAGGTGAGTAATGGGGTTTTGGAACGTTACATACAATGATTCCAGTCGGTGGGAGGCAGTTGAATCCATCGCAGGACCTAGGATTCCATTTTGGAGGGGAATCCGGGAAACGTTTGCAGGACGGCCACTTGGTTCTCCGCGAGTTAACCTTGTTCGAATTAAGGGGTTGGAGGATTTGCAGGCGGAACGACTAGAGAATGGGGAACGTAGTGCAATCAACTTTTTGCGAACTCAATCGGGATTCATTGCCTTTACAAAAATCCGATTGGAGGTGTATGCGATTCCGTTCCAACATGATGAATGGTGCATGCAAACAGAACCAGCAGACGGAGTAGAACAATTGCTCAAGTTCAATCGAAAAAATCAATGCATTCAATTTCATGTTGAAGCGTCGGCCTCAGCATTCGATGAATTGAAGAATTGGTTGAATCGATTTAGCCAGATCGATCAAACGAACGGTTAAGCGGGTTTCCAGTTCGCCATGCACACCGCTCCATTCTCTTGGACATGCCGAAGAGCATCGACCATGCGAAGGGCTTCATCAACATTGCGACCAATCGTGAAGAAATTGATGGACTCGTGCTGCACCATTCCTGATTTGTCAATCAAGAAGCTCGCTCGAAGCGAAATCATTTCATTGCTTGCCTCTAAAAATCCTGCTTCATCGTATTCATATTCACCGCTTAGCACACCATAGTTGGTAGCGATGGTTTTGTTTGCATCCCCGATGATTGGGAACGTAATGCCTTGAAGCCCACCTTCATTTTGCGGAACTTTTGCCGCTCCAGCATGGACATCTGCTGTATCTGTTGAACAGGCTACAAGGGCTGTGTCGCGTGATTCAAAATCAGCGAGTCTTTCCTGGAAAGCAACGAGCTCTGATTGGCAAATTGCCGTAAAATCTTTGGGATAGAAAATCAAAAACACATATCGCTTATCTCGAAATGATTCGAGGGAAAAGTCTGATACAATTTCTCCATTGATAAAAGCGCGACCAACGAAATTTGGGGCTTGTTGTCCTACGAGCATGGGATGAGTTGAATAAATGAGTAGCAAAGTTAAAGCGGTGGCGGGCAATCATGAATTGACCAACGGTATATTTGGCGACGTGAAGAAATCATCGTCTCATCGGTACCTCAATAGGGAATACAGTTGGTTGGCTTTCAATCATCGTGTATTGCAAGAAGCCATTCGAGAGGATAACCCTTTGATAGAACGGATCCGCTTTTTGGGCATATTCTCCAATAATTTGGATGAGTTTTTTCGAGTGCGTGTTGCAAACTTGCAGCGGGCCTTTGCTGTTGATCAGAATTCGAAAACCACCTTGGGGTTTGATGTTGAGGAAACATTGAAGGGAGTGCAAGATCGGGTCCTGCAATTGCAGGAAGATTACAATAAGGCGTTTGAGCAAATGGAGCTGGATTTGAGGAAATCCAAGATCCGCATTTTGAATGAGCGTGAATATTCTCCAGAACAAGCGGAATTTGTCTCCACCTATTTCAAGAACCAGATTCGCACTCACCTTGTGCCCATTATGATTGATGGTGCGCGGCCATTTCCAGATTTACAGGATGGCGTAATTTATTTTGTTGTAGGAATGGAAGTCGAGCGATCAAGTGGTTGGGTGATTGAATACGCATTGATCAAAATTCCACCTCACCTGCCGCGTTTCGTGATTTTGCCGAGTGAAAATGAGGGTCGAAACGTTTCATTCATCGATGACATCATTCGAAATGATCTGCATCGAATTTTTCGATTGTTTCAACCCAAGCGTGTCTTTGCCCATGCAATAAAAGTCACCCGAGATGCTGAGATTGACATGGATGATGACCTTTCTAGGTCATTGATGGAGAAAATTTCAGATGGGTTGGTTCAGAGGAAAAAAGGTGATTTTGTTCGTTTGATTTACGACCGGGAAATGCCTGAAGACATGCTTCGGTTGGTTAAATCAAAGCTTGATTTGACCGACTCGAAAAATGTCATTTCGGGAAGTCGTTATCACAATAGAAAGGACCTCATGAAATTCCCGAGTTTTGGACGGGAGGAATTAACCTTTCGACACCAGCCTCCACTGCAACATCCAAGGCTTAAGGATAAAAGCAGCTTGATTCAGCAAGTACTGAAGCATGAACTGCTGCTTCATTTTCCCTATCATACGTTTGGGCACATCGTCGACATCCTCAGAGAAGCTGCGATAGACCCCCATGTCACCCAAATTCAAATCAACCTTTACCGTGTTGCACAGCACTCGAAAATCATCAATGCACTCATCAACGCAGCGCACAATGGAAAGCGAGTGGATGTGATCATTGAATTGGCTGCTCGTTTTGATGAACGACAGAACATCAACGTTTCCAACCTATTGCAAGAGGCTGGGATCACTGTTGGATTTGGAGTGACCGGATTAAAGGTTCATTCCAAGTTGTTTTTGATTACGCGAAAGCAAGGATCGAAGCGTCAGCGCATCGCTTACATCGGCACTGGAAATTTCCATGAAAAATCAGCTGAAGTATTCAGTGACTTTGGGTTGTTGACGGCAGAACCCGCAATTGCGCATGAGGTGGATGAGGTGTTCAGCTTTTTCAATAACAATTACAAACGGCTCCATTTAAAGCATTTGATTGTTAGCCCCTATGATTCGAGAAAAAGATTCAATCAAATGGTCCGTCAGGAAATGCGTCATGCCGAGTCGGGTGTCGGGGGACGGATCATTTTGAAACTGAATAATCTCGTCGATGCGGCGATGATTGAGGTGTTGTATGCGGCAAGTCAAAGTGGGGTAAAAGTCGATTTGATTGTTCGTGGAATTTGTTCCTTGATTCCAGGAATACCCGGTATGAGTGAAAACATCCGAGTGAGGAGTATCGTTGGGCGCTACCTTGAGCACGGAAGGGTGCTCTATTTTGCCAATGCTGGAAATCCGAAGTTTTTTATCAGTTCGGCCGATTGGATGACCCGAAACTTGGATCGAAGGGTTGAAGTTTCAGTTCCCATCACCGATCCTGTGCTCCAGTCCCAGATTGTCCAATTCTTGGAAGATCAAATGAAGGATAATTTGCATGCGCGATTGTTGGATGCATCGATGAGCAATAAAATGATCAAAGGCAGAAGTTCTCGCACTGCCACTTCCAGTCAAGAAACAACCTACCAACGATATAAAAATGAATTGAATTTGACATGACTTGGAAAGGACCAACATCGATTCAATTTGTTTGTGAAGTAATTTCGAAACCATGCGCTTAGCTGCCATTGACATAGGTTCGAATGCCGTGAGGTTGTTGATAAAGGACCTCGAATTTGACGCTGTTCAAGGGTTGCGAGAGGATCGAATTGCATACTATCGCGTTCCGCTGCGTCTCGGCACCAAAGTATTCGAGTCCGGTCGTATTTCGACCTCGAAAGTGGTGGCATTGGAGAAGACGATCAAGGCATTCAAATTGTTGCTGGAAGTTCAGGGGGTAGAAGAGTTCAGAGCATGCGCCACGAGTGCGCTGCGCAATGCCGATAATCGGGGAGAGGTGATAAAAAGGGTCTCGGAATCCTCAGGCATTGACATTGATTGCATTTCGGGAGAAGAAGAGGCACAGTTGATATTTGAGAATTTTAAAATTCTCGGAGGTGAAATCGATGGTGACTTGTTATGCGTAGATGTTGGTGGGGGTTCAACAGAGCTCTCATTGCTTTGCGGAGAACAACGCGTCGCATGGGAAAGCTTTCGAATTGGCACGGTTCGGATGCTGAACAATGGCGTTGAGCGGTCGGAATGGCAACGAATGGCCGAATTCTTAAACACTCATGCAAAATCGAGGCAGCTGACCGTCGCGGGGACAGGGGGAAACATTAATCGCTTTCACAAACTGGCCAGATTGAAAAAAGATGAACTACTCACCCTCAAAAAACTTGAGAAATGGGTCGGCCGCATCGAAAATGAACCAATGCAAAATCGATCAAAGCGATTTGGATTAAAAAATAACCGCGCAGACGTCATTGTTCCTGCCGGAAAAATCTACATGGAAGTCTTGCGTGCTGCCGGTTTGAATGAAATTTGGGTGCCAAAAGTAGGCTTGTCCGATGGCATCATCCTTCAACTTGCCTCTGAACAGGGACTTCAATTCAAGGATTTGTAATTCGCGAAAAGTCCAGGATTTATTCGAAAATTCATCCGTGACCTTGCCCGCTTTCCTTGGTTTATTTTAAGTTCTCGGAGAGGAATTTTTCAACCTCGAAGTAGCGCTTCGGCTTCAGTACAATTTTGCCTTCTTTATCCAACAAGAAATAAGTTGGAGTCGCAGTGATTTTATACTCAGCCACTACTGGGCTATTCCATGCTTGCAACTGACTGACATTCGGCCACGTCATGCCGTTATCATTGATTGCCTTTTCCCATGTGTTGCGCACTTGATCAATGCTCACCCCAACAATCTCAAATCCTTTGTAACCGTATTTAGCATACAGCGGACCGAGGTTTGGAATTTCTTGTTCGCACTTGTGGCACCAAGAAGCCCAGAACATGACCAATGTATATTCTTTGGCTTTGCAGGTCTCGTAGAGATCCAACACACCACCGTCCCATTTGTCAATTTGGAAGTTGGGGGGCGTTTTACCAACCTGCAGGTTGATGATCCCTTGTGCCCGCAACCGGATGGCATCGCTTAAATCAGCACCACAATCTTCATCAAAAATGTAATTGTCAAGAATGTACTGACAGATGGTTTCCTTTCCGGTGTTGTAAAAGCCGTCCAGCATGGTGTACAAAACGCTTTCCAAGGCTATTGGATTCGGTTCAAAATGCGCCTTGACCAAATCGATGCACGCTAAGAAGCCGGGGTCGGTGCCTTCGCTGAAGGTGCGCATCATGTTTTGGATTCGATCAGAAATTGCCATGGATCGCACCGCGCTGTTATCCATTGGGTCCATGTCTTCAAAAAATCGTCCTTTGTCTTGGGGGAATTTGGGATTCTTCCATCCCAAGTACTTTGCTAGAAATGTGCCGGGATATTGATCCATCAATTGATGCTGTTGTGTAACCAACTCTCCTTCTTTTTCTCGGATTTGCTCTTCGATTCTCGCTCGAAATGCACCGGCATCTTTGATTGATCCTCGGAGTTCACGAATGGCTTTGTTGTTTTCGAATTCAAAGCTCTGGTACTGGAACCACCCGGTATTTTCATTGGATCCAACGGCTGTTTTGCCTGCGCTTAGCCTTGACGTGTTGAACGTCAGCTCAACATCAGGTTCGTCTGGATTGAGAATGATGTCCGCAGCATTGGTCTCACCATTCAGACTGATTTTATAAAATCCACGTCCAACTTCCAGCTCCCCGAAATCAAAAGCTCTGTTGCTCAAGGTTGTCTTGGCAATTTCGGAAGTGTTCCGGCCTTCCGTCTCGTACAAGGTCACTTCACCACCGCCATTGAAATTGATGGTGCCATGTAGTCGAACTGGACCCACTTTGTCTCCTCGATTCTGGTCGTTGATTCCATCTTTGTAGCGTGAGGATACTTGGGCGTTTGTTCCATTCGCACCTTCTTCGACCTGTTGCGTCATTCCGCTCTCTGTTGGGTTCGACGCGCTTTCCACTTTTTCACCAGAACTGCATGCGCTGAACGCAAAAAACGTCATCAAGATCGTAGCGGCTGATATCATCTTCATGGGTTGTTGAGTTTTGTTTCAAATTTAACAATGGATTGGCAAGGAAACGAGGAGCATGCACTTTGTTGGCTTATCTTCACTTTTTGAGAACCAAATTCAGATGAACAAAAGCGTCGCCCTTTCACTTCTTGGATTAAATGATTCCGTTGAAATTGAGGAGATCATGGAACGCCTCGACGCAGAATCATTCGCCGTTCGTGATCACTTTATGAGGCAACCTGTCGTTCCGGTTCTTTTTCGTTCGCGGGTCAATCGACTCGTTGAATTGAGTGACGTGGCACGTGTTTTGAATATTCAGCCGCTCGGTGCCCCCGTCGAACTGCCAAGCTTACTTCCTATGGGCTCGAATTTTGTGCTATTGGTGAGGAATCATGTGGAGAACATCAGACGTTTGAGGACTGCAATGGCGAGCACCTTGGACCCTGATGTTTTGGTACGATTTGGAAACACCCTATGCAATTTGCAGCTTCGATACATGGAACAGTTTCTGGTGCTGTCATTGGATATTTCAGGCGAAGGCATTCACACCAATGCCGTTCCAGCTCGAGACGAGGCCGATTGGCAAAAATTATTGGAGTCCATTGAAAGCAATGAGTCATGGGCGAAAGAATTGATTGCAAGAGAACGTGCTCGCATGGCGCAAATACTCGAACGAGAAGTGCAATAGGCTAACAGATTATTCTCTTCCCAGCGCGACAATGGGGTCAAGCAGGGAGGCCTTTCGCGCTGGATAGTAGCCGCTAATGAGGCTCGTAATCAGGCTGAGAGCAACCCCTGATAACATCCATTTCCAAGGAAGTACAAAAGGAGTTTCCATAGCCCAAGCGATTCCGTTTCCAGCAAATAGTCCCAGGACAATTCCAGTCGCACCGCCCAGTTGACCGATGATGATGACTTCAATTAAAAATTGCATTCGAATGGCGCTGGGCGATGCTCCCAATGACTTACGCGTTCCGATTTCTCGAGTGCGTTCTGAGACACTGACTAGCATGATGTTCATCAATCCTATGCCAGCCCCAAATAACGTGATGATCCCGATGATCGATGCTGCAATGGTAATTCCTGAAATTGCCTCTTTTAAAGTTTCGACCAGCCCATTGCTCATGGATAGGTTGAACGAATGATCTTCACCAGGCCGATCTTTTCTGACCACCCGCATGATGCCCGTTGCGGCTTCAGCCATTTCCATGATTTGCGCCGGGTTAGATACTTGACACGAGATGCGGTAGCTCCGATCCTCATCAGAAAATTGTTGCCTGACGCATGGAATGGGAATGTAGCATTGGTTGTCCTGAGACATGCCAAAAGCTTGGCCTTTGGATTCCAGCACTCCAATGATTTGATAACGCTGGGCTCCGATAGAGAATTCCTCGCCTACCGCATCTTCCCAGGGGTTAAATAGTTCACTGACCAAATCGGATCCTAGAATCGCGAATCTTCTGGAAGACGCGGCTTCTTGAGCCGTAAAATTTCGCCCTTGGTCCAATTGATATCCACTGATTTCGAGGTAGTTTTCTTCTATGCCCAAAACTTGGATGTTGGGATTGGTTCGCTCTTTTCCTCTGGTAAGCGTTGCTTGGGCGGTACCGAAAATGGAATAACTCACTTTGAGTTCACTGGGCGCGTTCGCTGCAAAATCTTGCGCTTCTTGGTACGAAATGGGTTCGCCAATGGTGACCCGGCGACCACGGTTCACCCCAGTCTCGGTTTTTTGAGAAATGCTAAACACACTGGTACCGAGGGTGGAAAATTGATTGACAACGTTCGCCTCAAGCGAAGAGGTTGCAGTGGTCATGCTGATTAGTGCCATGATCCCGAGTCCAATGATGCCCACAGTCAAACTGGTTCTCAGTTTGTTTCCGCGAATCGAGCGGATTGCGATTCGGGCCATTTCAATGAGCAATTCTCGCTTCATGTATTGCGAAAGTACTGCTTACATTTGCAGTCCACAGAAAAACGACAACATGACTTTTGATTTGGAGATGATTCGCTCACACTATGAGCAAATTCCAGGGAAAATTGAGGCAGCTCGAAGAGCGACGAATCAACCTTTGACGCTAGCAGAAAAAATATTGTACAGTCATTTATGGGATGGAAACGCCACTTCTGCGTTTAAGCGAGGAGCGGATTATGTTGATTTCGCACCCGACAGGGTGGCGATGCAAGATGCAACGGCTCAGATGGCGTTGTTGCAATTCATGCAAGCGGGAAAAGCGGAAGCTGCTGTCCCATCGACCGTTCACTGTGATCATTTAATTCAGGCAAAAGTTGAGGCCAATTCAGATTTACAAGAGGCCATTAACAAGAACAATGAGGTCTACAATTTCCTTGAGTCGGTTTCGAATAAATACGGTATTGGCTTTTGGAAGCCCGGCGCGGGCATCATTCACCAGGTCGTTTTGGAAAATTATGCATTTCCAGGTGGTATGATGATTGGAACGGATTCCCACACCGTAAATGCGGGTGGATTGGGAATGGTCGCTGTCGGTGTAGGAGGGGCAGATGCGGTGGATGTAATGGCAGGCATGCCGTGGGAATTGAAGTTTCCAAAACTCATTGGAATCAAATTGACGGGTCGACTTTCGGGCTGGGCGTCTGCAAAAGATGTGATCCTCAAAGTCGCGGGTGTGCTAACAGTGAAAGGCGGAACAGGATGCATTGTTGAGTATTTTGGTGACGGTGCCGAATCGTTGAGCTGCACTGGTAAAGGCACGATTTGCAACATGGGAGCGGAGATTGGTGCGACGACTTCAACATTTGGTTATGATGATAGCATGGAGCGATACCTGCGAGCCACAGGCAGAACAGATGTGGCAGAGATGGCGAATGGCATCCGTGAGCATTTGACCGGTGATCCCGAGGTGTATGCCAACCCTGAAGCGTATTTTGACCAAGTCATAGAAATTAATCTGAGTGAATTAGAGCCCCATTTAAACGGACCATTCACACCAGATTTAGCCACTCCTGTGAGCCAAATGAAAGCTGCGGCTGAAGCGAATGGCTGGCCTACAGAATTGGAGTACGGTTTAATCGGTTCATGCACCAATTCAAGCTATGAAGACATCAGTCGTTCAGCGAGCGTTGCGAAGCAAGCCATTGACAAAGGCATCAAGGCACGCGCTCAACTCACCATTACACCAGGGTCTGAGCAAGTGCGTTACACGATAGACCGAGATGGATTCATCGCGGTTTTTGAAGAAATGGGAGGAAGTGTCTTCGCGAATGCTTGCGGACCGTGCATAGGTCAATGGGCCAGGTCGGGTGCTGAGAAAAAGGAAAAGAATTCGATTGTTCACTCTTTCAATAGAAATTTTGCGAAGCGGGCGGATGGAAATCCCAATACGCATGCATTCGTTGGTTCACCAGAGTTGGTTACTGCTTTGGCCATTGCAGGGGACTTGACATTCAACCCCATGACCGATGCGTTGAAGCTCGAGGATGGGACGGAGGTCATGCTCCAAGAACCTTCAGGGGATGAACTGCCACAAGCGGGATTTGACGTGAAAGATGCTGGATATTTGGCGCCTGCAGCAGATGGGAGTCAGGTGGAAGTTGTCGTAAAACAGGATTCTGAGCGATTGCAGTTGCTGACGCCATTTGCCCCGTGGGATGGACAAAACATCCGAGACGCACGTCTGTTGATCAAAGCGCAGGGAAAATGCACAACAGATCACATTTCAATGGCAGGTCCTTGGTTGCGGTATCGGGGACATCTTGACAACATCTCGAACAATACCTTGACGGGTGCGATCAACGCCTTCAACGGTGAATCGAACGCTGTGAAGAATCAGCTCACGGGCGAATATGGTGAAGTACCTGCGGTGCAACGTGCTTATAAAGAGGCCGGTGTGCCAACAGTGGTCGTCGGAGATTCCAATTACGGAGAAGGGAGTTCTCGAGAGCACGCGGCAATGCAACCCCGATTCTTGGGAGTGCGTGTGGTGTTGGTCAAGTCTTTTGCCCGAATCCATGAAACGAATTTGAAAAAGCAAGGAATGCTCGGGTTGACTTTCGCCATTGAATCGGACTATGATTTGATTCAAGAGGATGATCGATTCCATTTCATTGACTTAGAAAATTTCGCCCCCGGCGTGCCTTTGACCATTGAAGTCGAACATGCAGATGGATCAAAGGATACCATTCTGGCAAATCACACGTACAATTCCCAGCAAATCGAATGGTTCCGAGCGGGCTCAGCTTTGAACCTAATCAAGCAGCAACAATAAACCATGTCAGAAACCCCGCGATCTTTTTCCATGCCTTGGGAGAAAGCGGGCTGGGAGTTTTTGCCTGAACGCGCTGTGTGGTGGGGCCAGGAATCCATTTTGATTGTCTCAGACTTGCACTTAGGCAAAGCAGCACACTTTCGGAAGAATGGAATCGCCATTCCCAATTCTGTGAATGAAAACACGTTGAAGCGACTGGATGAATTGTTGCAAGCTAGGAAGCCAAAGAGGCTGTTGATCCTGGGTGATCTTTTTCACAGCGAGGTCAATGAGGAGTGGCAGGAATTCAGAAAGTGGTTGAACGGAGTAAATAATAATTCGTGGTTTAAAGAGTCGCTATTGATCCTCGGTAACCATGATGTCCTTCCGGTATCGGCCTATGAAGGACTTCCCCTATCAGTTCATCAAACGTCGGTCATTGGGGAGTTTGTTTTTGCCCATGACCCTGCGGATTTAGAAGCATTACCCATTGACAAAATCGGAGTGGCAGGCCATTTACATCCGGCCATTGTGATGAAGGGTAAAGGGAGGCAATCATTGAAGCTTCCTGGTTGGTGGTTTAACTCAGTGAAGCGATTCTTGGTGTTCCCAGCTTTCGGAACGTTCACAGGTTCAGTAGCCGTGACGCCCGTTTCAGGTGATCATTGTTGGGTGACCACTGGCCGTGAATCAATCAAATTGGATTTGGATTGATTTGGCTCGTTGTAGTTGCGCGCGGGTTATTCTATGGTATCAGCGAATGAGCCGCTAAAGGCAATTGGCAAACCGACCAAATCGCCATCGACTTCTTGCCTGATTGTCAAATTGAATTCCACTGTTTCTTCTTCTCCGGCCGCCCCTGGATTGATTACGATGTTTCCATCGGTCGCTTGATAATTACGAATCGGTTCAGTCTCATCTCCGTGATTGATGATTTGGACCAAGTGTTGGATGTCATCTTGTTGAACATAGTAGACGACATCGTCGAGGATGGGGAAAGAAAAGTGGAACGTTAAATCGTGCGCTGCCGCATGCGCATTAACCTCCTCAGCTGTTCGCAAATCGGCCACAATGTGATAGCTTCTTGATAGAACTTCAGTGCTATCGGGAACGACAATTTCAGCCATTTTCAAGGGGATTTCCGATCCCAAATAGTTTACGGTGCCGCAATTGCAGTTGTATACCGGATTGATGAAGTCGTCGCTCTTGTAGCATCCGACGATTACTGCTCCCATCAAGAACACCATGCCTAAGGTGTAAAACGCTCTTTGATTGTTCATGTAATTGCGATTAGCGAAGTGCAAGATAATGCCTCGGAGAATTAAACCTCAATTGGATTCAATCCGTTGCATGGGATACAGTAAATAAGGCGTTCGACTTACCTCGAATTCATGCAGCTCTTCAATCCAACCTGCTACCATATCGTTGTATGTCATTTTACCCTGAATGACCTGATACATCTCCTCGTTTCCCGTGAGTTTGGCCAGAAAGTTGGGTGATTCCACGAATGCGACGTCACTTTTACTTTTTTTCCAGTCATTCGAATATTCGTAAACGAACGACCAATCGAATCCAACTTCACTCGTCGTCCAATGTGTTCCCAAACCTTTTAAGTTCTGTCCAACGCAATTCAATCCTTCATGTTTAGGATGTGGAGCTGCATTTGGAACCGGCTCAGGAGTGAATGCAAAAGATCCCATTGAAATTACGCCATCGAATTGTGGCAAACCAACGCACTCAAAAGGGTGTGGTGTGCCACGACCTATACTGGCCACCGTCGGTTCAAATGGACAAAGTGACGGGTAGAGGGCAATGGATTCAGCTGTCGGTAAATTTGGACTGGGGGGGATTTGAGGATACCAAGCATCGCTGTGGGCATAATTCTCACACGGTATGATCACAAGGTCGCATGACACGCCCCCCTTCAACCATCCCTCTCCGTTGATCATTTTTGCCATTTCTCCAAGTGTCATACCATGAACCACAGGGACGGGTATTTTGCCCACAAAAGAAGTCCATTGGGAATCAATGATGGGTCCGGCAATCTGATGCCCGTGGGGATTTGGCCGATCCAACACCATGACCATTTTGTTTTGCTCTGCAGCGGCTTCCATCACTAAGTATAAGCTGCTCAAATAGGTGTAGAATCGTGCTCCGACATCTTGGATATCAAACAAAATAATCCTGACATCTGCCAGGCTTTCTGCAGTTGGTTTTTTGTTTTTTCCGTGCAGGCTCAAGATGGGTAATCCTGTTTTTGGATCGGTGCTGTCTTGGATATGCGCCCCATTGTGTGCGTTTCCTCGAAAACCATGCTCTGGTGCAAATACTTTTTTAACATCGATCCCCAGAGCCAATAGCGTATCGACAAGGTGGGTTGGGTTTCCTTTCCGGCCATCACCTATGATTGAAGTCTGGTTCGCTACAACGGCCACCCGAGCCGAACGACAAGCCTCATAAATGGCTCGGATGTTTTCGTTGCCGAGTTGCATGATTTCGGGTGCAGAGGTCCTTTTTTGAACATGCAGCACACCGTGAATGGAATCAAGACGTAACCCTTGAGGATCAAGCGCTACAGGCGTTAAGGACTGTCCTTGAGTCGATGAATTGGGGATCGTACATCCTAGTATGATCACGCCAATGATGGATAATTCAATGAATTTCTTCACAAGACCAATGTACTCATGTAATTTGCCGTCTCGAAATTATGATGAAACGACCTGGAATTTCAAGGAAGATTGCGCTTCGACTTTCGATGCAGAATTCTGCAGCTTCTTGGTCGCGTCCTGTGATTCAGATCGCTACAATCGGTGTCGCAGTAGGCATTGCGCTTATCGTATTGTCGACAGCAATTGTCCACGGATTCCAACAAGAGGTCAAGGAGTTGGTTGTCGGTTTCGGTTCGGATGTGCAAATTCTCAACGCAAATCATTCAGATCCGAAAATTGTTCGGAATTATGACTTGGAGAAACAAGTGCTGGCGCTTGAAGAAGTAGATTCGGTGCATCCATTTTATTTGATGCCCGCCATATTAGAATCAAAAACTGGTGTGAAGGGGGTATTGGGTAAAGGATTGTCTTCTGAAACCTCGCATCAGTTGCTCGGTCGATTTTTGCAAGCGGGTACCACCGCAATTGGGGAGGAGGGAGCTGTGTTATCATCTGAGCAAGCCAATCGCCTGGGGATCGGGTTAGGTGATCGATTTACCGTCTATTTGGTTGGTGGACCATCTGGTGTTCGGGCGAGAAATTTGGTTTTGGAGGGCATTTATCGAACGGGATTGTTGGAATACGATGAAGAATTCATGTTCCTTCCCAGTGCTTTGATTCAGCAGAGTGCAGGTTGGGGATTGGAACTCCAATTGGTCATGGATTCTGCAAACGTTGAGGTGAGGTCTTATGGCACAAAAACGATTCCATTGATTCAATGGTACGTTCAAGATGAATCAGGCGGCTGGATGGAAAAAGAGTTTTTTCGAGGCAACAAACTGCCTTGGGAGGCGCTAAGTCACTCCAATTATCTCATTACGGCAAGTGGCAGAAACGGTGAGGAGATGGTACATAGCGATTCGATTCAATTGTATCAAAATGATGAGGGCCGATGGGATTGGGAGCGGATGGGAGGCGGTTGGCGCGAAACGGCCAGCGGCTTGGAAGTATTCCTGATTCCCGGAGCTGAAATATGGGAGGCGGAGCAAAAAATCTTCGAAATGATCCCGTTGGGGATGCAAACGGAGACCGTACTTCAGCAAGCACCTGAGATGTTTACTTGGCTCGGCATGCTCGATTTGAATGTTGAAATCATCATTGGTTTGATGGTGCTCATTTCAATTATCAACATGACTTCGGCCCTGTTGATTTTGATATTGGAACGTCGTCCCATGGTGGGGATGTTAAAGGCCTTAGGAATGACCGATGGACAAATCATGCGAATCTTTTTCTGGAAGTCTGTTCGCATATTGGGTCGTGGATTTCTCTTGGGGAACTTTTTTGGTGTGTTGGTTGTCGCTTTGCAAGCAACGACGGGCTGGTTAACCTTGAATCCGGAGGCTTACTACTTGGATGTAGTGCCAGTGCGAATGAATTGGGTGTACCTCATGGCAATTGAACTGGTGGCGTTCATGAGTTGTGCAGTAATGATGTGGCTACCGAGTTTGGTTTCTACCAGGATTCACCCGGCAGAGGCGCTAAGGATTAATCGATGATTCGGATTCAATTGTTAAGAATCAATTGTAAAGATTTTTCATTTTGACATCGATTCTGCTACTTACCTTTGACCCCGATGAGTTTGCATAAAAACGTGCACCCAAACGTTCTCTCGACCATTGGCCAAACCCCGATGATTCAGCTTCATCGAATGGTTGAGGATTTTCCTTGTCCCGTCTTTGCTAAGGTTGAATATTTCAATCCGGGACACAGCGTGAAGGACCGCATGGCGCTGCGCATGATTGAAGACGCTGAGGCTTCAGGTCAATTGAAGCCGGGAGGCACGGTCATTGAATGCACCAGCGGGAATACGGGAATGGGGCTTGCATTGGCTTGCGCAGTGAAGGGGTACAAACTTATTTGTACCATGAGCGACAAACAGTCAAAAGAAAAGATTGACATTCTCAAAGCCATGGGAGCCGAAGTGCATGTTTGTCCTACGAATGTTGAGGCAGATCATCCGGATAGCTACTACAGTGTTGCAAAACGATGCCAAGAAGAGAATGAAAATAGTTTTTGGTGCAATCAGTACGACAACCTGTCCAATCAGGAAGCGCATTACGCATCAACTGGCCCAGAAATTTGGGAGCAAACTGAGGGAAGGATTACCCACTTCGTGGTCGGTGTTGGAACGGGTGGCACAATCAGCGGAACCGGCAAGTACTTGAAGGAACAAAATCCAAATGTTAAAATTTGGGGCATTGATTCCTACGGCAGCGTTTTAAAGAAGTACCACGAAACCGGTGAGTTTGATGAAAATGAGATTTATCCCTATCTCACAGAAGGTGTAGGGGAAGACATTCTCCCAGCCAATGTCAATTTTGAGGTCATCGATCGTTTTGAGAAGGTGTCGGATCGAGATGGGGCATTGGCCGCGAGAGAAATGGCCCGAAAGGAAGGACTGTTTCTGGGCTACAGCTGTGGGAGCACCATCCAAGGGCTGCGCCAACTGAAATCAGAGTTGGGCCCCAATGATTTGGTTGTTTGCCTTTTTCACGATCATGGATCGCGCTACGTCGGAAAGATCTACAACGATGATTGGATGCGCGGAAATGGCTGGCTATGATTCGCGTCGTTCGAATTCATCAATGGTTTTCCTGATAATCTGAATGCATTCATCCAATTCTTCACTCGACATCACGAGGGGAGGAGCAAAACGAATGATGTTTCCGTGAGTTGGCTTGGCCAATAGCCCGTTTTCTTTGAGTGCCACACACAAGTCCCACGCGGTGGAGCTCTCCGGTGTGTCATTGATTACAATGGCGTTGAGAAGTCCCTTTCCACGTACCTGGGTCACCAAGTCAGAACGTTCGATGATACCTTCCATTGCGTTGCGAAAATGTGCGCCAAGTACGCGAGCATTTTGAGCTAACTTTTCCTCCACGACTACTTGCAACGCAGCTATTCCGACCTCTGCCGCTACCGGATTGCCACCAAAAGTCGATCCGTGTTGACCAGGGTGTATGACCCCCATAATTTCGTCATCCGCTAACACAGCGCTCACGGGGTAGGCACCACCTGATAACGCTTTGCCTAGGATGAGTATATCCGCTTTTGAGAAACTCGGTTGCCGCTCACAATGGCTTTCACAGGTGCAATTCCCACAGGTTGCCAACAGCGAGCCTGTCCTTGCAATGCCTGTTTGTACTTCATCTGCTATGAAGAGGACTCCGGCCTTTTTGCAAGCTTGATGGGCACGCCGCACAAAATCCTCTGCAGGGGTGTAAACCCCCGCTTCTCCTTGGATGGGCTCTACCAAAAATCCTGCCACATTGGGATCCTGTAAAGCCACCTCCAATGCGTCAATGTCGTCATACGGAATCACTTCGAATCCCGGTGTGAAGGGCCCAAATCCACCTGTCGAATCGGGGTCTGTGCTGAAGCTGACGATGGTAGTCGTTCGCCCATGAAAATTGCCTTGGCAGGTGATGATTTTAGCTTGCCCTGCAGGTACTCCCTTTACATCGTAAGCCCACTTCCTTGCAATTTTGATCGCCGTCTCCACGGCTTCAGCGCCGGTGTTCATCGGTAGGACCTTATCATAACCGAAAAAGGAAGTGACAAATTGCTCGTACTTACCCAAGTTGCTATTGTAAAAGGCCCGTGAAGTAAGGGTCAGTTTCTTGGCTTGTTCATTCATTGCACCCACAATTTTTGGGTGGCAGTGGCCTTGGTTGACCGCCGAATAAGCACTTAAGAAATCGAAATACTTGTTTCCTTCTATGTCCCAAACGTAAACGCCTTCTCCACGGTCTAAAACGACAGGTAAAGGGTGGTAATTGTGCGCTCCATGAGCGTTCTCCAATTCCATCGCATGCGACGAACTTTGCGGTGTAGTCAACTTCATGCCCCTAAGATACAATACCGTCTAGCCTTGGAGCGTGCATCGAGTTTGTTCGGGTTCGTTTTTTGTGGAATCCGTTCGAATAAAGAATTGCGAATTACTTTTGCACTCCAAATAACAACTACACCATGGCGACGAATCGCACGTTTACGATGATCAAGCCCGATGCAACTGGAGCTGGTCACACTGGAAAAATCATTGATCGAATCATTCAGGCTGGATTCTCCATCAAGGCAATGAAGTGGACGCAACTATCCATAAAAGATGCCGAAGCGTTTTACGCTGTGCACGCTGAGCGACCATTCTTTGGGGAGTTGACGGAGTACATGTCGAGTGGTCCAATCGTTGCGGCAATCTTGGAAAAAGATAATGCAGTTGCTGATTTTCGCGAGTTAATCGGTGCGACAAATCCTGCAGAAGCAGCACCTGGAACCATTAGAGCAGATTTTGCTGAGAGCATTGCAGCTAACGCAGTTCATGGATCAGATAGCGATGAAAATGCAGCCATAGAGGGAGCATTTTATTTCAGTCAGCGCGAACTGGCCTGACCTCAATATTCGTTTCGCATTCAGAAAAGCCTTCTTTCCGAGAAGGCTTTTTTATTCAAAGAAATCGTCCGAAAAATTGAGTAGGGCGATTGAAGACTTCGAACGAGTAAAGGCGGTGTACAACCATCGAAGCCACTCCAAATCCATTGAATCCTCTGTGACATACCCGGGATCTACAATTACGGATTCCCATTGTCCACCTTGGGCTTTATGACATGTCATGGACCAGGCAAACTTCACTTGTAGGGCTTGATAACATTCGTCGCCCTTGACCGCCTTGAGAATCGCCGATTTTGATCCAAGGTCGATATAATCCTCTGCAATGGTATCGCGCAAAGCTTGCAATTGCATGAATGGAATTGAAGGCAAATCAGATGAGAGAATGCTCAAATTGATACAAACTTCAAAAGGATGAAAATGAGGTGCGTCAGTAAATTCAACTTCCACATTGGCAAAATCGATGCCGTAGCGCTTGAATCGTTTGATGATTTTGGTGACTGAAATCACATCTCCGTTCGCAAGAAGTTGCGTCGGAATGTGTTCAATCGACGCCAGCCAATGGTAGTTGTTCTTTACGATCATCAATCGGTCTCCAACTTCCAGTGCTTCTTCTCGCCAGAGAATGCGATGTCGGATTTGCTGATTGAATGCCTGCGCTCGCTTGTTTGATCGGGTGATGATGACGGTTTGGTCTTCACCGTATTGCCTGAATGCATCTTCGATGTATTCTTGGAGGTCATTTCCATCAATGCGATGGACGTCATTTTTTCCGGTTATGCTGAATTTGGGTCGCTGCGGTTGCTGTTGATCAATGAGGAGTCGAATTCCGTGTGCATTGAGTAAAATTCCACTTTCTAGTTCTTGACGAACAACGTCCGTCAGTCGAATGGTAGCTACCGTAAGCCCAAATTCCCGTCTCATTTTGTCTTCATTCAATGCGGGGCTCTCGGTTTCCCCGACTGGAGGGAGCTGAGCGTCGTCTCCAACCAAAACCAATTTGCAGTTTTCTCCTGTGAAGACAAATTCCATGAGGTCATCAAGCAAGCTACGACCATTGACCAATGGTGAATTTTCTGACTGGGCAAAGTCTCCAATCATGGATGCCTCGTCGACCACAAAAATCGCATTCTCCAGCGTGTTCGGGGCCAATCCATAATTCGGTGTTCCGTCCGGATTTTTTTTTGTCCGGTAAATCAATCGATGAATGGTAGAGGCCTGACAATTTGAATAGGATTGCATGACTTTCGCTGCTCGTCCAGTGGGAGCGAGCAGGATGGGTCGGGTGCCAAAATCTTTTAAAGTGGCAACAAATGCAGCGACACTTGTGGTTTTTCCTGTTCCCGCATAGCCTCGAATCATCAGGGCGCATCGAGGTTGTACGCTGCATTGAAAGCGCGCCAAAGCTTGAATCAATCGCCCTTGTCCATCGGTTGGGAGGTGGGGGAAATGCGCGGCCATTCGATTGACAAAAGCATCAATTTGGACCGAGGGTTGTGCCATGGAAGCGAAGTTAAGGGAAGGAACCGCTGCATCGATTTAAGTTCCATTGGTCGGAAATTTGTGGACGTTCTGATCTGTCGTAGATTCGCACCGTCATAGGGACATCGAACTTTCTATTTATACGAAGAGATGGAAACTTTATTTAAGGAATTCAACAAATACGTGGTATCCGTGCTGCTTTTCGCTGCAGGATTGGGTTTTTTCATTAAGTACCTCGGAGGTGACGATGTGGAGAGCCAACCAAAGGCGATGTTGGTGGCTTCCCTCGCGTTGATTTTTGTCGCAATCATAGCGCTTCCCGTCGTGCTAGAAAAGCTAAGCGGGATGATTTATCGCGTCCTGACCATCGTTGGATCAATTGCTGCCATTTGGCTGGGGTATGAGGTGTTTTACAGTGTGGATGAAGAGATCGAATTCAGAGAAAAGAAAGCAAGGGTCGATGCCCAGACCATTCAGGCATTGAAAGACATTCGAGACGCACAAGATGCCTATCTTGAAATCAACGGGTTCTTCTGTAACAACTTCGATACGCTTCAGGCTTTTCTGTATGCGGAGGTCATTCCAGTGAGCTTCAATATGGGATCGTTTAATGACACGTTGCCGGAAGATGCCAGTAGAGAAATGGGGTTGGTATTAACGCGTGCGGAGCTTCCACAGAAAGCTGCAGAATTAGGGTTAACAGAGGATGAATTTGTGGATTTGATTTCGATGGATTCTACGACGTATAAAGTTCGAGATGTGATCTACACCTCTTTTTACGCTGAGAATTTTGATCCTGAAGTGCGAAGTGCGAAAAAATTACCGCGGGTTTCGGTTGATAGTTTATGGTTCAACCCACTCAGTGGCGAACGTTTTATGCTTGAGACAAGCACCACGGATGTTGGAGGGGTGAATATGTCAACCATTTTGGTGAAGGATCCTACGCCGTTCGGTCGTGAAAAAGTAAAAAAGGATACCTTGCGCTTCGGCTCCTTGACGGATGCGCACACCGATGGAAACTGGAGAAACTAATCGAACCGCAACAGGCGGAATGCTCGTTTTAGGATGGGATGGTGAAACCCTGTTCTGGTTGGCATTGAAAGACCGAAGGGTTCAGGAATACGGGTCAGAGGTGTTTTCAGGTGATTGGTCTAGCATAAGGGCCAAAATGGGTTCCTATCCAACCGTTCGCGTAACTTGGCTTCGACCAGTTTTTAGCCTTTTGCCAGTGCCAGTTGCAGAGGGGCTTGAGCAAGAGGTCATGGCGCTGCAACATGGAAAGACAGACCTCGGGTTGCGAACTTTTCGAACCGATCGACTAGGAGAAGCCTTGCTGTTGATTGAAAACGATTTGGTAGGAGTCGATGATTCATTGAATGTTCGATGGCCCCTGCATACTTGGTCTTCTGCGACCTTGGGTTGGCTGGAGTCAAAAGGTAAAGTCTCTGCAAACTCGGATTTTAAGATTTCGGTCTTCATCAATGTCGGAAGGAAAAGGGCGTTAATGTGCAGATTTCATCAAGGATCATTGCGTTGGTGTTTGGCAACCGAAGATCTGGAAGGAACAGGGTTATTGTATCATGTTGTGAACTCCATGGTCCGTGATGATCTGGACCCCCAGGTTGAAAAAGTTGAAGTTGAAATTGGTGGAGCAATTCAAAATGATTCGCCAATAATTCAAGACTTTTCTCGTTTTTTCACTGCAGTGCGCATGGAAGACCACGGGCTAATTTGGTCGGATGGTGAGCCAGAAGCGTCTGGTATGTGGTCATTATTGCAATACGCCATTTAATGAGGATTACAGGTGGAACATGGAAAGGGAGACGTCCTAAAATTTCGAAAGGGTTTCGAGGCCGACCAACAACGGATTTTGGAAGAGAAGGACTTTTTAACTTGTTAAGATCCCGAATTGATCTGCCAGGAAAATCTGTTTTGGAGTTGTTCGCTGGCACCGGAATGGTTGGTTTAGAATTCTTGAGTAGAGGGTGTGATTCTGTAACCAGCATTGAATTGGACGCGCGCGCCGTGCGATCGATGATGGATATCGCGAGAGAATGGGAACTGGATGATTGGGAAATTGTCCGTGGAGATGCATTAAAATTTCTACAACACTCGGCGACCCAATTTGATTTGATTTTTGCTGATCCACCGTACGATCTCGATGAGCTCGAGGCTTTGCCTCAACGCATCATGGAAGGGAACTTGTTGGTTCCAAATGGTTGGTTTATTTTGGAACATGGTGAGCGGTCCGATGTCTCTCAACTCGCTTATTATCAGGAGACAAGAAAATACGGGCATGTTCATTTTAGTTTATTTCATCGGTAAAACCTGAAGCATGAAGAAAGCAGTATTTCCAGGCTCATTTGACCCCATCACCCGTGGTCATTTGAATATATTGGAGCGAAGCGTTCCGTTATTTGATGAAATAATCCTTGCGATAGGGGTTAATTCAGCGAAAACCTCCATGTTTCCATTGGAGCAAAGACTGAATTGGTTGAAGGCAGTTTCAGAACCTTTTTCCAATGTTTCAGTGGCCTCCTTTGAGGGATTGACGGCTGATTTTTGTAATCGTGAAGGTGCCAATTGGTTGATAAGGGGTGTTCGAAATGGAGGTGATTTTGAATATGAGCGAACCATTGCCCAAATGACCAGGGTGTTGCAACCATCTTTGGAGACGATCATTCTATTCACGGATCCTGAATTTGCGCACATCCATTCGAACGTTGTACGGGAAATCCTGAAAAACCACGGCGACGTAAGAGCATTCATTCCTGAATCCGTAGTCATATAATTTTCGGGATATGCGAATTGCGATGCGATTGGGATCGGTCTTGTTTTTGATGATTTATTGTCACTTGTCGATGGCACAATCCGAATCCCATCAGCTGACATTGCGCGGGACATTGGAATTGGAGGAATCCTTGGGAGATATCATCGATGTGAAACAATTGGTCTACCCAGGCTTGGGAGTGGGCGTTTGGACTGACCCCATCATTGTGGGAGAAGATGGTCAATTCGAGTGGTTATTAAAGTCGGTTGAATTACCAACTTGGTTTGAGCTTCATCTTCCTCCTTGGACATGGGAGGTCTTGGTTCTACCGGACGAGTCTTCGGAGCTTGTTCTTCGGTCCATTCCAAATCAATCGATGCGTTTGCAAGGAGTGCCCGGAGAAGCAGTTTGGGTTGAAAGTCCAGCCTATAAGGCACTCCTCAAATTGGATGTTTTTCAATTGCAAGCCATGGATGCACTATACGAACCTGTGGTTGAACTTGTTGAAGCTCGATCGAATAGTAACCTCGATTCTTTGGACCAGCTACTAGACACGTATGATTTATCATTCGATTCTTTGTGCAATGTGGTCGTTGGTGAACTGGTCGATCAGGTCTTTCGAGATGGCCTTTGGGAAAGGCGATTGATTTGGAAAAGGAATTTGGGAATGTCCGACGTCTATTTGGATTCCCTTTGGAATCAATGGCAGCTTGAACGACGAGATCAAATTGAATTAACGGCATTGAATTCGCTGCACATTTTTCGTGGATTGGAGGTCGTGCTGGGAGATTGGTGGCTGGATGAACGATCCTTCGATTGGGATGAAGTTGATCAGAGCCTACGCTACCATTCAATGGATTCGCTGAAAAATGCCATGGGGCCAAGATGGGCCAATGTTTCTGTTGAAGAATTGGCAGGTGCGTGGTTGATCATGGCGAAGAAAGCGCCGTCGAGACGCGTCGGGAGGGTTTGGCAAGAGGTTCCATTTCCTGCAGGATACGAAGAGGCATTCAACGCGCTGGTCAAAGACAGAAACCGGGGAAGTCAAGGGACGAAAGTTGAAGATTTCTTGGTGGTTTCCCCCAATGGCTCTCCGATACCACTGAGTCAATTTTGTCCTGAGCCATGGAAGGTCATTCTGCTGATAAAAAGTGAATCGGCCATGTCAAAAAGAGAGCGCGAAGTTTTTGGCTCGCTCCAATCAATGATAAACCGTCCGGAAATTGGTTGGTGCATTTTGACGATTGAACATTCCAATGAAGCATGGGAAAAGCTATTGGATTCAAGAGGTCGAATTGAAAGCATGGGTCGCGTTGGAAACAATCCGCTTGTGATGGAAGAACTGGGCATTGGGACGCTGCCACAAGTGGTCATTCTCGATCCGAATTTCAAGATTTATCAAAATCGAACGCCTTTGCCTAGTCAAGGATTGATGGAAGTCATTCAAAGAATCCTAGTTATTTCGAGGCGCTAACGATTGTCCAGCATCTTATTGACAAGTGCTGTAATGCTGGGGTATGAATTGTTTTCAATTTTGGCGAGGTCATCTTGGTGGATCCAGTGAACGTCAGTGATTCCCTCGATTGACTGGGGATTTCCTGGTGTGTCGTCGCCGTCGTGAAAGGCATGGTACCAAAAAGTCGTTTTTAAAATCGGCGTGCCCCCTTCATCGTACGTGTGGTAGGTTTTGTCAATAAACGACCCTAACGCAAGCGGTTGTATCCCAGTCTCTTCCTCCACCTCTCGCAAGGCAGCATCCTCAATGGCCTCCTTTGGTTCGACTTTTCCTTTCGGTAAATCCCATTTGCCATTCCGTTCGATCCAAAGCAGATGGTCAAGCTTGTTGGTAACGATGCAGCCCGCTGCAAGAACCTCTCGGTAATTGAAACAGAATTGCATCCATTGCTCTTCTGGATTCGAACAAACAAGGCTGATGGCATTGATGCCGGGATGATCACGTATTAACTGAGGGAGCTCATTCAGGCACTTTTTACCCGGTTCGCGAATAATCAAAGATTGTTCAGTTTTGGGAGCGTTTTCTTGAAAAAACACTGCCCGATTCATGATGTAAACTTCATACATTCGCGCCATGGTTTTGACCGATGAAAGTAGGCGAAAAGTTGCGGAATTCCTTTTGCGAATTAAAGCAATTCAATTAAGTCCTAATGAGCCGTTTACATGGGCAAGTGGCAGAAAATCCCCAATTTATTGCGATAACCGGAAGGTGTTAAGCCACCCTTCTGTGCGCACCTACATTCGACAGCTAGCTGTCGATGTTGTGGAAGAAAAATTCGGTAAAGTTGATGCCATTGCTGGCGTAGCGACGGGCGGTATCGCTTTGGGCGCGTTGGTTGCTCAAGAGTTGGGATTGCCTTTCATTTATGTCCGTTCTGAGCCCAAAGGTCATGGATTGGGGAATTCGATTGAGGGTGATTTATCGGTGCTCTCGAATGCAGTTGTCATCGAAGACTTGATTTCTACCGGTTCTAGCAGTTTGAAAGCAGTTGCTGCCTTGCGTGAAGCCGATGTGGAAGTCAAAGGAATGGTCGCCATCTTCACTTATGGATTCGAAGTTTCCAAATTGGCTTTTGAAGAAGCTCAATGCGTGTGGTATACGTTGACGGACTACCCCAATTTGCTTGAACAAGCTCTGGCTGAAGGGTATTTGACGGATGCTCAGCGTGATGTGCTAAGCACATGGAATGCAGATCCCAAGGGCTGGAGTGATGCTCAACTGGCAATGATCAAATGAGTATGACCCTCATTGAAAGCCCCTCGGTAACTGCAGGCGTATCCTCAGAAGAATTTTTTCACTGGATGATGGATTTGGCCCATCTTGGCCCGTTGATGCCTGAAGAATATGTTCAACAATTCAAGGGAGAAGGCGAAGCATGTACATTCAGCGTAAAGGGGGGCTTCTCGTTTAGCTTGCGAAGAATAGAAGCTGAACCTTTTCGTAAGATCATGTTGGAATCTCAGAAGCCTTCACCGATTCGATTCAACATGGAAATCCGAATGGATGAAATCAATGAATCTTCTTGCAAGGTTCAGGTGTATTGCCATGCTGAGCTTAATCCGTTCATGAAAATGATGGTGGAGCAACCGTTGAACGGCATTTTTGCGGGCATCGTAAATGCGGTGGAGGAACAATTCCCTCAGGCTTCTGCTGGATGAACCCCAAAAGGCTCCGCTCAATCCTTGATTACTTGTTTAATGGATTCAGAAGCCAGTCCCAATTCAATTCATTTGAGTCCGAGACGACCACAGACTTGGACGGTTCATCCTCGCTTGGCTTCCAATCCAATACGAGGTTGCCATGTGCATCAACGGCTTCAATGCGCCCTAGTCCTTCCAAATTGTTGAATCGATAAGATTTCCATTTTCCCCGGGAAAGGAGGTTTTCATTAAACCGTCGCTCAATTACCTCTTGGGCGATGGGTTTCGCTAAGTTTTGTTCTATGCTCGTCGTCATTTGCTGGCGCAATTCAAGCAGTGAGACCTCAGGTATGCCTTGATCTCTCAAGGAGGTGCGACCCAATTCATGATGGCGACTTGAATTCACATTGATTCCCAATCCGACGACAACGCCATCCCACCGGTTACCGCGCCAAGTGTTTTCGATTAGGATACCGGCACATTTTTCCCAGGTCCTATCAATGCTTGATTTGATTAATACATCGTTCGGCCATTTGATTCGAATCTCTCGATGTTCTGGCAAGAATTGCTGGATCATATCGAGTAGGTTAAGTGCCATGAGTTTATTAAAGACAATGGGATCGTGCGGTTGGTTATCGAGTTCCAGGGGCCACTTCATGGCTATGGAGTAGGCCAAGTCCTGTGCAGCGCGCTGATCCCAGCTATGGCTTCGCTGACCTCGGCCATTGATTTGATGATCTGTCGTGATGATAAACCCCGTATCGGGTTTTGCTATTTTCAGCCATTGAAGCCCCTCATCGTTGGTGCTACTGAGTTCATCAAAGTGTGCTGAAATAAACTTCATGGCTTTGGTCAAAAGTAATGGTGAAAGTTGGCATGTTTTCGCAATCATTTGAAAGGCACTCCGAATGTTCCATTGTATCTTTCGAACGGATAATTAGTGAATGAGTAGCCCTTCTATCTTACATCAAAGCCCATTGTTAAATGCTGTAATTGCAGGATTACAGGAAGTGAAGGGAAAGCACATCACCATATTGGATCTCAGAGAGGTTCCTCATGCAGTGGCCGGTTGGTTCGTTGTTGCGCACGGAACGAGTCGAACACAAGTGGAGGCTTTGGCCCACTCAGTGGAAAAATTGACAGCAGAAATGGTGGATGAAAAACCTTGGGGCAAACAAGGGCTCAGAAACGGAGAGTGGGCAATTTTAGATTACAGTGACATCGTTGTCCATGTGTTTCATGAAGAAGCGAGAGGGCGATATGCACTTGAAGAATTATGGGGTGATGCGAACATTGAGACCTTAGAAGAAGTTTGAATAATTCCATGGAA
Organism: Bacteroidota bacterium; assembly: GCA_027624855.1. Taxonomy (GTDB): domain Bacteria; phylum Bacteroidota; class Bacteroidia; order Flavobacteriales_D; family Sanyastnellaceae; genus UA16. Next base: position 79,697 of record JAQBTQ010000004.1, read on the forward strand.
GACCAATCAAGACAACAAGAGAGCAACAAAGGCAGCGATAAGCCGTCCATGAATTTTTATTGGATTTATGCGATCATCGGTGTCGTGCTGTTGGGGATGTTGATGCTGAACACCAGCGAAGGGGGAAGAGAAATAGGATGGACGGAGTTCAAGGAAAAAGCGGAATCTGGACAAGTAGAAAAACTGGTCTTTGATGGTCAGCGTGCAAGCATCTACCTCAAGAAAGAAGCGCGTGAGGACCAGGGCGGTGGCGATAATGAAAAGGGATTCCTCAAGTCTGTTTATCAAGGAGCCGATTATTGGTTGAATGTGCCACCCGGAGATGCATACTTCGATGATTTGAAGGTGCTTTCTGAAAGAGGAGATTTCAATTATGTCTCTGAGCCGGTGAACGAGTGGGGCCAGCAGATGCTCACTTACGTCATTTTTTTCGGCCTCATGATCGGAGTTTGGATTTTGATCATGCGAAGGTTGGGTGGAGGAGCTGGCGGCGGTGGTCAGATTTTTAATATTGGCAAGTCAAAAGCCCAATTGTTCGAAAAAGGCAAGGGGACAGAAGTCAATTTTAACGATGTTGCTGGACTCGATGGTGCGAAAGAAGAATTAGAAGAAATTGTCGCTTTCCTGAAGGCTCCAGAAAAGTATACCAATCTCGGCGCTAAAATTCCGAAAGGGGCCTTGCTCGTTGGCCCTCCAGGAACAGGTAAAACATTGCTTGCAAAAGCCGTTGCTGGAGAAGCACAAGTGCCATTCTTTTCACTCAGTGGTTCGGATTTCGTTGAAATGTTTGTTGGAGTAGGGGCTTCTCGCGTACGCGATTTATTCAAGCAAGCAAAGGAGAAATCACCCGCCATTGTATTCATAGATGAGATTGATGCCATTGGCCGAGCAAGGGGTAAAAATGCGAGTTTGGGATCCAATGATGAACGAGAAAACACGCTGAATCAGTTGCTGACGGAGATGGATGGTTTCGGAACCAACAGCGGTGTGATCATTTTGGCGGCGACGAACCGCGCCGATATTTTGGACAAGGCCCTGATGCGGGCCGGAAGGTTCGACCGCCAGATTTATGTGGATATGCCGGATCTGACTGAGCGCAAAGCAATTTTTGAGGTTCATCTCCGTCCCATCAAAATTGACGATTCCATCGATGTAGATTTCTTGTCCCGTCAAACTCCCGGATTTAGTGGTGCAGACATCGCAAACGTTTGCAATGAGGCAGCCCTCTTCGCGGCTCGTAAGGGACGGGAAAAAGTGACGCATCAAGACTTTTTAGATGCTGTAGACCGAATTATTGGTGGATTGGAAAAACGCACCAAAATCATTTCGGACGAAGAGAAGCGGACCATCGCCTTTCACGAAGCAGGACACGCGGTCGTGAGTTGGTTGGTAGAATTCGCATCGCCGTTGGTCAAAGTGAGCATTGTTCCTCGAGGCCAATCGCTTGGAGCTGCCTGGTATTTGCCAGAGGAAAGGCAGATTACCACGACCGAACAAATGCTGGATGAAATGTGCGCTGCATTAGGTGGTCGGGCTGCTGAAGATTTGGTGTTTAAGAAGATCTCCACTGGCGCTCTAAGCGATTTGGAAAAGGTGACAAAACAGGCTTATGCCATGGTGTCAATTTATGGGCTCAACGAACGCATTGGAAATCGAAGCTATTATGATAGCCGAGGGGATCAAATGTTCACGAAGCCCTACTCTGAAGAAACTTCGAAAATCATCGATGAAGAGGTCGGGAAAATCATTGATGGAGCTTACCACCGTGCCAAAGAGATTTTGCACTCCAATTTCGATAAACTCAGTGCTCTGGCGGACTCTCTTCTTCTCAATGAGGTGATTTTTAGGGAAGATGTAGAACGCATTTTGGGTGCTCGGCCTTTTGAGAAAAAGGAATCTGCTGTCAATGCCATTCCGACGGAAAAGGACGCTACGAAAGAAATCGAGGAGTCTGCGGACGCCAGAAATACCGAACGGGCAGGTGAGTCCGATGAAGAACCAAACGAATGAACGGCTGGGAACCAGTTTATTCCGACGGTTTTGCTCCGGCTGTTGAGTTGAGGAGGGTTGTACTCGAAAATTATGCTATCCCCGCCATCATTCTCAACAAAAAGGATAGCAGTTATCATTTTGGAATGATTGAATTGTACGTTCCGTCAGAGAGTGCCACACGAGCTCGACTCATTCTTGATGAGCAATATGGATTCAACTTTTCCCTCAATTGATGCGAGAAACGATGATTCGGTCGGCGACAGGGCTGGTGTTTGGCCTCGTAGTCATCGGTAGCATTGTGGGAGGTCCATGGTTTAATGCGTTCCTATGGATCTGCGTTGGGTTGTTGGCGGTAAGGGAATTCGCCAAGGGATTGAAGAAAGCATCACCGGCCAAGGTTTGGGGTTTTGCTGCGTTTATGGGGTTGTGGTTGAGTTTGATTATCGGAATTCCTTGGCAGTCCTCGGGTGGCTATGAGCCCTCAGTTTTGTTGAGCTTGATTTTTATGATTTGGGTGAATGATTCCGGTGCTTATTTTGTGGGAAAACCGCTGGGTCGAAACAAATTAGCGCCTCGGATTTCTCCCGGAAAATCATGGGAAGGTTTTGCTGGCGGGGCGGTTTTTTCGGTCCTATTGGCTGGATGGCTTTGGGGTTGGGCTTATGCTTGGATTGGTGTTTTGACAGCGATTTCTGCCACAGCGGGTGACCTTATTGAAAGTGCATGGAAACGACGCAATGGATTGAAAGATTCGGGTGTGCTGTTGCCGGGCCATGGGGGAATACTCGATCGATTTGATGGCTTTATGATCACGGCTCCGATTTACTTCATCCTGCTATCTTTGCTGCCTTTAGAAACATCCTTGAAAGCACTGCTGCCATGACATTTCACCGGGAAGGAACTGCGACACTTTTGTTGGTTTTGGCATTGGGTTTGGGCTTGAACGGAGCCCTTTATTTTTGGACGCCTACCTGGGTTTTTTCTCTTGGTTTGTTGGCGCATGTCGTTCTGGTTGGTTTGATTGTGAATTTTTTCCGAATGCCCAACAGGAAGATGCCTCTCATTGAAGCACATGAAATTTTATGTCCAAGTGATGGAAAAGTAGTGGTGATTGAAAAGGTGCACGAACCAGAGTGGTTTCAGGACGAAAGAATTCAAATAAGCGTCTTCATGAGTCCATTGAATGTGCATGCGCAATGGGCGCCCATGACTGGAAAAGTCTTGGCTGCGAAGTATCATCCTGGAAAGTATTTAGTGGCCTGGCATCCGAAAAGCAGTACTGAAAATGAACGGACGACACACGTGATTGAAGGATCAAAAGGTACGGTCATGTTCCGTCAAATCGCAGGTGCAGTGGCTCGGCGTATATGCTGGTACATAAAGGATGGTGATGATGTGAATGCTGGCGATGAAGTGGGGTTCATCAAATTTGGATCGAGGATCGATGTATTCCTTCCTTTGGACAGTGAGGTTTGCGTTGAGTTGAATCAGAAAGTCACAGGACGCCAGACCGTTTTGGCACGATTGCCGAAATAAGGATCCAAAAATTGAATAAGTATCAGCGGTAGAATTGGAATTTTTCAGTTCTATGAGGTACTTTTTGACCCTAAAACCAAAACCATATGAAGCATTTTACTCTAATCGTGATGTTATGGGGAGTGTTCGCCCTAGGTGGACTGGCCCAGTCAATTCAGTCTCCAGGCCAAAACCTGTTGGAAGATGTTCCTCAATTAGCACCTGCAATGCGAGTGGCGGCTCCAATGCCAACGCATGCCATAGCGGACTTCAGCGAACGACCTCAACAACCTTTGCAAGGTCAATCGGATTCTGACATTGAACACATTCAAAACCGTGATTTGATCATTCAGCGCCAAGTCATTGGGTATACGCAGTACGATTTACAGTCCAATGCTGCGATCGATGATCGCATGGCTGGAGGTGGCGATGCGGTTTCAGCGGCATGGACGATGAGTTTGGAATTAACGCCTTTCAGTGATCGTGGAACAGGGTACAATTTTTATGATGGAACAGCATGGGGTGAAATCGCTTATGAACGAATTGAGTCTGTGCGCATCGGATGGCCTTCTATCGTGCACACTGGAAGTGGGCGAGAAGTGGTTGTCAGCCACCCTGGTATTGATACCCCCTTGCACATGGCTTGGAGGGATGCTGGCACTGGAGCATGGAGCGAGGCTTCTGTTCCCAGTGACATCGAAGTTGGAAAACTATGGCCTCGAATGGCTGCTGGTGGAGAGGATGGCAATTCGCTGCACGTGATTTGTATCACCACTCCCACAGCAAATGGCGGATTGGTGCACAACGGTCAGGATGGATGCATGTTGTACTACCGGTCACAAGACGGTGGTGATACGTGGGACGTCACAGACCATACATTCGCTGAATTAGACAGCAGCAATTTTGCCAATTTCAGTGGCGACACCTATGCAATTCACGCCAGAGGAAACACGGTAGCTTTTGCGGTTTTCAATGACTTCAGTGATTCGTTTGTCATGATTTCTCAAGACAACGGAGAAACTTGGACAAAGGAGCTGCTCATCGACTTCCCTGTCGATTTGTATGTTGCGGACATGGGTTTGCCAGAGGGAGAAGAATATGCGGAAGATTACAATGATGATGGATTGTTCCAAGAGTACTTCAACACGGATGGTGCTGGGGATGTCCATGTCGACACGTATGGTCAGGTACACGTATCCTATGGAAGCATGTATTACATGGATGCCGACACCCTAGACGGTACGACGAGTTATTTCCCTGGAACCAATGGCCTTGCTTACTGGAACGAATCCATGGGCCCCGACAGTGCACAAATCATTGGTTACTCATACGACTATGATGAAAGTGGCACATTGGATTTTGATGAAATCGCCGCCTACTACGTTGGTTGTGCAGGCTTTCCTAGCATTGGGTCTGACGCCGCGGGGAACTTGTACGTGACGTATTCAGCGATCATGGAGAATTTCTCGACTGGAGCCCAGAATTATCGCCATCAGTTTTTGGTCAATTCTTCAGACGGCGGAATGACTTGGAATGCAGATGAAGCATGTGACTTGACGCCTGACGAAGATTTTGACGGGTACGAAGCGGTATTTGGTTCCATTGCACCGGATGTGGTCAATGGACAACTTGAAATCATCTATCAACGTGATTTTGAGCCTGGCCTCCACGTGCGTGGGGATGAAGACCCGGCCGACATCAATGACATTGTCCATCTTCGAATCCCGGCAGATGATTTAGGCGATTGTGCGACGTTGGAGTACGAGGACTGGGTCGGCATTGCTGAGCCCATTGACATGAATGACATCATGTTGTATCCCAACCCAGCAGATGACCAAGTCGAATTGGTTATCAACCGTCCTGGAGCGCATCAAATCGATGTGGTAAGCCTCACAGGTCAGCACGTTCTGTCTATGCAGACATCTGCGTTGGTTGAGCGGATTGAAACGGGTCATTGGTCACCTGGAATCTATTTGGTGAATATCGCTCAAGGCGACCATCACGTGGTGGTGCGTTTGGCGGTACAATGATGTCTATTAATTGAAAGGATTGAGGAAAACTTCCTCCTGAATAGAGCCCTTCGAGTCTTCACTCGGGGGGCTTTTTAGTTGATGTAGCACCAGGAGATTGTCTCTTTCTTTTGTCGCAGTAATTTCGCGGCATGCTCGCTGAAGTTATTACCATAGGTGATGAGTTGTTATTGGGTCAAACGATTGACACGAATTCTGCCTGGATGGGAGCGGAATTGACCAAACACGGCATTGCATTGCATCGCATTACATCTATATCTGATGCGCCAGCAGAAATAACGGCGGCACTAGAAGAGGCGATGAGCCGGGTTGATTTGGTGCTAGTTACGGGAGGACTTGGGCCAACGCGCGATGATTTGACGAAAGAAACCCTTGCTTCATTTTTTGGGATGCCATTGGTAATGAATGAGCAAGTCCTGAATCAAATCACGCACTGGTTTGAAAATCGAGGGATGGAAATGTTGCCTGTTAATCGAGACCAGGCGATGTTGCCGGAGGGTTGTGAGATCCTTCCAAATCTCAGAGGAACTGCCATGGGTATGTGGTTTCAGAAAGGAGATGAGGTTTCGCCAAAAGTGGTTGTGAGTCTTCCTGGCGTGCCATATGAAATGAAAGGTCTGATGGAAGAAGAGGTGCTGCCGCGAGTACAAAAAATCTGGAAACTTCCGAAGCGTTATCATCGGACGGTTTTGACCCAAGGCATAGGTGAGAGTTTCTTGAGTGCGTTGATTGAGGATTGGGAGGATGGATTGGAAGAAAGAGGTATTCACATCGCTTATTTACCAGCGCCAGGTCAGGTGCGCGTTAGGTTTAGTGCTGTAGATGATCTGGAGGATGCAGCTGTTCGGCGGGTTGAAGAGGCATTGGAAGAATTTCTAGAATTGGCCGGGCAACACGTGGTAGCGCTTGACGAAATGAGCCTACCTGAAGCTGTTGTGCAATCATTGGTGGAAAACAATTGCACCATCGCAACGGCCGAATCATGCACTGGAGGAAGCATTGCGGCGAGTATTACGGCTGTTCCGGGATCCAGTGCTGTATTTCAAGGTTCAATTGTAGCGTATGCCAATGCGGTTAAGCAACAGATGCTCGGAGTTGCTGCCAAGGATTTAGAAGTTCATGGAGCGGTAAGCGAGCCGGTGGTGATGCAAATGGCCAAGGGAGTCCGTGAAAAACTAGGCACGACTTATGGTCTCGCAACCTCAGGAATTGCTGGACCGAGTGGCGGAACAGCACTTAAACCTGTTGGTACCATTTGGGTGGGATTGGCGGGACCAAAAGGCGTTGTTGCCCGAAAATTCCAGCTTGGTGATCATCGCGGAAGAAATGTATCAAAAACGGTCTTGTTGGCATTGGCTTGGATACTAGAGGACCTGAAGCAAAAAGATTCGCAGAGAAGTTGATGTGGGTAGTTGGAAACGAGTGATTTCTTTCGTTTCTTTGCCGTCCGAAAAAAAGCAAAGCTATGAGCCGCGTATGTCAGTTAACAGGAAAGAAAGTGATGGTTGGGAACAATGTTTCTCACTCCAAGCGACGAACCAAGCGCACTTTCTACCCGAATTTGCAGAAGAAGCGTTTTTATGACGCAGAAGATGGAACATACATGACCCTTCGGGTCTCAACCTCGGCCATGCGAACCATCAGCAAAATTGGATTGAAGGCAGCCATTGCACAAGCAAAGGCAAAGGGCACGTTTGTTGAAAGTTAATGGACCAACTAAACCGAAACGAAAAAACCCGCAATTGCGGGTTTTTTTGTGCCTTTATTTTTGGCGTCAACTTTGTTTGCTCAAGATCAGTTGTCACCTAAAATCAAAGGAAGTCCATCCTTGGCTGAGCCGATTACGACCACTTTTGTGTTGGTGCTGTTGGCCAATGCAGATGTCGCTTCAATGCCTTTCCATTTAAGTAGCTCTTGGCTGATGCCTCGGGACACGATTTCCTGGTAGTCGCGAATGCCTTCTGCCTCGATTCTCATCCTTTCTGCTTCCTTGGATGCTTTTTCAAGACGAAATTCATATTCAAGGGACTCTTGCTCCTGTTGTAGTTTTCGTTCGATGGCTTCTTCCAACTTTATTGGAAGACGAATGTTTCGGATCAAGACGTCGTTCAATTGAAGGTAATTTTCAGAAAGTTTTTCTTTCATTCGCTCATCAATCTCTTGCTGAATTTCATCTCGTTTGGTGGTGTTGAATTCCTCTGGCAAATACTTCGCAATCACTTCCCTTGCGACTGATCGCATTGCAGGAACGACCACTTTTTCTTCATAATTCTTCCCACGTTCAATTTCAAGTAGCCCCAATTGATTGAAATCAGGTTGGTAGAATACGGTCATGTCCATTTCAATCTTTAGAAGATTCGAACTCAGCACTTCCAATTGTTCCATGCGCTCTTTTTGTCGGATTTCGTATTGGTAGACCTTGTTCCATGGAGCTTTGAAATGGAAACCTGAATTCATAGGTTCTTCATTTGGGTCTACGCCATCTCCAAATGTGTGGAAAAGCAAGCCCGCGTGTCCAGATGGGATGGTGACCGTTAAGGAACCCCACAAAAGGAGGATGGGTGCAAAAAGCAGGGCGACAATCAGTAAGCGCCGCAAATTGTTGGTGTTGGGTTGTTGTGACATGGCGCGAAATTACTGCACGGTGATGTCATTGCGTGTTACATCGAGGCGAATTACGTTTTTTTAAAAATCACCCAGGAGTATTCAATAACCGAGGTTTCTCCTCCTAATCGTCCATTCAAGCGATAATAGGATTAAAAGACCTAGCAGCCATTGCCACCAATCCACTAAATCGCGCAACGTGGTTTGGGCGTGAAGAATGGTTTGCGGGTTTTCATTGGGGTATATGGTGTCAATCACTTCCTTTGGATTGAGTCCAGCCATATCGCCGAGGAATTTACCCGCTGAACGATCTGAAATTCGGGTAAGTAGGCCATGATCTGCGGCCAAATTCGAATGTTCTATTTGACGATTCTCGACAATCACGAGGCCGTTTTCTTCAAAGTTGATTCCGTCGATGTTGCATTTGGCTCGCCATCGGTAAGTTCCTTCGGGCATCTTGCCGAAGTCAGCTGCATAACCTGTGTTGGATACCAGCATGGTTTGTTTGAAGTCTTGGCCTTGTTCATCGGTCAATACCACTCCAATTTCGATGTTTGAAATAGGATTCCACGCCGCATCATACGCTTCTCCCTTGATGAGAAGTCTTTCATCTGTAGCAATTCGGCGATCCGATTCGACAAGCAATCGCTTACGGGAATCCTTTGCGGCCAAAAATTGAACTTGCTTTTGAATGAATTCATTGAAAGACTGGTGGCTGCCGTCTGCTCGGAATTGAGCCATTTTCCAGCGCCAGATTCCTTCGCCAATGGTCAAAATGCGACGATTACCTGAAGCGGGATTTTGCACGCCCCAAAAGACATCTTGCGTTTCAATTGAGCCCAATTGTCGGAATAACAGCGGGTTCCATGCAGCCGACCATTTAGAGTCCTCAAAAGGACCCGTAAATGGTGGCCATTGGGCCACCGTTGAGCCCAATTCTGGGGGGAATTCCAAAGTTGAGAAGTTGGAGTTGAGGCGTGCTTTGTGAGATTGGGTTAAATCTCCTTTATTCGAAAGTTCAACGCCCAACTCATTCGGAGCTTGGAGGAATTCCCAAGTGGCTTGCGTCCCCGCTATCCACCAAACGGGTTTTTCAAAAGTAGCAAACCAATCGACCCAATTCTTTCCTCCAAACTTACTTCCTAGGATATTGTGGGCGACAATTACATCCGACTTCTCGATTGCTGCATTCAAGGCATTCGCATCACGTAAGGATGATAAATTATAGGATTGCACTTCAAATCCGTCCAAACCTTTGATCGCCGTTCTGATGGAACCAGCGTCTGGATGGGGAAATTGCGAAATCATTGTGATGAGACGCCTGCTCTCTTTGACTTCGACGTAGAATCGCCTGCGATTATTCGTTACATCGTATTCGTTTTCTGCTGCAAGAATTTCAATGTCAAATCGTTGGGTTCCAACTTCAGTCGCTTCGAGTTGAAATGAAAACTTTAAGATATCACGATTGGTCGTGTGCGTCCATTTTTCCGAGGCGATTCGCCTTCCGTTGGTTTTAATTTCGAGGCTGCCGTTTGCATTTTCAAACCCTTGAGACTCAACAAATACTTCGACTGGAAAAGTATTACCGAGGTAGGCCACACGGTTATGATTCACATTGGCCACCCAACGATCTCGAACGGTAGTGGTGTCTCCCATTCCGACAGTCCAGATCGGAAGGTTAGGCCAGTTGATTCCATAATCTGGCGCAGCTCCTCGATTCACTAATCCATCCGAAACCAGCAAGACCCCCGCAATGTTACGGTTTTCAATGCGATTGGTTAATTCTCGAACCGCTCGATCCAAATTCGTCTGGGTTCCCTGCCATTTCCAAGAAGTATCCATCAGCGCGTATTTGGGAAGCAGCTCATTCGAAAAACCATACGATTCAATGGCCATTCCACGTGTTTGAATTCCGCTTTCAAAATCTCGACACCATTCATGTATGGCTTGACTGGCGGTTGCGGAGTCCACGCGATTTAGAACGGAGGCACTTTCATCGACCAATAGAATGGTTACGGGCAATTCTTTTTCAAATGATTCCTTTCTGATCAAGGGTTCGAGCAGTAAAAATCCCAAGCCAGCGATAATCAAGAATCTCAGTGCGCCCAAAAACAGGCGACTGATTGGTGTCAGTCCGTTTCCGGTAGAAGTTCGATGGGTCCCTGACCTCCAACCGTACAAAATTATTCCAACCAGTGCGGCGCCGCAGATCAACAGAGCCCACTGCCACCCTTCAGCTTCGACTACCCAATCCGTTGGCATTGTGGTTTGGAACATCATTGTTGATCCGGGTCGTAGCGCTAGGCAGTGATCATGCCCCCATCAATGCAAATGGTTTGTCCGGTGATGTACGAGCTCATATCGCTTGCCAAGAAAGTGCACAGCTGAGCGACATCTTCGGGTTGTCCGCCTCGTTTTAGCGGGATGGCATCTCTCCATCCCTGCACCGTAGCTTCATCAAGAGCACCGGTCATTTCAGTTTCAATGAATCCAGGAGCTATGGCGTTGCATCGAATGTTGCGGGAACCTAATTCCAATGCAACGGATTTTGTGAATCCCAAAATTCCAGCTTTGGATGCGGCATAATTGGCTTGTCCCGCATTCCCTTGAACGCCCACAACTGAACTCACGTTGATGATGCTTCCAGAACGCGCTTTGAGCATGGTTCGCATCACGGCTTTGGTCAATGCGAAACAGGATTTGAGGTTGACGTTGATGACCCGATCCCATTGTTCTTCATTCATTCGCATCAGGAGTGTATCCTCGGTAATGCCCGCGTTATTTACGACGATATCAACTGTTCCAAAGGCGTCAACCACTTGATTGACCAATTGTTCAGCTTGATCCATTTGAGCGGCATCGGACTTAAACCCTCTGACTTCACCGCCATTTGCTGTCAGCTCTTTTTCGAGGGCCTTAGCTTTTTCTTCAGATGAATGGTAGGTGAAGGCAACTTTGGCACCTTGTTCGACAAATTCCTTCGCAATGGCCTTTCCAATTCCGCGCGATGCGCCTGTAATGATGGCCACTTTTCCGTTTAATAGCATGGGGTAGATTTAAGATGTAGGTGATTCCAGTAAATCAGCAGATTCAGCAATCAGTTCAGCGATGTCCCTCACGACAACGTCAGATTCTTGATTGGCATTTTTGACTCCGTCGGTCATCATGGTGTTACAGAATGGGCATCCTGTAGCGATAACCTCTGGGTTGTTTTCCAAGGCTTCATCCGTTCGAGAATGATTGACTTCTTTGTTTCCGGGCTCCGCTTCTTTGAACATTTGTGCTCCGCCAGCACCGCAACACATGGCGTTTTGTTTGCAGCGCCTCATTTCGAACAATTCAGCATCCAATTTGGCAATCACTTCACGAGGTGCGAGGTATTCCCCATTGGCGCGCCCCAAGTAACAGGGGTCGTGGAAGGTGATTCGCTTTCCTTTGAATGGCGCGTCACTTTTCATTTTAAGCTTGCCCGTCTCGATGAGCTCACGAATGAATTGCGTATGATGTAACACTTCATATTGGCCTCCAAGTTCTGGATATTCATTTTTCAGAATGTTGAAACAATGAGGGCAACCAGTGATGATGCGTTGGATACCATAACCGTTGAGTGTTGCAATATTTTGCGCGGCTTGCATCTGATACAAAAATTCATTGCCTGCGCGTTTTGCGGGATCACCTGTGCAACTTTCCTCCTGTCCAAGAACTGCGAAAGAGGTATTGCTTGCGTGTAAAATTTTTGCAATCGCTTTGGTTATGCGCTTTGCTCGATCATCGAAACTTCCGGCGCAACCCACCCAAAATAAAACTTCTGGAGTTTGGCCAGCTGCCGTCATTTCGGCCATGGTAGGAATGTGGAATGCACTCATTGCTAGGCTGTCTACGATTCGTTGGTCCAATCGCCTCGGGTACCCGCTGGAAATGCCCAAGGAGCTCCGTTGTTCTCTATGTTGTTGAACATCGTGGTGATGGACTCAGGTGATTTGCTGTCTTCCATTATGAGGCTGCGACGCATGTCCAAAATGATGCCCATGGGTGAAATGTTAATGGGGCATGCTTCAATGCATGCTTGGCAGCTTGTGCATGCCCATAACTCCTCCTCACTGATGTAGTCTCCCAGCAGGAATTTCCCATCGGATTCCCATTGGCCTTTATTCGCTTCTCGCTGCTTTCCAATTTCTTCGATTCGATCTCGGGTGGACATCATGATTTTTCGTGGGCTCAGCAATTTTCCCGTGAGATTTGCCGGACATTCTGACGTGCATCGACCGCATTCTGTGCAGGTGTATGATTCGAGCAGTTGTTTCCAAGTGAGGTCGGTCGCATCCTTCACGCCGAATCGAGCCGGAGGCGCTTCGGTTTCTGGAGCAGCAGCATAAGGGTCGGCACTCGGGTCCATCATGAGGTCAACCTCTTTTTTCACCGAAGCCATATTGTCCATTTGCCCAAGAGGGTTCAAGTTTGAGTAATAGGTGTTCGGAAAGGCAAGAATGATGTGGAAATGCTTGGAATAAGTGACGTAAACCAAAAAAGCCAGGACACCAATGATATGAAACCACCACATGCTTCGTTCGAGAAGGATGATGCCTCCATCGGACAAACCAGCGTAAAGTGGTACGAGCCAAGAGCTGATCGGAAATGAACCCGCATCAACGTAATGGTCCAGTGCCCTTTGCTGTGCTATGGAATCAGCAGCATTCATACTCAAAAAAGCAAACATCAATAGGATCTCGACAACCAAGATGATGTTGGCATCCAGTGACGGCCATCCTTTTAAGTCCTTCGATACAAGGCGAGCCAAAGCCAAGCCATTCCTTCGAATGAAAAACACCACACAGGCAACAATCACTCCCAAGGCTAGCCATTCAAAGGCCCCGATCAACACATCATAGACGATTCCAATGCCAGCAAATGCTCGGTGCGTTCCGAATAACCCATCAAACAGGATTTCCAGGATTTCAATGTTGATGATGATGAAGCCCGCGTATATGAGCAGATGCATCACACCAGCAACGGGACGCTTGGTCATTTTACCTTGGCCGAGGGCAACCCTTGCCATGGTGGACCAACGTTCTGACTTTCGCGTTGTCCCATCCCAAGGTTGGCCTGAAAGGATGTTGCGACGTATGACTCCGATTCGCCTCGCAAAAAGGAAAGACGCCGTGCCCAACAACACGAAAAAAATGATCTGTCCAATCATTGTTTCAGAGCTCAATTATCATCAGATGAACGATTCTCAATTTCTTCATCAATGATCTCCCTCAATTTTTCGAGTTCTTTTTCGGAAAGGGCTTTGTCTTGCTTTCGTCCGAAAACAGAGACGCGAACGTAGCGCCATGGATTCATGTACAAATCATTAATGAGGAATTCCAATTCGCGATTGGTTTCGATTAACCCATTGTGAAGTGAATCACTGTTGATCAATTGTGCCAAGCTGCCCTCACCATTGTTGATTTTCCGTGTTATTTCATCCACTTGAATCAAGGCTGTATTTGCACGTTCAATGGTCTGTGCAAAATTCACGGCCGCCAGCGAATCCGAAATATCCGAGAAATTTTCCATGACATTGGACAACTCGTCATTGTGGTTTTTTAGGTTGGTCGTGATCCCATCCACATTGCGCAATATGCTGGCCAAAGTGGACCGGTTTTCGGCTACCATGGCATCCAACTTCAAGGAAGTTTGTTCCAAGCTTTCGACCGTGCGCTGAATGCTTTCGAATGCAGTTGGGAGACCGAGGGTGGCATCCGCTTCAAAAACAGCTTTCAGGTTTTCAAGGATGTCATCAACCCCATCGATCAATTGGTCTGTTTTGTTTTTTAACGGCATCAATTCGATGCGCACCGCCTCAGCGATTCCCATTTCCAGATCGCTGATCAACGTATCGCCGGGCAGAGCGAGTTCCTCACTTTCTCCATTGATTAGATCGATGGCCTTGGTTCCGAATAAATCGCTAGAAGTAATCTTCGCTTTGGCATCTCGGGTGAGCTTGAGTGACGACTCCTCAACATCAAATGCGACGATTAACGACCCATCGCCTGTTTCAGAAAAATAGACCCTGGTGACCTGGCCCACTTTGAAACCATTGATCAGGACGGGATTTGAAATGGCCAATCCATCGATTTTTTCGTAGCGGGCATAATAAGTTTGGGAATTTCCAAATGGATTAAACCCACGCAGGTAATTCACCCCCAAGACAAGTAAGATCAATCCTACAATGACCAATGCACCAATCCGAAATTCTTTTGAAACTTGCCCCACTTCGATTAGTTCTTGAGTAATGGTTTAACGCCCTGTTCATCCCAGGTTTCTCCTTCAAATTTTACCACAAAAGCATCCGTGAAACCCCGTTGGTGAATTTCGGATTTGAAGGTGCTGGCATCAACAGAAGACTGAAAGGTTCCCACTGCGTATTTATAGAATCCATTGCGAAGATACTCCACGACGTCTGTCAGGCCTTCGAGCCGTGAATCATCTGTGGATAAGGCGTCCCGTGATGCCAAAAATTGCACGCGATAAGTGGGAGAAGGCAAGCGATCGGCTTGAGTCGGACTGTTGGTTTCTGAAGGTTTTACTTCTTTATCCTCCTTATTTGTCAACCCTGATTCTTGCGTGTTAGGGCCTGGATGATGGATTTCTTTGTAGCTCCGGAAGGCTCGTAAAAGGGCTGAAGCCATCAATTCTTTGCCTTCAGCGGAATTGAGGAATTCTTCCTCAGACGGGTTGGTCAGGAACCCGAGCTCAACCAATACGGAAGGCATTTGGGTGAAGCTTATTACATAATATCCCGCTTGCCGAACTCCTCGGTCGGTTCGGCCAACACGGTCTTTGAATTGATTTTGAATCAAAGAGCCCAATTCGAGGCTTTGGCTCAGATAAACGGATTGTTTCAGTGAGAGCGCTATGAAGGTATCCGGATCTTTTGGGTCGAATCCAGCGTATCGTGTTTTGTAATCCTCTTCCCGATATATCGAAGCATTTTCCTGCATTGCGACCCTGAGGCTCTCCTCTGATTTGTGCATTCCCATGACGAACGTACTGGAGCCAATTGCAGTGGGTTTGGTGAAGGCATCGCAGTGAATGCTCATGAATAAGTCCGCTTGCGCGTCATTTGCAATGGCAACACGCTGCTTCAAAGTTGGATATGAATCTCCTGTGCGGGTCATAACAATTTTCACATCGGGAAAACGTTCACTGATGTAATCGCGCAAAAGCAAGGCCACGTCCAATGTCACATTTTTTTCAGTCGCCCCAAAGCGCCCTGTTCCCAAATTTCCAGGATCGGTCCCGCCATGACCAGCATCAATGACCACGACCATGCTTGGAGGAACAGGGGAAAAGGATGCTGACAGCAATATGAACGCCGTCATCGCGCAAAGCACAGCGTGTTTCGTTAGTTTTGACTGCCGTTTCATGGGTAAGTTCAAATCTAAAACGTCGTTTTGGTCATCCTTCGTCTTTCGAGCGGGGATTTTCCGTGTTCTATTGTGGATAATCAGTCCGGCTTTGGTCGTTGCCCAATCTGCCGTTGAAGACTCATTATCAACCAATTCGAAGGATGCGTTCGAGGTCACTTGGGGGGCATTGGATTCGTCTTTCATGAATCCCATTCGCGCAGAAGTAGAACTCTTTGGTGGTGCTTTTGTGGCATTGGATGATATCCGCTTGGAGGCTGATTATATCATTTATCGTTCGGAAGAAAATCAAGCTTGTGCCTATGGCCGTAAAGATTCAACAGGGGCTTGGGTTGGTCGTCCCGTGTTGACCCAAGGAGGACAAACGTTTGAACAGGATGAGTTGTGTTTTGATTTAAAGTCACGACGTGGCTTGAGTAAACATGCTGTCACCGTTCAAGGCGAGGCGGTATTTCATGCTGAACTAGCCAAGAGGCAGGCCAATGAGCGAATTCACGTGTCCAATGCGAAATTCACTACGTGCGATGCGGAAAACCCTCATTTTCATTTTCATTTGAAGCGAGCGGTCATGATTCCAGGAGAAAAGGTGGTTTCAGGCCCTTTTTATCTAAAATTCAGAAAAATACCTACCCCATTGGCGCTCCCGTTTGGCTGGTTTCCGACCCCGCCAGAAAAGAAAAGCCATGGGCTATTGATGCCAGGATACGGCGATGGTGGAAACCTGGGGTTTTTCTTGAAAGATTTGGGGTATTACGTGCCCATTGGAGAATACGCTGATACCCGACTCACAGGAGATATATACACTGGGGGGTCTTGGGCCATTCGAAGCAGCACGAACTACAAGGTTCGCTATTGGGCAAGTGGTAATTTGAATTTGAGTTATCAGCAGCAGCGAATTGGGTTTACAGGGCTTCCGAGTCTTTCGAAGCAAAATCAGTTTTTTGTGCGATGGACACACAATCAAGATAGCAAGGCAAAACCGAATAGCCGGTTTAACACCAGTGTCAATTTTGGGTCCAACAATCATTTCCAATCCAACCTGAGCAGTTCACAACAGGACTATTTGACCAATACATTTCAATCAAGTGTTCAATGGTCCCGTTCTTTTCCAGGCAGGCCATTCAACGTTGCGGTCAGTGCCAGGCACGCCCAGAATTCCCAAACTGGAAATGTCGACTTGACCTTACCCGCTCTGACGTTGAATTTGCAGCGAACGAGCTTGGCAAAACTTCTCGGATCGTCCAATGTCCGGAGTCGACTGCTTGATGAAATTGCGATAACGGGGTCTACCCGATTTGAACAAACCATGCAAGCTCCAGACAGCGTATTCCTCTCTGGTGATTGGGATCAAGTTTCTTTTAGAAATGGGATCAAGCACTCCGCATCGGCTTCGAGTCAGATGCGCCTCGGTTTTGTGAGCGTAACGCCATCA
This sequence comes from Bacteroidota bacterium, assembly GCA_027624855.1. Taxonomy (GTDB): domain Bacteria; phylum Bacteroidota; class Bacteroidia; order Flavobacteriales_D; family Sanyastnellaceae; genus UA16. The sequence continues at coordinate 96,682 of JAQBTQ010000004.1, forward strand.
TTCAGTTACAATGAATTTTGGGCGTTTGAAACGTTGGATGGTTCATTGGAAGCAACTGACGAGGGCGTCATACAAGTGCTTGATACGCTTTCAGGCTTTCAGGCTACGCGAGATTGGCGAATTGCTGCCAATGCCAGCACCCGATTTTATGGGACATTTGAGCGGGGAAAGGATCGCAGGGTGCAGGCCATCCGGCATGTCATCAGTCCAACCATGGGGCTGAGTTATACCCCAGAGCAAACGCGAAATCAAGTCGTGAGTTTGAATGACGAATTATGGGAATTCAATCCCTACAGTTTGAATCGATTCAATCCACAAGATATTCGGGCTTCTGGTGCCATCAATCTGGGCATCGCTCAAAACCTGGAAGCAAAAGTTCGGGATGCTGAAACAGATGAGGTGCGCAAAGTCCGTATCATTGATAATCTGGTCACTTCTGCCAACTACAACTTGATTGCAGATTCTTTGGGGTTGAGTGATATCAACACCCGTGCGAACACCGATTTATTCAATCGAATGCGGATCAATGTCGGGGTAACGCACAGTGCGTATGCTCGAGATTCCACAGGGCAACGAATTGATGAATTTCTCTGGAATCAAGGAGATGGTTTATTGCGATTAACAAAAGCCAATGCAGCTTTTGGTAGCAATTTTTCTGGAGGACAAGAAACCCAGTTTCCATGGGATTGCCGGGTGGATTACAATTTGGATTTACGAAAAAACTGGCTCACCGAAGCACAAATGGATACACTCATTATGTCTCAATCCGCGCGAGTTCGGGGGTCCGTTCGGTTGGCAGAACGGTGGCGTTTTGACGTGAACGGAGGCTACGATTTAATCAATCGGGAATTGACGCCAACTCAGGTCGACATCTATTGCGATTTGCATTGTTGGGAATTGTCAGTGAATTGGGTGCCCATTGGCATCCGAAAGAGCATTTACGTTCGATTGAACATCAAAGCGGCCATGCTGAAGGACCTCAAGCTCGAATTCCGAGACAGCGATTTACCGTTCCTTTATTAAACCCATCGGCATTGATTCCATTGGATTCAACGGGCGAACCAACGAATCAGCATGACCACTAAGCATCCGATGAACATCAGGAAGCTGATTTTATTGACCCCATGCATCATGCGCAAGCTGATTCCTGCTTCGGGATCACGATGAAACAAGTTCATCGGATTGATATAGTACAAGACTTTCTTGAAAAACATGATGCAAAATTAGTTATTGCGATAAGCAATGACGGAGATTTCAACCCGCGAACCTTTTGGAAGCCCTTTGACGAATACCGCCTCCCGAGCTGGGAATGGCTCTGGCATGATTGTTCGATACGTTTGATCCATACCAGAATAATCATCCGAATCAATCAGAAAAACGGTTGCTTTTACCACGTGATTCAAACTTAACCCTGCAGCTTCGAGGATTCGAGCAACATTTGAAAGGCTCTGAGCTGTTGCGGATTCGATGGAGGAGCTAACCAATTCTCCAGACGCTGGATCCATAGGAATTTGTCCACTTACAAAGGTCAAGTCGCCGGCGTTAACCGCCTGGCTATACGCTGCCACGGGAGCAGCAGCTTTTGAGGAGGAAACAGAATCAGACATGCGACGAATCTACGTCAGGTTTTCCCACCTTTGCATTAAGAAGTACGCAGATGCGCATATTATTGGTAGATAACTTCGATTCTTTTACTTGGAACATTCAACATCTCTTGGTCAGCGCTGGGGTTGAAGTGGAGGTGATTCGCAATGACGTGGTCAACCCACAAGGCATCATGCAATTTGACGGAGTCATTTTATCTCCAGGCCCAGGTTTGCCAAAAGAAGCAGGTCAGTTGATGCAGATCTTACCCATCGCCGTGGCCCATAAAACACCATTGCTTGGAGTTTGCTTGGGCATGCAGGCCATCGCCGAACATTTTGGCGGGACCCTTCAGAACCTGAATCAGGTGTTGCATGGTCAACAAACGCGGATTACCAAGTTTGAATCGGTTGGAATTTTTGACTCGCTGGAAGCTCCCTTTGAGGTTGGGCATTACCACAGTTGGATTGTCAATGAAGTCCAATTGCCCTCGAACTTGAAGATTACGGCTTGGAATGATATGGGCCTTCCAATGGCACTGATGCATCAAAATTTGCCCATTCAAGGTGTTCAATTTCATCCGGAATCGGTGTTGACTCCCGTTGGTCGGGAGTTACTGGATAACTGGATTCAAAGTGTTGCAGAAGTTCGCTTGCATCATCCGGCCAAACTTTCAGGGATCCCTGTGGTTTTGGGTGAGGAATGGTCAAAAAAAAACCCGCATGAAGCGGGTTTTTGATGGGGTATTTTTTGATTGCGATATCGAAGATCGCGCAATCGAAATCGTTATTGCTTGCGGTACGTTGACATCACTTCATCAAACGTTTGTTTGAATTGGTCGTAGTTGTAATCGGCACGAATCCGCTCTTCATTTTTGAGGCCTTCCACATATCGATTCGCGATGTCTGCTCCGCTTAGTTCGAGCGCTAGATAAGCGGTGAATTTGTTTCCATCCGCTGAAACGGTTAGTTTTTCGCAAATCGGTTTGGTACCGACCAGTGCTTCGTTAACGATTGATCGTGTCAATTCATTGAAAACGGTTGTGACTTCGTCGTTGCTGCCAAATCCCATTTGTGTGGCTTGATTTTCTGCAACCACCTCAACGACCGTTTTCAAGCTTGCTGCCAAGTCACTTTCCGCCAATCGCCGAGCAATGGAACGTGCGACTTCTCTTCTCTCACTGGTACCGGTAGCACTGGCTCGGAAATGATCATCGTCGCTGATGTAGTCATCTCCAAAGCAATATTCTACAACCTCGCGCTCTCCGCGATTTTCTGGAGTGGAAACAGCGTCTTTTTTGCCTTTACAACCGGTCAAAAGTCCTGCGCCAATGGCGAAGACAACAAGAGGAAATAATTTATTTTTCATGGTTTTTGATGTTCGTTTCAAGGTGAGCTATTGCTATGACGGTGTCAATTAGCGTGCCAAATTTTTTCAAATATGGTGAATCGTAGGATTATCGATACAGTGCTTGAATGAGTTTCTTCAAAAATACCCCTTGGATTTCCAATTGGGCTTTGCGGTATGCCTCGGCATGAGCTGCTTCCCAATTGAGCTGTACACCTTTCACGTCGGTCAGGTTTTGTTGGAGAACGGGCTTCCCCTCGGAGGTTTTGAGGACTGCGGTTGCATTGAGTAGTACCGTGTAAAAACCCGCAGCTGATCCAGCTTCGCGTGTGTCCGCATCCAATTCGAGGATGAGGTCCGCGGCTGAAGCGTCGTTGACCCACTCAATTCCTTGCGCATTGAGCCCTTGTGCAATGGCGTTATTAAGCACGTTGGTGGCGTTGGTCTGGCCCTTCGTGCGCTCATTTCCCTGGATGAATACGATTGGTGCTCGTAAATAAACTGGAATCGTAAGGCTCGGTGTGGGAAGGTTTTTGATGAGTTCATGCACATGCGACTCCTTGATGCGAGGAACCAATTGTTCAAAGCGAATCTCCATTCGCACTTCTGTTGAAGCCAATCCAGGTTCAAATTGTCCCAATTCAATGGAACAGACGCCATCGGCATTCGTTTCCCGTAGATCCGTCCTAGGGAGGGTGCCTTTGTTGTATCGAGACCATACAGGTACTTGTGCGGCCGGATTGCCATGGAATTTGACACTGCAGCCCAATTCGCCGGAATAACGATTGGCATAAGTCAACATGACCTGGGAGGCCGAGGCAGTCATTTCAATGGAGGATAATACTTGGGTTATGCCCTCGAGGCAGGCACGATCCAAGGTGATGGTGGTTTGATTCGGGGTGGTCCATTGATTCAATTCGCCCCAGTACTTTTCCATGGATTCAAGCGCACGGACATAAAAATCGAGTGATGCAGCAACCCTGCCATTCGCTTGCGCTTCATTTGCAGCTTGCCAATACCCTCCAGCAATGTCTAGCGTCGCCTTTTTTCGTTCATTTCGAATGCGCTTGTAAGTGGCCTCACTGAGTCGAAAATACACCCATACGTCAGTGCCATTTTCATATTCTTCGATCAATTCATATCCTTCTAGGTCCTCTGAACTGACACTTTTGATGTTTTCAGAGAAATTCTCACCTGAAATGCCCTGGTACTGCGTCATATTGAGGATAGAAGTGGATTCGATGACTACGCGGATTTGGCTTGAAATGTCTGAAAGTGCACGGTTTCTTGCCATGTTCTTTGCGTCCTCGCCATGTTGAATCTTGTTTGCACTGGCGATGCCAGTGTAATATCCGGGTATGTTGGGGCGATCGGACACCCAAGCTGGTGGTTCTGCCCATTGTTTGTTTCCAGCACATTGCGTCATGACGAGTGCCACAGCCATGAGCATGAATGAGTGAAAACAACGAATCCTTAAGGAGGTCATGGCACCAATCGTTTCAACTCAGTTTCGACCACTCCTTGAATCGCATGGGCGCAATCTTCGACCAACGCATCGACCATACTTGTTTCAGAATTCAATTCTGTGCGGCCATTCATTTTTTGGATGAGGGCATTTCTTCCTGAGCGATTGACATTGCCATTCGATGACGCTGGGAATAGATTTTTTGCGTTGCCACTGTATCGCACATACTCAATATCGTCTCGACTGCTTCGCGTTAATAATTCGGTAACCTCAGTTTTCCCTGTTTCCAATGAAATCAATTGAATCTGAACGGTGACGTCTACAGCCCTCGATCGAGAATACTCCTGGTAAACCACAGTCCGATACTTGGTTTCGTTCACTTTTTTTCCATCTTCATTGACTTTCGGCACCAAATAGCTCTCAAAACCTGTGATGTCTCTTTTCTGAAGGCTCGACGTTCGCACATCGCAGGAGATAACCGTTCCCTTGAGAATGGCTTTGGCTCCGAGCATGCTCCCAACCTCTACCGCACTGTTGCCATCCAATACTCCACTCAAGGCCAATTTCTGCTCTTTTAAAATCAACGCTTGATTTTCTCGGTCTACCAAAATCAGGAAAGGATCTTGGCTGTCTGAGATGGCTTGTTGAACGAATGAACGGAGTTTGGTCTCCATGCCAGATCGGTTTGAGCCATTTTCAAATGCAACCAATGCGATGGGATAGCGCCCCTTTTCCAGCGCCGTGTTTTTCAATTCCAGAACATCTTTGTATCCAGCATCACGTTGCTCGATTCGCTCGAGTGCATTCAAAGCTGTTCTCCAGCGTTCTGCTTCTAAACCTAGAGTCGCCTCGCGATACAGGGGCTCGCAAAATGCTACATTGGCCAGTTGTGCAGCATCCAGATAATCGGGCTGGAGCCGAATGATTTCATCGAAGTTGGTTTGAGCTCCAGCAAAATCCTCCTTTTCCAACGCTTGCATCCCAAGGGTGTAGAGGTCATCGAGGTGAGCGTTTTTTACCTGATTAAATGCGATCCGCGAGGTTTCAGGAAAAATCAGCCGGATACCCAATTGCTCGATTTTTGCATGATATGTTTCAGCTGTTTCGTAGGCTGTCACGGCTCGTCCGCGGTTTTTAGCCAATCGAGCTTCGTCAAAAGTTCTCAGGTGATCATTCAATACCCATTGACCCGCTCGCTGCATGCCAGCGAGCGCATCGGGATTCGCTCGGTTTTTCATAACGGCGGTATAGAAAAACCCAGCAGCCTGTTCCATCATGCCCACCTCTTCCATTTTGATTCCCCGCTTGACATAAGCTTTTGATCCCGAGCATCCATAGCCCAAGACTATGCTCAACGTCAAACCAATAAACCAAGTAATTCGAATCGGGGTCATGCCCTAAAATTTGAGTCTGCAAGTTAAGGTCTTCCGAGAATGAATAAAGCGAAATTCGTGCCAACCTAAAAACCCTGAGTACATTTGAGGTGCAATCGGATATCATGGAAGGGAAACATAAAATTTTGATTTTGGGTGCGGGCCGATCCAGCTCATCTCTGATTTCAGAGCTCTTGAACCGTTCAGAGGCAAATCATTGGCAGGTATTCGTCGGGGATGTGGATTTGGATACGGCACGTGTGAAGTGCGGTGACCATCCATCGGCGGTTCCCTTTCGCATCGACCCTCAAGACGCCACTGAGCGCAATGAGCACATTGCTTCTTCTGACCTGGTGATTTCGATGTTGCCGGCTTTTCTGCATCCGGAAATTGCCAGGGTCGCTATTGACGCTGGAGTTTCTGTGATTACACCGAGCTACTTAAGTGAAGAAATGAGCGCGCTTCATGAAGATGCGATCCGAGCGGACGTGCTTGTTTTGAATGAGATTGGCCTGGATCCAGGCATAGACCACTTGAGTGCCAAGTTGATTATGGACCGAATCGAATCGGAGGGGGGCGTCATTGAGGAATTTGAATCGTATTGTGGTGGGTTGATTGCCCCGGAATCCGATGATAACCCGTGGCATTACAAATTCAGTTGGAATCCACGCAATGTTGTATTGGCAGGGCAAGGTGGGGCAGCGACTTTTTTGTCAGGTGGCAAAACCCGATTGGTTCCGCCTCACCGCACATTTCAAAATCCGACGCTTATCGAAGTGGATGGATTGGAATTTGAGGGCTATCCCAATCGGGATTCAATTTCCTATGAATCCATTTATGGATTGAAAGGTGTCAAGACGTTGATTAGAGGAACTTTAAGGGGAAAGGGTTATTGTGCGGGGTGGGATTCTTTGATTCAATTGGGATGTGTGCGAGATGATGTTTCATTGAATTGGCCTTCTGGAATTTCCTGGGCGGATTGGATGCGAACGTTCATCCCTTCCGAGCTCATGAACCTGACCATACGTGATGGCCTTCGCGAGTTATTATCACTGGATGCACCAACGTTGGATCGATTGGAATGGTTGGGATTGTTCGATGAGACCTCTGGACCCAAAAAGCTTCAAGGCACCCCAGCTCAAATACTCCAATCCCTGTTGGAGGAGCGATGGAAGTTGCAGCCAAATGACCGTGATATGATCGTCATGTGGCATCGGTTCAATTATCTATTGAAAGGTGAGCGTCATGAAATCATCAGTTCGTTTCGTCTTGAAGGAAGGGATGCTGTTTACACGGGTATGTCCGATACAGTGGGTTGGCCCATTGCCATTGCGGCAGAAGCCTTCATGCAAGGACGGTTCAGTCAACGTGGGGTCTGTATTCCGCTTGAAGAATCCTTTTACTCTGTGATTATGCCCAAGTTGGAAGCCATGGGCATTCGCTTTTCAGAATCACATCGCATATGTTGTTGAATCTTCTAATGATATGTTGCGGATGTGCAGGCGCGCCAGAAATCCCTGTCGACCAAAAGGTGGATGGGGATTGGGTCAAAGCGGCGATAGAATGGAGACTGAATACGGGAACTGATCGCTGCGGAGAAGTTGGTAAAGCTGTGGACGCACTCTCGCTGGAGTGGATTGCTCATTCAACAGAAGTGGTGATACGTTTGGACACGGATGAGTGGCAATTCCTTCGTGTTTATCAAGAATTCAAGTTTCCCATGATCCAGTTGTTGGCTTTCGCACAATTGAACGAAACCCCGATGGATCAAGAGGAAATCAGAAAGAAAATGCGCAAAGTGATACGAAGGACGAAATCAGTTCCCTACCGTCGTATTCGACCTTACCTACACGCAAGCGAAGGCGATGGAAGTCATTGATGCAATAAACATCAGTATGGCAAGAGCCCAATATTTCAAGGGAAATTCCAACATACCCAGGAATACGGTATTGAAGCTTCAAGGGTTACGTTTGCGTGGTTTTTTTTCTCTTGAATTCAACAAAGGGCAGAGAGAAAAGGTTAGTTAGAAAATCCCGATTTTTGTAGCATGCGTGCGTTTGATGTTCCCGAGTTCTATCGATCAACGATTATATCTAGAGTGAAGCAAACTCGAAAGGTGAGCGACCCACGCAAGCAAGATTTTTCGCCCTCGTTATTGGATTTTGGTGCCGTAAAATTTGTTTTGGCAAGGCATTTTGGTTTCTGTTTTGGAGTTGAAAATGCCATTGAAATTGCCTACAAAGCGCTGCATGAAAATCAAGGCAAGCGGATTTTTTTGCTCAGCCAAATGATACACAACCCTGAAGTGAATGCTGACTTGGAGTCTCAGGGCATAAAGTTTTTGCAGGATACAGAGGGGAACCCTTTGATTCCCATCGAATCGTTGAAGCCGGAGGATGTTGTTTTGATTCCAGCCTTTGGGACAACCCTTGAATTGGAAAAACGGCTCGAAGCACTGGGTGTGGACATTGAAACCTACAACACCACTTGCCCTTTTGTCGAAAAAGTGTGGAATCGGTCGGCTAAACTGGCGAACGAGCGCTACACCATCGTAATCCATGGAAAACCAGAGCATGAGGAAACCAGAGCGACATTCAGTCATGCGGCCAAATCGGGCCATGCATTGGTGGTCAAAAACATGAAAGAAGCGGAGCGCTTGTGTGATTACATCCAAGGCAAGAAACCCATTGAGGCATTCTGGGAAGATTTCAAAGGCAGGACATCCGATGGTTTCGATCCTGCGCAAGACTTGAAGAGGGTCGGTGTAGTCAATCAGACGACCATGTTGGCATCCGAAACGCAAGCGATCAGTGATAAGATCAAACAAGCGGTTTCATCAGTGATTGCAGACGATAAAGCTTTTGCCAATACCCGTGATACCCTTTGTTATGCAACCAATGATAATCAGCAAGCAACCCGATCCGCATTGGAAGTTGAGGGACTTGATATGGCGATTGTTGTTGGCGGCTACAACAGTTCGAACACCTCGCATCTGGTTGAATTATGCGAATCGGTGGTTCCCACTTTTTTCGTTCGAAATGAGAAGGAATTTGCGTCAGATGGTCAATTGAATCATTTTGATTGGAGAACAGGAATCCATCACCAAACCATGAATCCATGGCCGGAACATGAGGGAGATCAGGCCCCAGTCATTTTGTTGACGAGTGGAGCTTCATGTCCAGATTCGACGGTAGATCGGGTGATGCATGAAATCCTCCAACGCTATCCAGGTTCAAAGAATGTGGAAGACGTGTTAATCGATTTTGAACAACGAATGGAGCAGAATCCTCAGGATTGAAGCCATGTGGATTATTTTCGTTGGCTGATGCAGGCTCCCAGACTCCGTTCCATGTTTAGAAATGTTCGAACTGAACCCAAACGGTTTGAGTTCAAGTCGAGGCATTTGCCGGATTTAGACCCAAAGTGGGAGACGCGAAAGCAGCAAGTTGAAGCAGAAGTGGCCATGGAGTCGGGTGAATCGTTGGACAGTGCGGAGGGAGTCACAAGAAAGATTCGTTTCGGGCAAAGCAACCGTCGTGGACCGAACAGAGGCAAAAGCGAGACACCATCAGAGAATCCGCGACAGGCTGCGATCAAGGGGGCAAGGTTTTCGATGCTCAGAGCCGCACTGATTGCTGTTGCGTTGATTTGGTTGGCTTGGAAAGGAATTCAGTGGGTGGAACAAAGTGATTTTTCTGAAGTATTGAAATGGATTGAAAATGCATGAGGTGATTCAACAACTTCCGGAAATTGTTTCCAATCAAATCGCTGCCGGTGAAGTCATCCAAAGGCCAGCGTCCGCGGTCAAGGAACTCATTGAAAATGCAGTCGATGCCGGAGCGACCCGAATTGAGGTTCGCGTGGTTGACGCCGGTCGCACCTTGATTCAAGTAACTGATGATGGGGTAGGAATGGTAGAGGCCGATGCCAAAAAGTGTTTTGATCGTCATGCCACTTCAAAAATTCGAACGGCGGATGATTTGTACTCTGTCGTTTCCAAAGGCTTTCGCGGAGAGGCTTTATCATCCATTGCATCCATCGCGCATGTTGAATTGAAGACACGTCATGCCAGCGCCAAAGAAGGATTTCAATTGAAGATGGAGGGTGGTGAAGTCACTGCGGAATTGCCCTGTGCACTGGAGAATGGAACGCAAATTTCTGTTCGACATCTTTTTTTCAATGTTCCGGCGCGTCGGAACTTTTTGAAATCCGACGCTGTGGAAATGCGGCATGTAGTTGACGAATTTCATCGGGTTGCATTGGCACATGAGGGGATTCATTTTTTACTATTCCACAACAACAACGAGTTGTTCAACCTGAAGGCTGTCTCGTCTCGAAAGCGGATAGTAGGGGTATTTGGTGCGAAATACGATGAACGATTGGTTCCGATTGAGGAGTCAACTGATGTGGTAACCATACAAGGTTTTGTGGGCAAACCAGAGTTTGCGAGAAGAACTCGGGGCGAGCAATTCCTGTTTGTCAATCAGCGTTTCATCAAACATCACGTGCTGCATCGGACCATCATGGAGGCGTATGAGGGGTTGCTGCCAAGGGATCAATTTCCATTGTATGTCTTGTTTTTGAGCATTGATCCAGCTCGCTTGGACGTCAACATTCATCCGACCAAAACGGAGATTAAATTTGATGAAGACCGGTCCATCCAATCCTTATTGCTTCCAGCAATTCGAAGAGGACTGGGTAAATATGCCGTGGCACCATCGTTGGATTTTGAGCAAGAAACGGGATTGAACATAGCGCCTTTAAGTCGAGACCGTGTGGTCGCTGAGCCTACGGTTCAAATCAACGAATCCTACAATCCATTCGATGAATCTCCTGTTGGAAATCACCCATCCTTGGGGGCGACGCGAGGGGGTGGTTTGAGACCGGGACGAGGTCAAATTGACGCTTGGAAAACGTTGTACGATAGCCACATCATGGCTGAGGATGCAGAGTCGACGCACAGCGTTCGTTCGTCTGCTGTAGGAAATGGTCAACAAGACCTGCATGAAGCGATCGATGGGTCCTCTGCAATCCATCGCCCGCTCTTTCAATTGAACAATCGATACATCGTTACAGCGACCAAATCGGGGTTGCTGCTCATTCATCAACATCGAGCCCATCAACGTATTTTGTATGAACAGTTGGTTCAACAGTTGGAATCACCAGAAAAAACTACCGTAACCCAACAGTTGCTTTTTCCTGCCAAGGTTGATTTGAATTCAGCTGATCAACTGTTCATTTTGGAATCAAAATCGTGGCTAGAGAAATTTGGATTGGTCCTTGAGCAATGTGATGATGGAGTTGAGGTGACGGGGTTACCAGCTGAGGGGGATGCCTCTGCAGAAAGTTTAATTCAAGCAGTTTTAGAGGAGCGCCAAGAAGAAGTAGCGGGTGTCAGCCGCGAGGAACGGGTCGCTGCTCGGCTTGCCCAGACCATGGCCATTTCAGTTGGTAAGGCACTCAAGGCAGAAGAGATGGCGGATGTCGTTGACCGCCTTTTTGGTTGCACAACGCCGGCATTTGATCCTTTTGGTAAAACGGTCATCCTTAATTTTGACCCACAAGAATTGGAGCAACGATTTCGCTGATGATGAATAATGTACCCCCGGTCGTCAAAAACTTGATCATCATCAATGTGCTGTTCTATCTGGCGACTGTTGCCATTGGAGAGTATCAAATGCTCCATTATTTCGCTGGAACTTACCCAGGATCACCAAACTTCTATCCTTGGCAAGTCGTTTCCCATATGTTCATGCATGGGGGAATAGGTCATTTGTTTTTCAACATGTTTGCCTTGTTCATGTTTGGAGGACAGTTGGAGCGATTGTGGGGAGGAAAAAGATTCTTGAATTATTACATCATCTGTGGATTGGGAGGGTTCTTTCTGCACGAGCTGGTATTTGGCTTAGAGCTCTTTAGTGAATACAATACGTTTTTCCCTGAATTCAATCGTCCGTCGCGTATGACTGAAGCAGATTGGATACGAAATCTTGATTTTGTTTTTGGCAGGGTCGTAGGGGCTTCAGGGGCGGTCTTTGGGATCTTATTGGCTTTCGGCATGTTGTTTCCCAATACGCGATTGATGCTGCTGTTTCCGCCCATTCCAATCAAGGCAAAGTATTTTGTCATTGGCTATGGGATTTTGGAATTGACTTTGGCCTTGGAAAATTCCTCAGGTGATAATGTCGCACATTTCGCGCACTTGGGGGGCATGCTGTTTGGTTACTTCGTCCTGAAACGATGGCAAAAGGAGCGCGGGACATTTTACTGAATCGAGTTTCATTGAGTGATGTGGGATGATTTGAAACGACATTGGAAATCGGGTTCGATGCTGAGTCGATTGGTGTTGATCAATGTGTCGGCTTTCGTGGTCATTTTGACGCTTCAACTTTGTGGACGCCTTGGGCTTATTCCTCAGATGGATGAAGGTGTTTTTGGTTTGGCGACAACTTGGAATTTGCAGGTGCTTCTGGCAAGGCCATGGTCCATGATTACCCACATGTTTATTCATGTGGATGTCTGGCATATGGGCGTCAATATGTTGTGGCTGTATTGGATTGGTAGACTGTATATGGTTCAATTCGGTTCCAGACGATTGGTGAGCACTTATTTCGTAAGCGGTTTAGCAGGGTTTTTTATCTATGCACTCTTCACGAATGTCTTTCCTGCTCTTCAGGAGGCGACTTTCGCTTATGGTGCAAGTGCTGCAGTCATGGGCGTCATGGCTGCAATGGCCACTGCTCGACCTAATTACCAAGTTCGGTTTTTCATTTTGGGTAGCCTATCGCTCAAGTATGTCGCCTTGGGCTGGGTATTGTTGGATTATTTTGCGTTAGGAAATGGTCTGAACAGCGGTGGAAACCTGGCTCACTTGGGCGGTGCGGCTTTTGGTTACCTTATGATGAAGCAGTCGCATAATGGCAGGGACTGGGTCTTGTGGTTCGAGCGATTTTTGGATCGTTTGACCGGTTGGTTTAAGCGCGATAGAAGCACGTTCAAATCAAATTGGAGGACGGTCAAAAATAGCCGTAGCCAGCGAGCTAAATCGGACGAAGATTATAACCTTGAGAAGACGGAAAGGCAAAAGCGCATGGATTCCATCTTGGACAAGATCTCTAAGCATGGCTACGAGAACTTGACAGCAGAAGAGAAAGATTTCTTGTTTCGACAATCCCAACAATGAGCGAATCAAGCGAGCAAAAATCGAGAAGCCGCTTGCGATGGATTGCCGCATTTTTTATTGCACTTGGCGGTATTGGAGTTTTACTTGCTGAATTCGCCGCATTCATTCCTCCTAGTCAAGCAGTTTTTTTAGCGCCGTTTGGATTGTTTTATCCTATCAGTGCATCAATGTTAATGGTGGGGATTGCCGGTGCATTGGTTTTCAGGCGCTGGAAATGGGGAGCAGTAGGAATTGTGCTTCTCTGGATCAGTGGATCTCATTTTCTCGGAACCTTTGGCGGCTGGTCGGGAGCAAATGGCTCAAATGAAGAACAATCACTCAAAATATTGACTTGGAACGTACGACAATTCAATCGCTATGCATGGATTGAATCTCCCGGAGTGCGCGACTCCATTTTGACCTATTTGAAAGAAGAAAAAGCAGATGTGATTTGCCTTCAAGAGTGCTTCTTGGAAGAGCGAAAAATCCCTTGGATGTCAAAGGAACGGCTCATGAAAGCGACTGGGATGAACCATTGGGCTGAAGAATTTAAGCTGGGAAGAGGCCATGACAAACTTTTTGGATTGACCGTCCTGTCTCGGTATCCCATCTTATCGGTGGATACGATTCGGTTTGATAATGATAAAAACAACAGTGCGATGCACATCGACGTTGCTTTTGACGATGACACGCTGCGTATTTTCAATCTACATTTGAGTAGCATTGGTTTCGAGGAATCAGATTATGATGCTGTGAAGCACATTGAATTGGAGTCCAGTCGCGCTCGATTGATGGAGCGTCTTTCTGTTGCTTGGATCAAGCGAGAACAGCAGGCAAATCGCGTGGTCGACCGCGTTGAATCAAGCCCATTTCGCTGCATCGTGGCCGGTGATTTCAATGACACACCGGTATCCTATACCAGTGGTGTGATGTCCCATGTGTTGCGAGATGCGTATGCTCAAGTGTGGAATCATGATGGCCCGTTCCTGGGTGCAACGTATGCTGGTGACATTCCATTTTTGAGGATTGATCAGGTTTGGATGGATTCTTCCCTTAAGATCAAATCGTACAAGACGGGAAATGTAGCGTGGTCTGATCACCGACCGGTTACGGTCGAGTTCTATGCAGCCAAGCGCGATCGTTGATCTTTTTCAATCAACCGCTCAATTCCAGCGATGTGCATGGCGATGAGCAAAAAGCCGTAGACCAAATCGTCCACGGGCATAGAAAAAATGCGCCAACCGGTATTGTGCCCAGGATGGTACCAGACAATCTGGTCCAGAATGCTCCCTGCGTCATTGTGAAGCAAAGGATACTCCCAAAATGAAAGGCCAGTTAATACGCCATTGGAAATGATGAATGGGACGAGCAAGACAAAAAACGCAAGCCACAAATCAGCTACAAAGGCTTTGGTCCTGCGAAGCGCCCATACCAGCCAGAAAAGTGTATAAAGGCAAGTAAGGGCGATGTAGTATCGAGAATAAAATGCGATCATCAAGCCCAAGCAAATGAGAATGGCGCTAAAATTTAGCGTGGAGTCTGCGTTTTTCAACGGATTTCGCTTCACATAATGGCGCAGTGCGAAATAGGTGAAAACGCTTGCATATGGGATGCAAATGAAAAACAACCATTCTTCAATGGGCAGTCCCAAAAGAGATGGACCAAGCAAGTAGTCCTCATTGAATGACCATATTCCAGCTTCAGCAAACACGACATCCCAAATGATAAAGAATGCCCCAACTTTCAAATTGGTTTTGAAGAAATTCTTCCAATGCTTGTAAAACTGTACGTTTTTGTCAAAGCTCAAAATCAGGGGCAAAGCAAGGACAGCCAGATCAACGGCCAGATACAACCCTTTAAATGCGTACCATTCCTCCATCAAGCTTGAATTGATTGTCGTTTTGAACGCATCGCTTTGTGTGCTTCCACAAAATATTTCCAAGGTACCCAGAGCATCCCAAAGCATTCACCATGCTCTTTTCCCAGATGCTTGTGGTGCACTTTATGGGCCTTACGTATGGCCATCAAATAAACATTTTCCGTTCGTGTAAACAACTTGAATCGCTGATGGATGAAGATGTCATGCACGAGGAAATACGCCAAACCGTAAGCGGCAATTCCCGTGCCTATCCAAACGCGAAAATCTCCTCCAGCCATGGATCCTGTGATGAAGCACCATGCACTGGGCACAGCGAAAATCAAGAAAAACGAATCGTTTTTTTCAAAAAAACCAGGTTCGTGAACATGATGGTCTTCATGGAAATACCACATGAGCCCATGCATGAGGTGTTTGTGCGCAAACCAAGCAACGCCCTCCATGGTCACAAAGGTGGCAAGAATAATGAGGGCGGGAAATAGTATGGTCAATGCGTCCATGAGAACAAATTCAAGAAAATGAAAAAGGCTATAAATATGGAAACAAGGATTCCTGCACCGATGTTTTCTCCTTCTGGTTTAGGCAAAAGATAGAACAAGAAAGATAAGGCCCACCAAGATGCATAATTGAAAACCGGCACCGACCCACCAGCCCAAGCCCACCAGTCCGCTTCAATGGCAACAGGCTCGATTAACCCATCAAAAAGGGTCATCATTGTAGCGCCGATGAACGCTTGAAGTAGGGTTTGCTTGAAGCCGCGAATGTTTTGGAAAACACGGACGAAGAGTTTCAAAGTCCAAAAACGGCAACCCAATAATGAGACCCACCACAAAACACCCAAGATGAGCGGTACCCCAGCGATTTGAGGTCCTAGCGATTCACCGTAGCTGTAATCTCCAAATAGCCACCCACTTTGAACTCCGATGATTTCGACGCCGATCCCTCCAAAGGCGGCCACAATCCAGGTCCAATGCCAACGGCTCCAATCCACCCAGAGGGCGAGTAGTCCATTGATGAAGAGGTTGACAGCAGTGAAATCCAAGAAATAACTCCCGTGCCCCAACAATATCCCGAGAATGCCGACGGCATGAAGAAAAATCATGATTCGGGGAATCCAATCGCGTTCAAAGCTGGAAGTTCTCATGCGTGTTTTTCAATCAATTCCGCGGTGATTTTTGCGCTCAACAAGCAAAGTGGAATTCCACCACCAGGATGAACGCTGCCTCCACAAAAGTACAAACCCTTCAGTTGTGTGCTTCGATTTCGATGGCGGAGAAATGCAGCAAATGGACTGTTGGAGCTGGCCCCATACAGTGCGCCTTGGTGCGAGGAAGTTCGGGCTTGGATATCAGAAGGTGTCAGAAATGATTCGTTTTGAATGAGGGGTTCAAGGTCGATGTTCAGAGTGCGATTGATTTTTTGAATCACCGAATTTCGAATCATGGGAATCATTTTTTCTATGGCTTCTGGTTGCGCCTCAACATTCACCATGACAAACCAATTTTCACCGCCGGAGGGCGCATCAGATGGCTTGACTTTGGAGCTGATGTTGATGTAAACTGTTGGATCATCTCCCGGATGCCCTTCATTTCGGATGGATTCAAATTCAGCCTGGTAGTCTTGACTGAATAGAATGTTGTGAAGGTGCAGTGTGGGGTGGTTTCCCTCAATTCCCCAATAAAAGATGACGCCACTGGTGGATCGTTCTTGTTGCAGGATGCGCTCCGGTGCCTTGAGGTTTGGTAAAAGCCGACGATAGGTCGGCCACACGTCAGCATTGGAGATCACGCAATTGGCTTCAATGATGAATTGCTGTTGTTGATTGTCCGACACTTTCACGCCTTGAACTTCGCCTCCCTTATGCAGAATTTCTATAGCCTCGCGGTTGAACATAAATTTTACGCCCAGGGCTTCAGCAAGACCATACAGATGACGGGTGATACCAATCATGCCGTCGTTAGGAAAGAAGGTTCCTTGACCATGTTCAAGGTGGGGAATAACGTGCAGCATGGCAGGAGCGCGGTGTGGATCCGAGCCATTGTAAGTCGCGTAGCGATCGAAAAGTTGAGCCAGTTTGGGGTGTTTAAGCCTTTTTTGGTTCCATCTGTGTAATGTACCTATCCAAGGAAGTCGGTGAAAAAATTTCACTACTGCACCCCACTGGCCGGGTATGTCGTGATTCCAATCATGCAAACTCTGCTCGAGAAAAATGCGTCTCGTCGCTTCAAATGAAGCTGAACTGTGTTCGAGGTGACTTTTCACAAGGATTGGATTCACACCAAAAGATTTTTCGCATTCGCTCGCAAATTGTTCAGGTTGACTCCATGCAATCAATTGGGTTCCATCTTCCCAGAAATAATGCGTGGAACGATCCAATTTGGTGAATTCAAAACGTTCTGGACAGGACGGAGAATTCGGAATGGAAGAGCGCGTTAACTCATCCAATTCCAAAATCAATTCAGGCCATGTAAACAATGAAGGTCCCAGGTCGAACCGGTACGCTCCTTGATGCCGTTCGCGGAGCTTTCCACCAGGCTCAGGGGCACCTTCGATCACGGTCACATCCCGGCCTGCACAGGCCATTCGAATCGCCGCTGCCAATCCAGCCACCCCTGCACCGATGATGGCGACGGCCGGCTTGGAACTCGACATTATGCAGAATGTTTGATGGATGAAAGCTGGTCCTTCACTTCTTGGAAGCAAATGCGAAACCAAACCGTAAAATGAGTGGGGTAATGTTTCATTTCAAACTCCAAATCAGAAAGGCTGACGTAGCGGTAATCGGCGACTTCATCGGGATTCGGTTTCGGAATGGCATCAGAATACCCAATCAGCACATGATCCAACTCATGTTCAATCAAGGAATTAGAAAACTGGCTCCGGTACTGAAAATGAAAAACAGGTTTGGGTTGACAGTACATGCCCATCTCTTCGTTTAGCCGGCGAGTGGCAGCCTGAGCAGGGGTTTCTCCTTGACGCGGATGGCTGCAGCAAGCATTGGTCCAAAGCCCAGGGCTGTGGTATTTGCTGTGCGCGCGTTGTTGCAATAACCATTCACCCTTGCTGTTGAATAAAAACAGCGAAAATGCCCGATGCAACGCCCCTTTTTCATGGGCTTCCATTTTTTCCATTAATCCCAATTCTTTGTCGTTGGGATCAACCAGAACCACCCACTCTTTGGTGGCATCTGGCGTTAGGTTTTCATTTGGAATGGTCATCTCGGACGTGTTGAAGGAAAGTTAAGACAAAAGCAGCGTGTTCGGGATCATCCGACCAATACCCATCCGACAAAGCCTGGCGCACGCGTTCCGCATCTTCTTCCATTTCAGAAGAATAATCCAAGAAAAAGGGCACGGTCCATTGAATGGAAAGCCGCAATAATCGCAGTTCTGGATGATCGGGTTTTTCTGCAATTGCAGATTCCAGTGGCGCCTTCCATTCTGTGAATTGCTGCAACTTAGAAAATGGATTCACCATGGATTCCGCAAGCATCATGTTTGCCGTTGCATGCATTGCTTTAATCAATGCTGGATCCGCTGAAGTGGATTTTAAAGCTTCTGTAGATGCGATGAAATCCAACACAATTCGCTCCGTTTGTGGCGATTCGCAGGCGTTTCGGTAATGGGCCCTCGTAGCTGTTAGGACAGGACTTTGAGTTAACCCAGTTCCCAAAAAGAAGAGGCAATAGACGGTTACGGACAACGCCCTTTTGATGGCCACAACCGGCAGCGGTTCCATTTAAAGTAGATTGAAACTGTGCTTTACATAAGAGCCTAACGCAAGTGTGGCTTTGCGTGCATTCGGTATGCGAATGCGCTCCTCCATGATGCGTTCACTAGGAATTGAACGAATTTTTTGAAAAAGCCGCTGGTAATAGATGTACGCTACATATACTCCTAGTCGACTTGATTTGGGCAATTGCAAAATGCCTTTGTAAGCATCTTCAAAATCCGCTTGGATTTCCTCTTCGATGCGCCTTTTTGTTTGCTCATTGAAAGTGGTCATGTCCAAGTTTGGGAAGTATGTCCTTCCCATTTCTTGGTAATCCGCTTTCATATCTCGCAAGAAATTAATTTTTTGGAAAGCAGCTCCAAGGCTCTCAGCATGAGGTTTGAGGCGATCGAATTCTTCCTGATTTCCATTGACGAATACTTTCAAGCACATCAGCCCAACCACTTCGGCAGATCCTACAATGTATTCTTCAAAACTTCCTCGATCGTAATCAGACTTATGAAGGTCCCACTCCATGCTGCGCAAGAACAAATCCACATGTTCCCTGTCGAGGTTAAATTCATGATACACCTCCTGAAAAGCCTGTAAGATGGGATTCAAACTGATCCGGTCATTTAGGGCATTTTCGGTGTCCTGCTTAAATCGATTGAATAGCACGTGTTTGTCCGCGTGATGAAACGTATCGACAATCTCATCAGCAAAACGCACAAACCCATAAATGGAATAAATGGGCTGCCTCAATTCTGCGCCAAGGAATCGTATTCCTGCAGAAAAGGAGGTGCTGTATGCTTTGGTCGTAATGACACTGCATTCTCGGCATACCGATTCATATAGCTTCAGCCCAGTCATAGTAGGTTAACAATGTACGCGGTCTTTTGGTTCATTCCACGATGGCCTTAGAATTTAACAGCCATTTATGTGATTCATTTCCAGCGACTTCTCCGCTAATGAGACTTGGCGGCACTCCAGGTCCGGGCGTTGTGAGCTGACCAGTAAAGAACAAACCTGGTAATTTGCTCTTCATTTTCGGCTTCCAGAAAGCCGTCTGTCGCAAGGTGTTGGCGAGGCCATAAGCGTTGCCTTTGAAGGCTCGGTAATCTTCTTGAAATTCTTCATGCGCAAAGGACCGCTTGTAAACGATGTGGGGGCGAATGTCCATGCCAATGTGTTTTTCTAAGCGATCGCACATTTCTTGAAAATATCGATCGCGCAGTCCGGGTTCATCCTTTAAGCCTGGCGCAAGCGGAATGAGAAAGAACATGTTTTCACATCCTTCGGGCGCGATGCCTGGGTCCGTTTTTGACGGAGCGCTAACATAAAAAAGCGGATTGTCTGGCCACGATTGCGAATCGTAAATGGTTTCCGCATGGGGCCCAAATGGTGTGTCAAAAAAGAGGTTGTGATGCTGCAAATCGGGGACACGCTGGCTCACACCAACATAAAAAAGAAGCGAGCTAGGAGACATCACCCGTGAGTCCCAATATGCTTCATCATAGCGGCGCCATTTGGCGGAGAGCAGGTGCTGCTCAACATGGTGGTAGTCAGCACCAGCGACAATGGTAGGAGCGGTCCAATGGGTTCCGTCCTTCAATTCGACCCCGGTGACGCAACGGCCATCATCGGTGATCTGCTTCACATCGCAATCATAGTGAAAACGAACGCCCTTCTTCTCGGCAACCCGGACCATGGCTCGCACGATTTCATGCATTCCACCCATCGGATACCACGTTCCAAGTACGGTATCCGCATAATTCATCAAGCTGTACAGCGCGGGAGTTTTCTCTGGTTTAGCTCCGAGAAAAAGGACTGGAAACTCAATGATTTGGAGCAATCGCTCGTCGCTGAAATACTTGCGGGCATGTTCACTGAAGCTGCGAAACAAGGTGAGTTGAGTCGATTGTTTGAGCGTTTTCCAATCGGCAAACTCCATGACGCTATGGGCTGGCTTCTGCACAAAATCCCGCATGCCGATTTCGTATTTGATGCGAGCTTCATCAAGGAATTTTTGCAAGGCAACACCTGCACCCGGCTCAATGGAGTCGAAGGTGGCTTTCAATGCCGTTAGGTCGGCAGGAATTTGCACGGGCCCGTTGTCAAACCAAACAGTGTAAGACGGGTCGAGCCTTACCAGATCTAACTCCTTCTTCACATCGCTCCCGTATTTTTTGAAGTAGGCTTCGAACACATCAGGCATCCAATACCAACTTGGTCCCATATCGAATGTGAAACCCTCCACTTCGAAGACTCGCGCTCGACCACCTGCATGGTCGTGCCGTTCGAGTAGGTCAACCTCGTATCCCAGCTCTGCCAATTGCGTCGCTGCAGCGATGCCTGCGAAGCCTGCGCCGATGACCAATGCGTCAGTGGAGTTGTGTTCCGTCATGCCCTTAAAACAAAGACTTTGCTCCTCTTGTTCAATCATAGTTCTCTCATGTGACTCGCGCCATTTTACTCCTTCACCCTGCGGGTTGTGACAAAAAATTTCTGTTGTCGGTCACAATTGTGGTGTGGGAATGGTAAGTAAAGAAAATGAATAAACTCACAATTCCCTTCATTTGTGTTCTGTGTTCCTCTTTGACCTTGATTTACGGTTGCAAGAAAGAGGTTTTTGATTACACCATCACGGAAGTGGCGTTTCCCACTTCAGATGAAATTGACGCAGTGGATTGTCCCGAGTTTATGCTCAACATCGGAGATGTGTGTGCAGTTTTTGACCAGGAAGGGATGGTCTCCGTGAATTGTGATTGCCTTGATCCAAATACTGTAGATGTCGTTGAAATCGAATTCATCAATGACATCGGAGCCGCAGTGGTTGTCACAGTTGAAACTACTCCATCTTTTTTGGCTGGAAAAACGTATGTCGAAGTACCAGTGGAAGGAATTACGCTGCCGTATTACTTGCCGCTTGGTACCGAATCACTTTCTGTCGAAGCCTTTTTTGCGTGCGCAGATTTGGGAGTGGCGAGCCAATCAGCCGACTCCACTATCGCTCCTTCTGTAGATGGTATGTTAGTAGAACTCCATGTGGATTGCCCTTGAAATTGATGATACGTTGGATGGCATCCAAGATCCCGTTGCGAAGGAATTGATGGAAGAAGAAATCAATTCAACAGATCCATATTGGACCTTTGTTCAAGGGTGTTTGGAAGGAGATTCAATGGCACAACGAGGTCTGTTTGATCGGTTGTTGCCTTATCTGAAGAGTGCTGTTAGGCGTTATATCTGGGACGATTCGGATGTTCAAGATGTGTTACAGGAAGCGTTTATTCGCATCTTCCGAAACCTTCACCAATTCGATCCCAAAAAGGGACAAGTTCAAACGTGGGCCACTAGAATTGCAGTCAACGCGGCAATAACATTTGGAATGCGCGGAATGCGGCAATCGAATCATGAAGCCATCTCAAATTTCAACGCATCGGGGCAGCGCGAACCGGAAGTGCTTGCACAATTGAATGCCGAAGATTTACTGCAACGATTAAGGGCTTTGCCTCGAGAGCAATATGAAGTGCTTATCCTTCATTCGGTAGAGGGGTATTCACATGATGAAATAGCGGCATTACTGCATGTTTCTTCAATGACCTCTCGGAAGCGTTTGTCGAGGGCCAAACAATGGATCGCCTCCCGATTTGACCTGGAAGGGGGCGAATTGATTCCAAAGAAAACCAATGATCATGAAACGGATTGAAGACTTACTGAAATCGAAACTGAGCGGCACCAAGGCTCAGGCAGATCCTGCGATGGATGAAGCATTGTGGGAGAAGGTTTCGTCGGGATTGAAAGCTCCAACGCCTGAAAGCGTCATTCCCAATGGAAACTCCATTGGTTGGAAGTGGGCTGCCTTTGGTGGAGGTTTCTTGTTTGTAGCAGGGATTGGAGTTGGATTGCTTTTGGACTACGAGCCATCGGATAACCCCACGCAGAATGCAGAATTTGCGATTCTTACCAATGGGCATTCGGAGCAAGAGAAGGAAATGGCTGGTGTCGGAAATGAAGTTGCTCAATTCAATAATTCCGCTCAGCAGCATTTGCCCTTACGTGGAATTGACAAAGAGGTCATTCCCGATCAAGACCTAGGGAATGATACGCCCCCTTCTGCCGCATCGGCATCAGACTTGACTTTGGACGATTTGGATGAATCAAGAGATCCCTCGTCCAAATCGGAATCGAACAATCCTCCTTCAATTGCAACGGAGACAATTCGAAGCACACAAACGAAGCCTGCGAAGGAATTCAGGGCTGAAGAACCAGCGCTAAATGATTCAAGGGAATTGAGCAGTCAAGCCAATGAATTTTCTCTGGATCAAAATTTTAATCTTATTCCGCCAATTTCACGCATGAAACCCATTCAGTTGGCTCTTGGCAATGATCATGAAAGGATGCTGTTACAAAATGTCATTCCTTCTCATATTGAGCATACAAGGCCCTATGCATTGCGGGCATTCGGAGGAATAACCTTAAGTAACTTCAAGTATGTCAATGACAATCTCGCTGCTTACAGTGACCACTTTTTCACTGCATCGAGTACAGGCGCGGGAATGGCATTGGATTTCGATTTCAAAAATCAACACTGGTCGGTGGGTTTGGGTTGGATTGATTACGCGCAACGATTGGAGTTTGAGCATACTTGGCAAACCCAATTTGTTCAACCCGAAGGTGTTATATCTGTGGAGCTGGATCCAATTTCAGGCGATACGTTGTCCGTGTTAACTGGACCCGTTTTGGTTACCGCGACTCACCAGCGTCATGTCCGAGATTACAATCATTGGAATGCGATAATCGTTCCGGTAGAATGGCGCAAGGAGTGGATGGTCTCACGTTGGACGCTTGGGACAGGATTGGGAGGGCAATTCCAAGTCCGAACTGGCGCGCAGGGTCAGACTTTCCTTGATTCGGGTTCTTTGGCAAGATTCCAGGACGCCGATCTCTCACCTGTCCGAATTTCGTGGTCACCGACTGCTCGTTTTTATGTTGGTTATCAAATTCAGCCAGAATGGCGAGTGGATTTTTCTGCGACGACGGGCTTTCAATCGGTCAATGCTAGACGTGATGACGATATCACTGCCCCGACACTGACCCCTTGGGATGGGCGGTTGCATACCGTTCAAATTTCAGCAGGTGTAACCCGATACTTTGAACTTATCCGTCCGCGGGTTGTAAAATGAGTGCATTCTGTACCCATGAGCATGACACTCAGGTGGTTCATTCGCCAAGTTTTCTTTTTCCTGTCACAAACAAGAATGGTTAATGGTATCACCGGTGAAATCAACTTTGAAAAAATGAAAAATCAACTTTCTCTGGTTCTCGGCTTTGTTCTCTCACTGTGCAGTGTCCAACTTATTGCTCAATGCGAAGCGGATACGACCATTTATTTGACGGACTTCACCTTTACGCCTAGTCAAATGACCATATCCGTCGGTCAGACGGTCGCATTTGTTAACGCCGAAGGCATCCACAATGTGGACGGCACGGCCGCCACGAACCCTGTGCCGTTCTTCTTGGACGAAACGGAAGGAAACATTGAAGGCGTCTGCATGGGCACGGTTACGTTCGACGTTCCAGGTATTTACACTTTTACATCATCCATCGGGGTGCAGCCGGAGTTGGGGATGAACGGGACAATCGTCGTGGATGCGGTTACCTTGACCGACCGATTGTTCGAGTTCTGGGGAGGAGGAGAATTGGAGTCGCTGCAAGGCTTTCAATCCAGTTATGTGTTCACTTCCTACCTCAGTTCTACCTATGTTGGTGGAGTTGACAATCCAGGCTGGGTAGGCGAGGTGGATCTCAATGGAACAGAAGAATACACGGTCTTTGTGCCGAATGATCCAGCGGTGAACGATTTAATGGAACTTATAAACTTGAGTCAATTCGATATGGCGGCCTTTTACGACATGCCAAACGCATTGAAGTATCATATTGTGCCTGGTGTTTACATGGCAGACGACCTCCAGGATGGCATGACGTTGGAGACGGCCGAAGGCCAGTCTCTTAGCATTTCCATCGGCGATGACGGAAGCGCCGTCGTGGATGATGCCACCATCATCTACTCGGACATCACGGCATTCAATGGTGTTCTGCATATGGTGGACAAGATCCTGGCGCCAGCGGGTTACCCCAGTGCGACTACGTGGGACGCCATCGTGCAAAGCCCCGATCACACCATTTTGGAACAGGCTTTGCTCGACGAGGGATTGAATGAGGCGTTGCGAGGTCAGCCCATCTTGAATGACAACGAACCTGCGGAAGGGCCTTTCACCGTCTTCGCTCCGACCGATGACGCCTTCATTGCGTTCGCGGAGGAGAATGGATTCGCCAGCGTATCCGAGCTGCTCGGTTCACAATACATGGACGATATCTTGTACGGCCATTTGGTCGAGGCGGTGTATGAGAGCGATCAATTGTACAACGGTCAGAATTTGGTTTCGTACGGCAACGAATCCATCAGCATCGCCATCGATGCGGACGGCATTTCGGCCAATGCTGCCACGATTATTCAACCGGACATTTTGGCTTACAACGGGGTCGTACACGCCTTGGGTGAAGTCATGCCATTCAACTTCCCTCCACCTGTGGGATCGTGCGGGACTTGGACCATCAATATGACTTCGAATCCAGCGGGAGGAACTGGCTGGGGAGGTGCAACGGTGAATGTGCTCTCGAATGGGGTCCTCATTGCTTCGGAAACCA
>JAQBTQ010000023.1 GCA_027624855.1 Bacteroidota bacterium
ACTTGAACCTACGACCAATGGATTATGAGTCCACTGCTCTAACCAACTGAGCTATGGGCGCGCTTTTCGAGCGCAAAGGTAATTTATCCAATGGCACCGAATCAACGATTCGATAAGAATTAAGCATCTGGGATATCGAACTCCAATTGCCGTTTGGCCAAATCAGCTGCCACAACACGAACCGAAACGCGTTCACCCATCGCAAAGTGTTGGCCGTGACGAGCGCCCACCAGCGCTTGCCGATCTTCATCGTAAACATAATAATCGTCTGGTAGTGCGTCCTTGGGAACAAACCCTTCGCATTTGTTTTCCTCGAGTTCCACAAAAATTCCCTTAGGAACCACCCCATTGATAATACCATGAAATGTTTCGCCTAGCCGAGTCATCAAGAATTCCACTTGTTTGTACTTGATGGATGCCCGTTCGGCCTCAGCAGCCTGCTTTTCCATATTGGAACTGTGCTGACAAATCCCCACCAGCGGCCCGGGGGGAAGGGGTTTTGCTTGGTCTAAATAATGCTGAACCAATCGATGCACGAGGACGTCTGGGTACCGACGAATCGGACTCGTGAAATGCGTGTAAAACGGAAAAGCCAGTCCATAGTGACCAATGTTTTCCGTGCTGTACTCCGCCTTTGCCATGGAACGAATCGCCATCGTTTTGACGACATTCTCTGCATCGCTACCTGCCGCAGTTTGAAGCAGCTCCCTCAAGGCTGATTCAGAATTGCCTGGGTTGATTTTAGGCATGTCGAGCCCAAACTTCGACACGAATTTTCGCAACTGACTGAGCTTTTCGGGGTCCGGACGATCGTGAATTCGGTAAACCGCTGTTCGTGTAGCCTCTTCTTTTCGCCCGTCTCGCTTCTTGGGATTTGCCAGGAAACGGCTCACGCGAACGTTTGCTAGCAACATAAAGTCTTCGATGAGCCGATTCGCTTCCAACATCCGCTTGATCACCACCCGTAGTGGCTTTCCCGCCTCGTCCAGCTCAAACTTCACCTCCTCTGTATTAAAATCAATCCCCCCCGCGGCAAACCGTTTCGCACGAAGCTTGGCCGCGAGACTTTGCAGGGTTTGTACCTCCTCTGCAAAATCTCCTTGACCCGTTTCAATCCTTTCTTGGGCCTCGTGATAGGCAAATCGCCGATCACTGTGTATGACCGTTCGACCAAACCACTCGTTTACAATGTTTGCTTTTTCGTCCAACTCAAAAACAGCGGCAAATGCCAGCCGGTCTTCATTGGGCCGTAAGGAGCATAGGTCATTGGAAAGCACTTCAGGCAACATCGGTATGGTTCGATCGACCAAATACACAGAAGTTGCCCGTTGACGGGCCTCTTCATCCAACGCCGTGCCGGGCTTCAGGTAATGGGTGACATCGGCGATATGCACGCCAACTTCCCAATTGCCATTATCCAACCGTTTCAACGACAACGCATCATCAAAATCCTTTGCGTCAACAGGGTCTATCGTCAAGGTCGTCACCCCGCGAAAATCTCGACGGCGTTTCAACTCGTCAGGGGAGACTTCCCTCGAAATGGCAGAGGCCGCTTCCAACACATGCTCTGGAAATTCATAGGGCAGGCCAAACTCTGCAAGGATGGCGTGCATCTCCACCTCATGTTCTCCGGGTCGACCCAAAACTTCCGTAACGCGAGCAGATGGTGCGTCCGATGGATCGTCCCATCTGATCATTTCAATGATCACTTTCTGGCCGTCTTCGGCTCCACCCAAATGCGGCGCTCCAATGAAAAAGTTTACATGCAGCCGCTGATCCGAAGGATAACCAAAAGCGTAATCCCTCACCCGTTCAATGACCACGACATATTGCTTCCTAGCGCGCTCCATCACTCGCTTGACACGCGGAGTGTGGCGACGCCCACGCCGAATCCAATCCACCTCCACCGTATCTCCCCAAAAAGCTGTTCCTGTGTATCCTTTCGGAATCATGATTTCATTGCCATCAGGAAGCATCACATATCCCTTTCCATGTCGGGTAATTTGAATCGTCCCCGTTGGCCGATCGTCTTGGGGTATTTCGGCCAAAACGAATTTACCACGACCCAGAGGTTCCAACCGGCCATCCCTTCCCATTTCATCCATTACATCCATGATTTTTCGTCGCGTATCATGGTTCAAGATCCCCATGCTACTTGCCACTTGCTTGTGATTCAAAGGCTTGTTGGGCTGACGTTTAAAGACCTCAAGGATCTCTTTGCGCAATTGTCGTGGCGGTGTCCGTGGAGGCATATGACAAAGATGCTTCGAATCAACTGGCATTTCCGACCTTTGCACACGCATGTCTACACGCACTTATCAACGATGGGCCCCGGAGTTTTGGGAAGAGTACGCTGTCATCGACTCGGGAGACCGAGCCCGATTGGAACGGTTCGGTGATCTGATCATTGATCGACCTGACCCCGCTGCCGTTTGGTCCAGAGCTCGCGATCACCGCATTTGGGAAGAGGCAAAGGTGCGCTTTGAACCAACCGGAATGACCAAAGGAAATTGGGTGCCGCTTGATAGCGTCCCTGAGGGATGGAACATTCAGTACAAGTCTCCGCGCATTCATCTGCAATTTCATTTAGAAATGACCCGCTTCAAGCACGTGGGTCTTTTTCCTGAACAAGCCGTCAACTGGGAATTCATAGCGGAGCATCTAAATCCAGGAGATAAATTTCTAAACCTGTTTGCATACACAGGCGGGGCTTCATTGGCGGCAAGAGCGGTCGAAGCGGATGTGACGCATGTTGATGCCATTCGCCAAGTCGTAGATTGGACCCGTATCAACATGGAGTTGAGCGGATTGGATGGGATCCGTTGGGTGGTAGAAGACGCATTGAAGTTTGCGCAAAGAGAACAAAAGCGAGGCAATCAATACAAAGGCATCATTCTCGATCCCCCGACTTGGGGTCTCGGGCCCAAAGGCCAGAAATGGCGATTGGAAGATCAACTACTCAACCTGTGTGAAATTGTTGCTGATCTGGTTGAGCCCGAAGGCTTCATCATCATGAATACCTACAGTGGCATTGCCCCTTCAGCACTGGAAACGGTCTGGAGCCGCATTCTACCTGAAGCTTCGATGGAGTCTGGAGAACTCTGTCTTCGCGGTGAAGATGGGCATTGGATTCCTACTGGGAGCCTGATACGAATTCAATTAAGATCATGATTAACAAACAAGAATCCCCAATGCTTGGACTCCGATTGCCCACTGATCCTCGATGGGTCGCATTGGTCGAATCCAACATCTCTGAAATCCTCACCGACCACGCTTGGTGTGAGCAAAAAGCCGCTTCCAACGCCATTTCGACCATCGTTCGATTTCCAGAACACATCGATTTGGTTCAAGAATTAACCCGCATTGCGCAGGAAGAAATTGAGCATTTTGGCATGGTCGTAGAGCACATCAAAGAACGTGGGTTTGAGTTGGGTCCAGAGCGAAAGGACGATTATGTGGGTGAGCTATTGCAATTCATCAAGAGGAAGTGCTCTAGGGAAGAGCAGCTCGTGGATCGATTGCTTTTTGCCGCTATGATTGAGGCACGTTCTTGCGAACGATTCAAGATGCTTTCCGAAAAAATCAGCGATCCGAAACTGGCAGAATTTTACAGGGAACTCATGATTTCAGAGGCAGGACATTATTCCACATTCATTGGTTTTGCTCGGAAGTACGGCACCGGTGTAGATGTAGAAACCCGGTGGCAGGATTTTCTTGATTATGAGGCCGGAATCATGGAACGATATGGAAAGAAAGAAACCATGCATGGGTGATTGAAATGGTGTAAATTCCCCCCAATCAACCGTGTCATGAGCCGTTTTACCTTCCTATTTTTCTTTGCAGCACTGTTCTCAGCGTGCAGTCCTCCAGATCCTGTTTTCAACTCTCCATCTGATGTTTATGATGCATTGAGCCAGGTTGAAAACGCGCGTCTCGTCGCCTTTCACTCAAATCGAACGGAAGCCTCTGAATCCGAATGGGAGCGCGAAGTGCAAATGGACTGGGTCAGAAATCATTCAATGGGCGATTCATCGTACTCCATGGCCTGGACCTTTGAAGATGCGTTCATGGAGGATGGCAACACCAGCCTCAATTTTGGGCATTTGTGGGCCAATGAACTCATTACCATTTCAAAAGACAGCATACTGAAAACCTTTCCAATGGATCCCGATGCTCAGCGAAATGGCAATGGAATCCCGAATTATTACACCTCGCTAACATTGCCTGTCATGCTGCATGACACAACGTGGTGGGCAAAACAAGTTACCGATTCGTTGGCCATTGTTGAATGGGAACATGTTTTACCATCATCGAATCAACCCGAGCAATTCATTTTGACCTCCACCGAAGTCCAAGATTCAACCAAAGAAGACTTCCATCCTGATACCCGATCGGTCAAAAAATGGTGGTTTCAAGCCCCTCATGGCCTTCCTGTTCGACATGAACAATCGTGGTACAGAGCCGATATGGCTTATGGAAGCGACATGGTCATTGAATGGAATTGGCAGTCCGTCAACGATGGCACGGTCGAGTTGGCAATCAGTAATTGGACGGCTCCGCAATGGGCTCGTCAACCAGAGCCGTCCGCAAATGAAATTGAAGGAGGTGGGGATGAAAATTGGTTTGAAGAAGCCTTAGCGGCCCTTCCCGCTGTAGGATCAGCTGCCCCCGGAATTGAGGGTGTTGATTTATCCGGACAACCAACGGCACTCTCCGACCTTAATGGCGACCTCGTTTATGTGGATTTTTGGTACATCGGTTGTGGCCCTTGCATGCGAGCCTTGCCGCATTTGGCTCACATGGAAAAGGAATTTGGGCCATCCGGTTTCCACGTTCTTGGTGTAAACCACCACCAAAATGCAAAGACCGTAAAGCGCTACCTCGACCGCCGCGAACTGGATGTTCCCCAAGCCATTTTGGACTCGCTGCCCGAAGGATATCCTGTCGTCGCCTATCCTACATGGTTCTTGGTAGGACGCGACGGCTCCATCATTGAGCGCAACATGGGCTACGGCGAGGATACCGCGGCCTTCTTGGACTCGTTGGTGAGCGCGAATTTGTAAGGGCGTTAGCCCGCCATCATGGCCTCGATCTCATCCGCCTCAAGCGGGATCTGCCCCATGAGGTCGACGTAACCATCCTCTGTGATAAGGATATCATTTTCGAGTCGGATGCCGAGGTTTTCTTCACGGATGTAAATGCCAGGTTCGACGGTGAAGACATGGCCGGCTTGGATGGGCTCGTGCCAATGACCGACGTCGTGGACGTCCAACCCAATGAAGTGAGATGTGCCGTGCATGAAGTACTTCTTATAAGCGGGCCAAGCGGGGTTTTCGTTGGCCACCTCATCCGCCGTGATCAGGCCGAGGTCCAACAATTCTTTGGTCATTAACTCGCCTACCTGCACGTGGTAGTCGTGCAGGCTGACGCCGGGCTTAAGCAGGTTCATGGCGCCGCGCATTACGCTCAGCACCGCGTTGTACACGGCGCGCTGGCGGTCCGTAAACTTCCCGCTCACCGGAACGCACCGTGTCATGTCGGCCGCGTAGTTGCCGTATTCTGCTCCCACGTCCATCAAGATGACGTCGCCGGCTTTGCATTCGGCGCTGTTCTCGATGTAATGCAACACACACGCGTTGAAGCCGCTTCCGATGATGGGCGTGTAGGCGAATCCGCGTGAGCCGCGGCGCAGGAATTCGTGCATGAACTCCGCTTCGATTTCGTACTCCATGACGCCCGGTTTTACGAATTGCAAAACGCGCTCGAAACCGGCTTTTGTGATGTCACACGCGCGCTGCATTTGATCCACTTCCTCCTGAGATTTGATGGCGCGCAGGCTGTACAAAATGGGCGCTGAACGCTCGAATTCATAGTTGGGATAATTGGCGCGCAAGCCTGCGTTTTCGCGATCCGTGCGGGTTTGGACGATGTTGCGGGCACGGGTGTGCGGGTTGTCGTTAAGGTACAACGCATCGGCTTCGGCCATGAGGCGATGGAATGTACGCTCGAAGGCCGTAGTCCATTGGATATTGGTGATTCCCGTCGCGGCGGTGGCTCGAGTCCTGTCCAATTTGGCCCCTTCCCAAATGGCCAACTCCTCGTTCGTTTCCAACGTGAACAGGATCTCGCGATCGCTCGGATTGTGGGCATCCGGAAAGAGCACCAAAACCGTCTCTTCCTGGTCTACGCCCGTCAACCACAAAATGTCACTAGCCTGCTTAAATGGCAAGGTTCCATCTGCACTGGTTGGGTAAATGTCATTGGAGAAAAAAACCGCAATAGATCGCGGCTTCATTTGAGCTGCGAATTTGGCGCGATTGGCCTTATACAGATCTGCTGAAAGGGGTTGATAACGCATAAAGCGAAGATACCGCATGCAATCTTTGCCATGCAGCGATTATCCAAGAAATCAAGAAAACGTGCTGTTTTCAGTCAATCAAGTGAGGTATCGGCATCTGCCGGATTTTTGGATTCGCCGTTGGCTGACTGGTAGTGGCCGGCTCAGGACTATAACATCCGAAAGCATTGGTATATCCCGAAATCCAAACAGCATCTGTAGGCAGATTAGTCCAATTTCCGTTGGCATCGGACGTTAAAGTGAATTCCTCGCCATACCCCATGAACTTATTTACCCCTCCATCGATGATCATTACTGCATCCTTGTAATAGTGAACGGTTACGCCGAGGTTGTGATTGCCCTGAAAGCTGAAAACAGACCCGCCATCCGCAACTCCTGGATTTGACACACCATCTGGATTGATTGAGGTGTAATAAGGATAATTTGACTCCTGAACGATGATTTCTATAGAAGCCGTGTTGACACCGTTTGTGCCTGATATCTCGACGGTGTCTCTTCCAGTGCCTGCAGCCGAAAAATCAAATTCAATGATGTTTGCCGTGATTGAGGAAGCGGCAAAGCCAACGATGTTTGTCAAAATACTATAGGACCAGGAGCCTGTACCTACGTGCATTGTATCCAAATCCATTGTTACATTGCCCTGTGCTTCACAAGCCCAAAGAGAATCGAGTCTGGTGTAAGTAGGTGCTGCATAAATGCATGGGGCATTTCCTGGATCACTGAAATTCGTCGCTGCCAGATCATCACACGCATCCGAGTTGTCCGATACGTATCCTACTGGCTGTGTGCAGGCCGATTGGCTATCTCCTGAGTCGCCTAATCCGTCACTGTCGTCATCAGCATACCAAGTTGTGGGTCCTGCACCGCCACAAACACCGCAAGCATCGACCGCATTAATGGAATTGTTCGTGTCGTCGCAGTCCGTGCTGTTCGATACGTATCCTGCTGGCTGAGTGCAGGCCGATTGGCTACTCGCCGCATCGCCAAAGCCGTCATTATCTGTATCGGCATACCACGTCGATGGTCCAGATCCGCCACACACACCACATGCATCCAGCGCATTAATCGAATTGTCCGTGTCGTCGCAGTCCGTACTGTTCGATACGTATCCAACAGGCTGAGTGCAAGCTGATTGGCTGCTCGACGCATCGCCAAAGCCGTCACTGTCTGTGTCGGCATACCAGGTCGTTGCAAACGTACAGGCTACGTTATTCACCGAGCCATCATAATTGCATGCAGACAGATTTGTGCAATTGTCACTGCTGTCGCAAACCCCATCACTATCAATATCGACATCAACAACTCCGCAACCACAAACTCCCGCTGATGTCTTGTTTGGATCTGATGGACAACCATCCCCTGCTACAGAAACATATCCCACTGGCTGAGTGCATGCAGACTGAGTCGTCGCAGGATCGCCAGCGCCGTCATTATCTGTATCGGCATACCACGTCGATGGTCCAGATCCGCCGCACACGCCACACGCATCCAAGGCATTAATCGAGTTGTCCGTGTCGTCGCAGTCCGTGCTGTTCGATACATATCCCGCTGGTTGCGTGCAGGCAGATTGGCTGCTCGACGCATCGCCGAAGCCATCGCTGTCCGTATCCGCATACCAAGTAGTAGCAAACGTGCAGGCTACGTTATTCACTGAACCATCATAATTGCATGCAGACAGATTGGTGCAATTGTCACTGCTGTCGCAAACACCATCGCTATCCACATCCACATCCACAACGCCACAGCCGCAAACACCGGCTGCCGTCTTGTTTGGGTCTGATGGACAACCGTCACCTGCTACAGCAACATATCCCGCTGGCTGAGTGCAGGCAGATTGAGTCGTCGCAGGGTCACCAGCGCCATCGGCATCCGTATCCGCATACCAGGTAGTGGCAAACGTACAGGCTACGTTATTCACCGAGCCATCGTAATTGCAAGCAGTCAAATCGGTGCAGTTGTCTGAAGCATCGTCCACACCATCGCCGTCAACGTCGACAATGGAATAGCCCACGCTGAATTGAATCGTTGGAACGGCAGTGATGTACGTGTCAAAAATGGAATCGTCATCCGGATAATTTGAGTCATTCACCCCACCGATGTCACTGGCCGAACCGTTCAACGCCGAGTTTGCGGAACTCGCGGAGGCGAAAAGCATGCGCAAGGTCGTGTTAGACGTTACCGCTGGACCCAGATCAGAGAAAGCTATAAAGAAGTCAATGAAAATAGGTGTCGCGCCGGAGCAGTTTGAAAAGCGGGCGTAGGAACGTTGATCGTTCACCCCATCCGCATAGGACTGCAAGGTGGTGACTGCATTGTGAGCCGCAACGCCGTCTACATCGTTCACGGAAACGCCCCCGGAATTGCCCGATGCAAAAAGAATTTCGTACTCAAAACCAGGGTTTCCGCTCAATGCATTGGGGTCGGCATCTGGACCAGAACTGCCGAATTTCTGATCCGAGTCGATTAAGAAACTGTAACCATAAGCTGCATTATTTGGATCGCTGTTGATACGCATCCGAAATAACAACAATTCATCCTCATTTCCGGCGATACCATCGGGGTCGTGGACTTTCCAAAAAGCCGCGTGTTCTTGCGTATTTGGGTTATCAACGATTTCTGTAGGTCCGCAAGTGCTCCCCGTTTGCAAATCACTGCTTGGTTCCAATTCATAATGCCAAAGCACATTCCACGACGTTTCGAACTCCTCCGACTCATCTTGAATCGTCGGCACATCGCTGAAACCACTCGTCGTGGCTGAAATCCAACCATCCCCGTTGGGGTCAAGCAATGAATCGTTCACGGCAGTCCGGAAAATCTGACCGGGGGTTTGACCTAATACACTGGGCGTTGCCACTAGCAGAAATGACAATAAAACTAAACGACTCATTATTGTTACTCAGTGGTTAAAGAACGCAATATAAAGAAATAATAGGTTCATTCGTCGAAAACTATCAGAAATTCGAGCGACGGGAATGCCCCAATGCGGGTTGGGTTATCTTCACGGCATGACAAACGAATCACAAAGACCGCCCAAACCGGTTGGCGCTTACCCGTTTGCCCGAAAAGCAGGCAACCTTCTCTTTTTGAGCGGCGTAGGGCCTCGCGTTGCGGGAAGCGACGCCCACGACAGCGGGGTTCCTGGATTGGCCATGGACCACAATGGAAATTTCAAGGAATTCGATTTTGAAGCCCAAGTCCACAGTGTCTTTACCAATGTGAAGGCCATCCTCGAGGCCCACGGGAGCAGCTGGGAGGAATTGATTGACGTCACGGTTTTCCTGGTTCACATGCATCGTGATTTCCGCACCTTCAATCGCATTTACGCTGAATACTTTCCCAATCCTGCTACTCAACCCTGCCGCACGACTGTTGAAATCAATCGCTTACCCACTCCGATTGCAATTGAATTAAAGTGCATTGCATCCATTGGCGATTGAGTCTGGCGTGATTTTTGACAAAATCCCTTCATGAAAAGGATATTGTTGATCGCCGTGGGGTTTGCTCAGTTTTTGGCAGCACAACCACTGCCCAAAGTCAGCTTGGCTGAACTCGATAACCATCCATTTCCAAAAATCAGCAATTACGAGCCCGTATTTGAACCAGGAGAGCGGCTCGAATACGCTTTTCAATTTGGATTCATTGAAGCTGCAAGTGCAACAATAGCTATCGCTGAAAAAGGATTATTTCAAGGTCGAGAAGCTTGGGATATTACCGTAAATGGCCAGACCAATGGGGCCTTTCGGTGGGTTTTTGAAGTAAATGACCGCTATCAATCAACCATTGATTCAAAAACTGGACTTCCACTCGTCTTTGAGCGAGATATCAATGAGGGTGGATATGAGCTATATCAAAATTACCGATTTGATTGGACCACTAACTCCGTGAGAACCAAACAATCAAGAGGCAACGATTCACCTCAGACCAGTCGATTTGCACTTCCCGGGGTGGCGCACGACATGGTCAGTGGCCTTTACGCATTGCGACAAGTCGATTGGGCCAACGTATCCCATGCCGACACGGTTACCATCCCATTATTCATGGACGAGGAGTGGTTCGATTTGAAGTTGACCAAAAAGGGAACCAAAAACATCGAAGTCAACGGGAAGAAATGGAATTGTTTTGTGATTCAGCCCATCATTCAAACCGGAAGGATTTGGGAAAACTCCACTGATCTTACTGTATACGTCAGCAATGATGGCAGGCACATTCCGGTTCTTGCAGAGACTCAAATCTTGTTTGGGAAAATCAAAATGAAATTGACACACGCCACAGGGTTGAGAAATCTGTAATAGTGCATCAAATGGTGGCCTGATTTTTCCGAATTTGCCACATGGCAAAAACCCAACCATTTGATGACACCATCTTGGAGAAAATCCAAGCGCTCCAGGAGAAATACGCAGCCATGGGCCAAGACCTAAGCTCTTACTTAGACGGCCTGCTCTACGCGGATTACCTTACGTATTGGGACTACATCAACTTAGACACTTTACTCAGTCTCCAGCATCCCATCACGCCCATTCCCGATGAAACCATTTTCATCATTTATCATCAAATCACCGAGTTGTATTTCAAGCTTTCCCTCCATGAGCTTGAACAGCTTCAAGGAAAAGGCTCCGTCGCAGGACAAGAGATACTGAAACGCGTCAGGCGTGTCAATCGCTATTTCGAGGCATTAACGCACAGCTTTGACATCATGGTGGACGGGATGGATCAGGAGCAATTCTTGAAGTTCCGTATGTCATTGCTCCCGGCAAGCGGATTTCAAAGCGCACAATATCGGATGATTGAAATTCGATGTACAAGTTTTGATCGGCTTCTGAAAGAAGGGGCTCGGGAAGTTCATGCCAACCATCAAGCGAATCAGCTTGCTGAATTATTTGATTCCATTTACTGGAAAGCAGGCGCGGTGGAATTGGCATCTGGGAAGAAGACCCTGACGCTCAAGCAATTCGAAGCTAAATACGACCAGATCTTGTTAGACTTGGCTAAAGGTGCGTTTGACACCAACCTCAGGCGCCAATGGAATGGCCTTCCAGAGGCAGAAAAAAACCCCGAATTACGAGAAGAACTCAGATGGCTCGACGTCAATGTCAACATCAATTGGCCATTGAGTCATTACAAAAGTGCTGTCCGATACCTGCAGCGAAACCCGGAGGATATTGCCGCTACAGGTGGAACGAATTGGCAGAAGTACCTGCCGCCCCGATTTCAAAAACGGATTTTTTATCCGGAACTTTGGAGTCAGGAAGAATTGAATGAATGGGGTAAAGGATGGGTTGCAAAAGAGATATTTGGAAAGAAATGAGGTCGTTTATTGCTTGCTTAGCGGTTTTTCAGCTGCTTCTTTTAGGTTGTGGATATAGCGAGCCCGAAGTCGCAGAGTTATCAGAAACGGAGGAGCCCGAACCCATTCGAGAACCCATCGAACGTTTTGGATTGATGTGGGAAGAATTTCGCGCAGACTCAGGCCAAGTGGAAGATGGTCAGTCGCTGTCGCATTTATTGGGTCCTGCAGGTGTTCGTTCCGCTGATATCTATAAAATTGCAGAAGCCTCAAGAGAATCCTATGATGTACGCAATATTCGAGCAGGTAAACCTTGGTGGATCTTATACGATGGTGATACGGCTCAACCTGCGCGCTATTTCATCTACGAGCAAAATGCATTGCGGTATGTGAAGTTTTCACTCCGTGAACCCTTTGAAATTACCGAGGAAACCCAGCCGTCTGACACCTTGATTCAGCGTGCCACCGGCACCATTGAATCATCATTGTATGTGGATCTTGAGCGCATCGGAGCTTCAACCAACCTGGCCTTGGCCATGGCCAATGTCTATGCTTGGACCATTGACTTCTCCCGATTGCAGCAAGGAGATTCCTTTGATGTTTTGTATGAACGGGTCTTCGTGAATGGCGAACCCATTGGAATGCCAAAAGTAATGGCGTGCGAATTTCAACACCGAGGGAAAATACTCCCAGCATACCGATTTGACCAGGGCGAGGGGGTCGACTACTTCGATGCAGAGGGTAACAGCCTGCGCAAAGCCTTCCTCAAGGCCCCAGTTGAATTCAGTCGCATCGCCAGCAGGTACAACCTCAAACGTTTCCATCCAATATTGAAGAAAACCAAGCCCCATCTTGGGACAGATTATGCAGCAGCCATGGGAACCCCCATCATCGCCGTGGGCAATGGAGTGGTGACCAAATCGACCTACTCCAGTGGAAATGGAAACTATGTGAAAATTCGACACAATTCCACCTATGAAACGCAATACCTGCACATGTCAAAACGAGCTGTTTCAGTAGGAGAATCTGTCAGTCAAGGTCAAGTCATTGGATATGTAGGCAGCACAGGACTCTCAACGGGGCCTCATGTTTGTTTCCGTTTTTGGAAAAATGGGAAACAGGTTGATCATTTGAAAGAAGAATTCCCTCCTTCAAATCCTGTAAAAGAGGAGGAAAAAGCTCAATTTCTTGCTTTGGTAGCCGATTGGCAGGCGAAGATGCAAAACGCTGACTTTGGCAGAACTGGTGAAGGCCTGTGATGCAACCAACGGCCATATTGCCTAGTCTTACATTTAGGTCTTCCTGGACCGAAGTGGCGTTGGCCTCTCCTAATTTGTGCAACCTGCAAGAGCTTACAGATTTTGAGTTGGCTTATCGCCA
Source organism: Bacteroidota bacterium (assembly GCA_027624855.1). Taxonomy (GTDB): domain Bacteria; phylum Bacteroidota; class Bacteroidia; order Flavobacteriales_D; family Sanyastnellaceae; genus UA16. The sequence goes on from JAQBTQ010000023.1 coordinate 13,023, forward strand.
CTTTTTACAAAGTGTCTAGCCTTTCGCTTGAAACGCCAACCCATAATGCCTCATTTGTTGGACCATCGATTGCAGGCCATTGGCACGTGTAGGGCTCAGATGGGTGTCCAGACCGATTTTTGCAATGAACCATAAATCGGCCTCAGCTACTGCTTTTGGGGTCAGACCATTCAACGCTCTTACCATCAATGCAACGAGCCCTTTCGTGATGATGGCGTCGCTATCTGCTTCAAATCGAATCGTTCCATCATCATTTTTAGCTGCTACTAGCCAAACACGAGACTGACAACCTCGAATCAAATGGTCATCAAGTTTCGCTGACTCTGGCATTGAGTTGAGTGATTTACCGAGTTCTATCACGTACTCGTACTTGTCCATCCAATCTTCGAAAGACTCAAACTCTTCAACGATTTCTACTTGACGGGCTTCCAGTGTTTCATTCATGGTGTTTGGCTCTGAATAACATTAGCCTTTAAGCATACGAATCGCACGTTGTGTTCCAGAGACGAGTGCGTCCACTTCTTGCAACGTGTTGTACGCACCGAATGAGGCTCGGACAGTACCGACCACACCAAATCGCTCCATCAACGGTTGTGTGCAGTGGTGACCTGTTCGAACCGCGATGCCCTGTGAATCGAGCAATGTGCCAATATCATAAGGGTGGACGTCGTCCACCACAAAACTCACCACACTGCTGCTGTTTGGTGCATTTCCGATTAAACGCAGCCCTTCAATTTGGCCCAACCCTCGACGCGCTTGGGCGGTCAAAGTATTTTCATGATCCTGCATCGCTCCTTTTCCAATTCCCTGAATCCAATTCAAGGCGACGCCCAATGCAATGGCCCCGGAAATATGCGGTGTTCCCGCTTCAAACTTATAGGGCAGACCAGCGAAAGTCGTTCCATGCTTCAGGCTAACCACGTCAATCATCTCACCACCTCCGCGCCATGGACTCATCTCTTCCAACAATTGACGTTTCCCATATAGTACCCCAATCCCTGTTGGGCCATAGGCTTTGTGACCAGAGAACACATAAAAATCACAACCCAACGCTTGCACATCTACATCCATATGCGGCATCGCTTGTGAACCATCTATCAGGACAATGGAGCCCGCTGCATGGGCCTCATCTGCCCAAAACTTTACATCATTGATGGTCCCCAAAGTATTGGACACATGGGTCAATGCAACCAACTTTGGCTGAAGTTTCAATTTATTTTGAAAGTCGGTTTTATCCAACACGCCATCATCCGTGACACCCACTGCCTCCAGCCGAGCACCACAAGCTTTCACAAGCATCTGCCAAGGAACAATGTTTGCGTGATGTTCCATTTCTGTAATCAAGACAACATCTCCTTGTTTAATGTTATCTCTTCCCCACGACTGAGCGATTAGATTGATTCCGTCAGTTGCACCGGCAACCCAAATGACTTCCTCTACAAATTCTGCATTGATGGAAGCGCTCACCGACCGCCTCGCCGATTCAAAAGCCTCCGTCGCTTGATTTGAAAGCGCATGTACCCCCCGATGAACGTTGGAATGGTAATGGGATAGGTATTCCCGCTGCGCCTCAATGACCGCCAACGGCTTCTGAGCAGAAGCCGCATGATCCAAGTAAATCAGTGGTTTCCCGTTCACTTCCCGATTCAAAATCGGAAACTGCAATCGAATTTGATTAGGGTCCAAAGATTTCATTTAGTTCATTCAAGGTGATCACTCCATTCCGTCCATTGATGCTTCTCTGCCAAACGATGATTCACTTCTAGCCGCACTTCGTGCACGGCCACACCATCGAGGATTTCATCGATGAATGCATGGACCAACATCGCTTTTGCAGCATCGACTCCGACTCCCCTGGACTGGGCATAAAACAGCGCCTCTTCATCAAACTGTCCTATGGTACAACCATGACTGCACTTCACATCATCGGCATAAATTTCCAATTCAGGTTTTGCATTCATCGTAGCCTGATCGCTAACCAAAATATTTGCATTCTGTTGGTAAGCGTTGGTTTGTTGCGCATCTGGGCGAACAAAGACCTTCCCATTAAAAACTCCAGTGCTCTTTCCGTACAAGATGCCTTTGTAATGTTCTGAGCTGGTGCAGTGGGCTGCACGATGATCAACTGTCGTATGGTTATCTACAAATTCTGTGTTGTCGGGCAAATAAATCCCGTTTAATTCCGCATGAGCTCCTTTTCCATCAAGTCGAAAAGACGCGTCATTTCGAACCCATTGGCCACGAATGGTCATGGTGTAGACATCCACTCTTGAGTCTTGAGCTTGCTGAATCTCCTCGAAGGCCATGTGCTGAATGTGCCCCTCTTCATCTTGAACTTTATCCAACTGGAAGCGCCCATTCGATCCTACCGTCGCTTTTGTCGAAATATTTACCACACCACGCGATGGTTGTGAAGCAGTCGACCAGTGAATCAGCTTGATCTCCGCATTCACTCCAATCTCAATGTCATGTCGCAAGAATGCCGCGCACCCTTCTCCTGTGCTATGATGATGCACCAAAAGAGGCCGGTCCAACGAAATCCCATCACCGATTCTCAAAAACAAACCCTCCTTAGCAAACTTCCCATTTAAAGCAGCAAACCAATCTTCTTGTTCTAGTGAATTTGAACCCCGCGGTGCTTGATCCGTTTGGGGGACAAGGGACAAGGGAGAACAAACAATTCCCGGGTAAACAGGCAAATCGCTGGCTTCCGCATCAAATTCACCGTTCACAAACACCAGACGATAGGCGTCCAAACCAGGAATGGGGCAGGGCTCGCATCCAGCTTGTTTCGCAGTGATCTGAGCTCGCTTCCCAATTGCTCGCCACCATCCATTGACCGGAGTGTATTTCCAACGTTCCACCCTGCGATGGGGCACCGGTAAAGTTGCGAGCGCCTCATCAAATTGCGATGTCGCAGCCTCCAATTGCTTTTCCAATTGCTCAACCCACTTCCTTCCGGCTTCTTGCGCTTTGGAATTCTGAGTGGATTTCCTCGGTCGGTCCATGACCTGTGGCTTGGACAAGTCTCTCATGCAACAGCGTCTTCTTTGATCCAATCATATCCCTTCTCCTCCAACTCCAAAGCCAATTCCTTGCCTCCTGATCGCACAATCCGGCCATCAACCAAAACATGCACAAAGTCCGGAACGATGTACTCAAGCAAACGCTGATAGTGGGTAATGACCAAGAAACTTCTTTCTGGAGATCGCATGGCATTAACTCCTTCCGAAACGATTCGCAAAGCGTCGATGTCCAACCCTGAATCCGTCTCGTCGAGAATGGCCAAATTGGGTTCGAGCATGGCCATTTGAAAAATCTCATTCCGTTTCTTTTCTCCTCCGGAAAAACCCTCATTAACGGAGCGATTTCGCAATCGTCCATCGAGCTCTACGAGCTTTGCTTTTTCCTTTACCATGTCCAAAAACTCCTTGCCCTTGATTGGCTCCAATCCCTGGTGTTCGCGCTTTCCATTGACGGCAGCACGCATAAAATTGATGTTCGACACCCCTGGGATTTCAACCGGATATTGAAAGGCTAGAAATAATCCTGACCTGGCTCGCTCCGTAGCATCCATCTCCAATAAGTCTTCACCGTTGAATTGAACGCCGCCACCGTTCACTTCGTAATCCTCACGGCCAGCAAGAACCGATGCGAGGGTCGACTTTCCTGAACCATTCGGCCCCATGATTGCATGAACTTCCCCCGGATTGATGGTAAGGTTCAGTCCTTTTAATATCTGCGCTTCTCCAATCGAAGCTTGTAGTTCTTTTATTTTCAGCATTATCCTACGCTTCCTTCCAATGAAATGGACAATAATTTTTGCGCTTCCACAGCGAATTCCATGGGCAACTGATTCAGCACCTCCTTGGCATAGCCATTTACAATCAAGCTGATTGCCTGTTCTGCGTCTATGCCCCTTTGCAGACAATAAAACAATTGGTCTTCCCCAATTTTGGATGTTGTTGCTTCATGCTCGACTTGGGCAGTTGGATTCTTCACTTCGATGTACGGAAACGTGTGCGCGCCACTGGTATCCGTCATCAACAGCGAGTCACATTGAGAGAAGTTCCTGGCATTTGACGCAGAAGGCATAATTTGAACCAATCCCCGGTAGCTGTTGTGGCTATTTCCGGCGCTAATTCCCTTCGAAATGATGGTGCTGTGCGTGTGTTTTCCAAGGTGAATCATTTTGGTTCCGGTGTCCGCCTGCTGAGCATTGTTGGTGACCGCAACGCTATAGAATTCACCCACGCTGTGGTCTCCTTTTAAAATGCAACTCGGATACTTCCATGTCACCGCGCTGCCTGTTTCTACTTGGGTCCAGCTGATTTTAGAACGGCGGTGACAAATGCCCCGCTTTGTGACAAAATTGTAAACACCGCCTTTCCCTTCCGCATCGCCTGGGTACCAATTTTGAACGGTCGAATACTTGATTTCCGCTTCATCCAGCGCTACCAGTTCTACCACCGCTGCATGCAACTGATTCTCATCTCTTTGGGGAGCTGTACACCCTTCCAAATAACTCACATAGCTGCCTTCATCTGCAACGACCAACGTACGCTCGAATTGTCCAGTACCCGATTCGTTGATTCGAAAGTACGTGCTCAATTCCATAGGACATCGAACACCTTTTGGGATGTAACAAAAGGATCCGTCCGTGAATACAGCAGAATTCAGGGCGCTGAAGAAATTGTCTCGCGTTGGAACCACCGTCCCAAGATGCCTCCGAACCAATTCCGGGTGCTCTTTCACCGCCTCGCTCATCGAGCAAAAAATGATGCCTAATTCTGCAAGCTTGTCCTTGAAACTTGTAGCAACGGAAACTGAATCCATGACAAAATCCACCGCAACCCCGGATAGGCGCTTTTGTTCCTCCATGGAAATTCCCAACTTATCCATGGTGCGTCTCAATTCAGGATCAACTTCATCCAGCGAATTCAGTTGCTTCTTCTGCTTTGGGGCCGCGTAATAACTAATCGCCTGATAATCAGGTTTTTCATAATTCAAGTGTGGCCAATCTGGTTCTTCCATCGTTTGCCAAACCGCAAACGCCTCCAATCTCCACTGTAGCAACCAATCCGGCTCTTCTTTTTTTGCAGAAATCAACCGAATTATATCCTCAGAAAGCCCCGCAGGAGCCTTATCCGATTCAATTTCTGTAGTGAAGCCGAATTCGTAGGCTTTGCCTGTAACCTCTTCAAGTACCTTGTCTTTCCCGTCGTATGCCATCGGATTCAGATTGGTTCAGCAGGATTTAATGATGGTGTTTACAATGAAAAACTCTCTCCGCAGCCACATGTTCTATTGGCATTGGGATTATGAAATTGAAATCCCTTTCCATTCAGGCCACCGCTGAACTGCAATTCCGTTCCTACGAGGTACAAATAGCTTTTCCGGTCTACAACAATCTTCACCCCCTTGTCCTCAAATGCCTGATCACCATCCTGGATCTCATGGTCAAAGGTCATTTCATACATCAATCCAGAGCATCCTCCACCCTTGACTCCGACACGGACAAAACTTCCGTGGGGACGGCCTTCTTCCTTCAGCAATTTGAGCACCTCATCTCGTGCGCTTTCATTGACTGTGATCATCGTTATTCCTTTGATTTCAAAGGCAAATATACGCTATTTAAAACCGTTCTAAACAGCATAAATGAAGCGCTCCCCTACAGATAACAATCGTTAGCATCAATGTTTTGATGAACTAATGCATATTTGAGTCTTCAATCATGTCAGCAAACATGTTCAATCGAAAAAGACCATCCGGTTCAGAAATCACCACTGCTGTGACAACCACGATAGGGATGACGTTGACACTGCTCCTTATCGGAATCCTTCTAACCATCGGATATTTGGGGTTTCATTGGGGGCAGGAATTGAGGCAAGAAGCGAGAGTCCAAGTGTTTTTTCAACGAGAGGCGAATCCTGAGGTTTTGGCTGAAGCACGTGAAATATTGCGCACCGATCCCGCTGTTGAATCTTCCAATTACATCGATGCCGAAACCGCGAGCCGTGAATTGGAGGCTGAGTTGGGTGAGTCATTCGTCGACTTTTTGGGTTACGTCCCGTTGGCCGATGTGATGGATTTGAGAATGCTCCCTGAGGCCAGCACTTCTGACGAGCTCCGGGTGGCCGTCGAAAGGATGGAAAATATAGCGGGAGTCTCTGAAGTGGTTTGGCAAGCCGAACTTCTTGAACAAATCGAGTCCACGATCCAGCGTTTGGTTTGGCCACTTGCAGGATTGGCACTGGTTTTTCTTTTTGCTGCACTCGCCCTAATGAACAACACCATACGGTTGACCGTTTTCGGTCGGAGGTTTTTGATCAAGACAATGCAGCTGGTTGGTGCGCATCCCCGATCCATTCGTGCACCTTTTATCCGTCAAGGGCTTTATTATGGTGTTATCTCAGGTGCATTGGCCTTCGCGGCAATCAATAGTGTATTGGCCATTGTCCAAGTGGAAAACGCAGCCATACTGGATGATTTCACTCCAACCATACTCGCGACTTTATTTGGTGTTTTGATATCGTTAGGGGTTCTTTTTGGGGTCAGCTCCACCGCGTTTGCTGTAAATCGTTTTTTAAAGAGGCGCTTAGACACCTTGCATTAAATTTGAACCATGAATTCAACTTCTCCTGAAGGGTTTGCGCTTCAACGCACCAACTACATTTGGATGGCCATTGGAATCGCCATCTTAATCATTGGCTATGCTCTTATGTCAGGTGGAGCAGCTGAAGACCCAACGGCTTTTAGCGAAGAGATTTTTAATGCACGACGCATCACGGTAGCTCCCATCGTTGTTCTGATAGGCTATGGCACCATCTTTTATGCGATCCTGAAGCGATAATGACCTATTGGGAGGCAGCGCTTTTAGGGCTCATTCAAGGCTTGACGGAATTTCTGCCTGTAAGCAGCTCAGGGCATTTAGAATTGGGGAAATCTCTTGTCGGATTAAACGATATGGACCTGACTTTCAGCATTCTGGTTCATGGAGCCACCGCTTGCAGCACAGTTGTGGTTTTCCGTAATGAAATTTTCCGTTTAGTTCGAGGAATCGCACATCCTGACCTGAAGGAACGCACGTTCAGCCAACGGTACATTTTTTGGTTGGCGATTTCAACGATTCCGGCTGTTATCGTGGCATTCACACTGCGAGATGATATTGAATCGGTCTTTATTCACCATCCTCATCGAGTGGGTTGGTCGCTCTGTGCTACAGCAATAATTCTGTTTTTGTCTGAAAGGATTCAATCAAAAAAGAACGCACTGTCCTGGACACGTTCTCTAGGGATTGGCCTCGCACAGGCCGTTGCCATCATCCCCGGAATCAGCCGGTCAGGTTCAACAATTGGTGCGGCGATAGCCATGGGGGTTTCCCGTGAAGAAGCAGCGCGGTTCAGCTTTTTGATGGCTTTGCCTGTAATCTTCGGAGCGACCGCTCTTGAAATACTAGAATTGCTCGAAGGAGCTGAAACTTCTGCATCGACCACTCCCTGGGGCGCTTATGCCGTAGGAGGTCTTGTCGCGTTTTTGAGTGGTTGCGCGGCTTGCCAATGGATGATTCAATTGGTTAAACGAACCCACTTGTATGTCTTCGCGATCTACTGCTTGATTGCTGGTGTCTTTGCTTTATTGCTTATTTCATGAATCTTCAACCGATGAGTCGTCAATTTTCCTTTCTCCTCATAGTGCTGGCCTTTTTCACTTGGACAGGTTGCGCGGATGTTACGTTTGAAGAACCCATGCCCAAAAACCGGAGAAACCTTAGCCATTTTCCGAAGCCATGGCAAGGGACTTGGTCCAATGGGGACGACCTCAATATCAAAATAGAAGGCGATCGATTCATCGACCTCGATTCAAAGGAGTCATTTCCACTGGGAGAAAAAATCATTTTACGCCGTTTTAATAAATACCTCGTTCTGAGTAAACTCACAGAAGACCTTGGTTCTTGGGAGGTTACACTCGGAAAACGAACGTTTGACCAAATCGAACTTTGGTCGTTTGACGCAGAAAAAATCGAAGAGTGGCAAACCATCGAGGGAATCACGGTTGGCCAGTTGCCAAGGCAGCCGGAAGACTCTCAAACCAATTACATCATCGACGCCAACAATCCGGCATTTCGATCGATGATCAAACAGAATGGCATTAAATCCATTGGACTCCTTAATCGGGTCCAGTAATACCCCTTAAACAGAGGAATTCACCTCTACGACATCCCAATTGACCAATTCCATAAAGGCTGCTATGTAGTCCTTCCGTCGATTCTGGTAATTGAGGTAGTAAGCATGCTCCCAAACATCCATTCCCAACAATGGAATCCCTGGGCGATCTACAATTCCGCTCATCAAAGGATTGTCTTGATTGGGTGTGCTGGTAACTTCTAAGGTGCCTGAAGCATTGCGAATTAACCAGGCCCAACCGCTGCCAAATCGTGTGGCACCCGCTTTCATAAACTGCTCTTGAAAGGCTTCGACCGAACCAAACGTGTCAATCAATTCTTCCTTCAATATCCCTTGTGGGGCGTTTGCTCCACCGGGCGTGAGCGTCCTCCAATACAAGGTGTGGTTATAATGCCCCCCTCCATTGTTTCTCAATGTTGTTTGATCGGGGGTCAGTGATTGGAGCATCGCAGACAACTCCATCCCGTCATACGCTCCTCCGGCTTCACCAATTGCTTTGTTCAGTTTATTCACATATCCTGCATGATGCTTGCCGAAATGCAGCTCCATCGTCATTGCGTCAATTGCAGGGGCAAGGGCTGAAAAATCATATCCCAATGGCTCTTGCTCAAACAAAAATGGCCGCGGCTTCATCCCTTTGACCGAGGCGCCCTTATCTGGTGCCTTTGAGTCATTACTCCCACAGCCCGCAAATGGTGCAATGAGCAAACCTGCACCCGCTACGCCGGCAATTTTGATAAAGGTTCGTTTCTTCATGAATACAAATATCCGTCTTCCACGGTCAAATGTGCACATTCGGCACAATGCTTGTGCACGAAGCATCGTTCAAGAGTGTAGTTTCGAGCACAACGATCCAACCCGAATGAAAAAGGCAGGTAAGATTTTTCTCTACTTTTTTTTGATGATCACGTTGGTCATTGGAGGAGCCGTGGCTTGGCTTGCCAACAATGAGGATAAAATTGCCAATTCACTTTTGAAAGAATTGGATGCCCGTTTGCTTACAGATGCTCACATTTCCAAAATCAACCTCAGCATTTGGAAGCAATTCCCAAGTGTCTCCATCGCCCTTGAGGGTGTCTGGCTCATGGATTCATATGGGACGGGAGATACCTTGCTGCAAGCAGATGAAGTGTCTCTTTCTTGCGATGCACTCGAGCTCATCCAAGGGCGATACGTATTGCGAAACCTTGAAATACGCAATGCTCAAATTAACCTAAAGGCCAATGATCAAGACGGGTGGAATACCACGGTTTGGCTCAACGATTCCCTCGATTCTTCAACGAACACGCAATTTTCAATAGCGACGTGCACCTTCACAAATTCAGTGATTCAATTCAACGAATACAACACTGCCATTGAAAAAGCTGCAATCGGGATTAACTGGCTAGAACAAGGCCTAGATGCGAATGGTTCCGGCTTGTTTACTGAAATTTCTTCTCCAGAATTTGGGTTGATTGGACCCGTCAATTGGAGTGGGGCAATGGAATGGAACTCTATTGAAAATGAATTGAAAGCCGAATTCAACAACGTTCTCTGGGATGGAGCAGAATTGGAGGGGAAACTCACGCTTTTGGAAGAGGATTGGGAACTGATCGGTGCCATTCAGTATGTCAACTATGGGCATGTTCAGCGGCTGATTGAAATTCCCGAGCATTGGACGGAGATGACAAGTGATGCCATTGCAAATGGGACTTTTGTGTGGAATAGCGCGAAAGGTTTAGAATCCACATGGGAACTAGCCAAAGGTGAATGGAAGGTCCCTTACGACCAAAAAATGATACGACTTCGAGGTGAGGCGAGCATCGAAGCCGCCTATCATTCAGAAGAATTGAGCATCGAAATTCCCCGCTTGAAAGCGCAAACCAATGGTGTAGAATGGTCCGGGCGTATTCATCGAATTGACTTGGACAAAGGGACATTTCGCGCCACAGGTCGAGGATCCATTCAGTGGGATCAATTTGATCGTTCATTGGCATCTGACTTCGTCATGCCAGATGCTGGACGACTGGATTGGAATGGAGAGATCCAACGCACACGAAAAGGTGATTTCCATCTTGATGGCAACTGGAATGCAAATGATTTGGCAGGGAATTGGGATGGAACCCCTTGGTCGCTTACGGCCGACGGATCAATGAACCGGGATGACCTCAACATCGACTCATTCAAAGGTGTATGGGATGGATTGCCGCTTTCTGGTTCAGTTGAGATTGCGTCGGTATTGAGCTCAAAATCGAACCAAGCCATTTCAGGAGATATCCGTATTGACACTTGGGACTTCAATTCCCAAAACGATTCCAGCGCTTTCCATATCAAAGATCTCCGACTGCCCAGCCAAATTCGATGTGATTTGGATGTGGCAGTCAATGAAATCCGATATGACGATTGGGTACTTTCACAAGTGAGCATGGAACTCCTAGGGAATCATGATCATTGGATCATTCCGCGTGTGCGGGCCAAATCCATGGATGGACAAATTGCTGCTGACGGAAAACTCACATTTAAATCGAACGCCACCAAAATGGCCGTTGTACTGCATCCCTCAATGACCAATTGTGATGTCAAAAAGCTCTTTCAATCCTTCAATGATTTTGACCAGTCCACCGTTAGGGCGGAACATTTAACGGGACGAATAGAGGCCTCCGGATCCATCGAGTTCGATCTCGATGCTGATTTCAATTTAAACCCAACCTCCCTCGACGTGCTGGCTTCAGTGCGAATCGATGACGGTACCATTAAGAACCTAGAAGCATTCCAGGAAATTTCAAATTATCTGCGAAGCAATCGAATGATTGCGCCAATGGTTGACCCAGATGACCTCAGCAAGCGCCTTGCTTTTGTGGAATTCAAGAAAGTCGAATCTCCCGTTTATGTCGCCAAGGGGGTTGTGCAAATCCCAAAGATTGAGGTTCAATCCTCCGCAATGAACATCACGCTAGAGGGTGATTATGGCTTTGACTCTTCCATAGACTATACGCTTGGGTTTACGATGAGGGACCTGCGAAATACACAACAAAGCGAATTCGGTCCCATCGAAGATGATGGGCTTGGACAACAATTCTATATTTCCATGACCGGTAGCATCGATGACCCAGAATACGGATGGGATCGGGAAGCACAAAAGGCGCATCGAAGAGAAAACATCCAAAAGGAAAAGGAGTTGTTCAAAAACCTTTTCAAAAAATCATCCCAATGACGAAGCCCCAACAACAAGCGTTCATTTTCGAGGCCATAGAACGATTGGAACAGTGCGTCGCAGCCTTGAAAGACGAAGAACGGCCCTGGGCTGATATACAAACGCTCCTACTTCAGGCTCAACAGTCATTGACACTTGCTGAATTTCATGAGCCGAAACCAGCCGAGGCTACTTCAAATGCTGAAGTCGACTTGTCACCTGGTGCTGCTGAAACTCCGCCGCCGAAAGCTGAGGTCGAGGCCGCTGCGGAAATCACATCATCTAAGGCGATGATCTCCCAAACCAATCCAGGACCTTCACTTGCTGAAAAACTCAGTGAACAGCCTTTGCACGACCTCAAATCTTCCATGGGAATCAATGATCGAGTTCGCTGGGCTTCCGTGTTTTCTGGTGGAGATGTCTCGTCATTCATGGAGTTGTGTGCATCTCTGGAAAACTGCTCGAATTACGAAAGTGCTCAGATAATTCTCAATGAAGCCGTCCCCAACATCGATTGGGAAGATGAAGATTTTGCGGGGTTTGGATTTCTGCTTTTAGTCAAACGCCTTTATTAGAAGCATGAACTCTGCGATGGATTCCGTTGGCACACTGTACTTGGTTCCCACACCCGTCGGCAACCTCGGCGACCTTGCGCCAAGATCTATAGAAATTCTACAATCAGTCCAATTCATTTTGGCGGAGGACACACGCACAACGGCCAAGCTATCCCACCACTTCAATATTGAAACTCCGCTTAAAGCCTTCCATCAACACAACGAACATAAAGCGACTCCAGGTTGGATTCAAGCTTTGAAAACTGGCCAATCATTGGCCGTGTGTTCAGATGCGGGAACCCCCGGAATATCGGATCCTGCTTTTCTGTTGGTCCGGGCCTGTGTCGATGAAGCCATCCCTGTAATTTGTTTGCCTGGACCAACCGCCTTTGTCCCAGCTCTCGTGAGCTCTGGAATCCCTTGTGATCGCTTTGTATTTGAAGGGTTTCTCCCCCATAAAAAAGGCAGGCAAAAACGTCTTCAACAACTTGCCGAAGAAGAGCGGACCTTGGTTTTTTATGAGTCTCCACACCGCGTCGTGAAGCTCCTAGAAGAAATCATAACACATTTCGGTGAAGACCGTTGGGTTGCTTGCTGCAGAGAAATCAGCAAGCTGCATGAACAAACCTTACGAGGAACCTCCGCCTCGTTGTTAGATCATTTCAAAAGCACTGAGCCCCGAGGGGAATTTGTAGTTGTCGTGGCGGGCAGCTCGAGCGAATCAAAATAATCTACCGTGTAGGTCACTAACTTGGCCAATGGCAATGATCTCCATTGCACTGTCTTTAGGTAACTCTAAATTTCGAGCGTGGGTGCTGCAAAACATCCGCTTCATTCCCAAGCGGCTTGCCTCAGCTATTCTTTGGGCCATTCTCGGCACCGGTCGTATTTCGCCAGTCAACCCCACTTCACCAGCAAAGATCGTCCCCCATGGTAGGGATACATCTAATACGCTGCTCAAGATGGAGGCCACCACTGCTAGGTCAATTGCAGGGTCTTGGATTCGCAACCCTCCCGCCAAATTCAAAAAAACATCCTTTGTTCCAAGTTTAAATCCGCAACGCTTTTCCAACACTGCCAAGAGCATATTCAAACGCCTCAAATCAAATCCGGTACCCGAGCGCTGTGGCGTTCCATAAACCGCCGTTGAGACGAGCGCTTGAACTTCCACAAGCATAGGACGAACTCCCTCAAGCGCTGCACAAATGGCTGTCCCGCTCAACACATCCCCATCTGTTCTCTGTCCAAGTAAAGCATCAGAAGGCTGATCTACCGCCTTCAAACCAGATCCCTGCATTTCATAAAGCCCCAATTCAGCAGTGGTACCAAAACGATTTTTGGCTGCCCTGAGCATTCTGTATGCATGATGACGCTCCCCTTCAAACTGCAGCACCACATCCACCATATGCTCTAATACCTTGGGGCCAGCCAATGATCCCTCTTTCGTAATGTGACCAATAAAGAATACAGGTACGTGGTGGTTTTTTGCAAAACGCGTAAACGCCGACGCACATTCCCTGATTTGCGCCACCGATCCAGGAGCAGACTCCACTTCAGGGAGATGCATGGTTTGAATGGAGTCCACAATGACTACAGAGGGTTTGTTGGACTCCAACTCGCGGATTACCGCCTGTGCGTCCGTTTCTGCATAAACAAAGAGAGACGGCGATACCACCCCCAATCGTTCTGCCCTCATGCGCACTTGTTCTGGGCTTTCTTCCCCAGCAACATATAAAATGCGTCTCGACCTTTGAGCCATAGACAAGACCGATTGAAGCATCAAAGTGGACTTACCAATCCCTGGTTCTCCTCCTAACAACACCACTGCTCCAGGCACAACGCCTCCACCAAGGACGCGATCTAATTCGTCATCGCCCGTAGCCGTTCTTCCACGTTCAACTACCTCAACCTCTGCTAGTGGACGAACTTGAACCTGATGAGCAGCCCCAATCATTTGGCGTTGCGACCCTCCCGAGGATCGCACAACAAACGCTTCCAAGGTGTTCCATGTTTTACATGAAGGGCATTGACCTACCCATTGCACCGCCTCATGTCCGCAAGCGGTGCATACGTAATGGGTCTTCGCTTTAGCCAACTAATCAATCAATTGCGCAATATGGTCACATGCCCGTCGTACTCGAAACCATTTGGCAATCGCATGGTGTACCAATACGTTCCTGTCTCTCCATTGTTTGGTCTCCAGGCATCGTCATTTTTGTAATCATTGCTGGTATAAACCACTTGTCCCCAACGATTGTAGATGCGCATGTATACGTCGTCATAAACTTCTAGCCCTTCAATGTGAAAGTCCTCATTCATGGCGTCTCCATAATCCGGTGTGAAGACATTGGGAATGGTCAATTCACAATAATCAACGACCACGTCCCATTCGTTTCGAATTCCTCCCACGGCGCAAGGATTGATTGCGGAACCAACCAAGACAATTTGGTTTTCCCAACACGTTTCTGGTAACATTGAGCTCACCACCGTCATGGCGTCTTGCGGATTGCCAAAGTAGATGTTCTCTCCATTGCATTCCACCCACCACTCGTATTCTCCGGCACCATCTACCCAAGAAACTCCGTTCCATGTCTCAGCGCTCAAGTCAAAATCATACTCCACTTCTGGACACAAAGTCAACACAAAAGGATTGCCGTCATCATCAATGAGCGTAGGTTCGGCGTCAATTTGTGGAGGCAATCCAATGTACAGATAAGTACAAACTGTATTTGTCTCACAGCCATAAGGATCTGTATAATCCATACATATGTCTGTTCCATCGTAAGAACTTCCATCTGCCACTTCCCAAGTTGCATCCGTTGAACCATCAGGCCAAACAACCGTATATCCTTCGGGTAAATCAGGAACAACTGCAGCGATTCCATCACCAATGCAATCGATCGTCATGCTTTCCAGCGGAGGAGGAATGTCGCCTACTATGGTAATGACTGCACAGGCTTCACCTTGGCCGCAGAGGTTGGTTACTTCCACGCAGAATTCTCCTGTTTCTACAGCGGTATATTCTTCCGCAATCTCACCGGGAATCAAGTTCCCATTCAAAAACCACTCAAAATTTAAATCCGGTGTATCCGGGCTCGTAGGGTCTAAGTAAACCGTCCCGCCCTCACACAAACTCTGATCTTCTAGTTCAGGAGTCGGAGTGTATTGAGAATACAAGGGGACGGAGGCCGACGCAGACCCACATCCATTGGTTACGACAATAGACGCGTTGTACGTGGTTGTATTAGAGAACGAAAAGTCGTTGAAAGCAACGCCATCTGTGGCAGGCGCTCCCCAATTCAATGTCGCTGTTCCACCAATATCATCTACCTCAGCATAAACCGTTTCAGATTCGCCATTGCAAAGCAAATCATCGAGTACAACGAGCTCCACAGAAGGCTCCTCAGTGATTTCGATGTCATAACAATAATCCTGCTGACACGTCTCCTCTGTGAAACAAATCTCATAGAGCCCATAACTCGATGGATAAAATTGTGTGTCGTATTGATCCGATGGATTAAATGACCACGGAGTAGGACCTGATAGACATTGCCATGTTCCTGTCGCAGGTGATGCTGTACACTGTGATTCAGAAGAGAAAATCGTTCCTGGGCTCAGATCACTTATTTGCGTCGCGTTCAAAAACCCACAATTGTATACCGAAACACTGAGGACATCTGAATCCACCGACGCGTCCGCGTAGAATACAATTTCAATATCGTCTCCTGCAACGATATCAAAATCGAATTGCTGGAAAGCTGAAGATGACGTCAAAATGTAACTGTCTTCTCCATTGATGATGACTTCGAGGTAGCTTCCGCCCCAACCCGTTGATTCATTTGAACTCATATAAACCAACAGCGCTCCTTCTTGTGGACTTGAATACCCACCGTCAAAAACGACTGATTCTGGAATGCCATCGCAATAAGGTTCAACGGTTACTTCAGGAATGTACGATCCAATGGTCTCAATGATGAAAACCCTTTGACCTTGACAGCCGTCTTCATCCGTTACGAGCAATCGATAAGTACCTGCGGTCAACTCCGCGCCTGCTTCTCCAACATATGAAACCACTTCTCCCCCCAATCCGTTCCAATCGGGATCCCATTGGTAAACCTCATATTCCAATTGCTCCAATGAATCCACTACAACAATTGCAGTTTGCCCAGGACAAACCGCGGGGGGATCAATGACAACATCCGGTAGGAAGTATGGGCTTTGATCCACATAAAACTCCTCGACCACCGAGCATTGATCTAAATATCCTGTTACAAAGAAAGTTCCACCATACGTGTAGGTATTGGTGTTTCCAGGCGTTCCATTCGACCAAACGATTTCATCAAAATCACCGGTTGCTGTTAGGGTGACTTCACCCCCTGCACAAATAGCTGAGTTTCCTTCTATCGTCAATTCCGGTAATTCAATGTCCAGAACCTCAATCACAATGGAAGTGACTGTCTCTCCCACCGGCGTTCCATCATCCGTCGCGGTGATAACAATTTCTTGCACTCCAACATTTCCAGGCAGCGCAGTAAACGTTCCTGTGATGTTGGCTAAATCTCCTCCAACTCCATTCGTTATGACATAGTCCCATCCGGTAACATCCGTAGAGGTTACAGTAATGTCTTGGCCCGGTTCTGGACCCAAGAAACTCAAATTCAAATCATACGTGTTTCCAAGGCACATGTACAGCGTATCACATCCAACATTTGCCGTCGGAAACGGTGCGAGGTTTTCGCTGTCCTCCGATGAATCCATCACAAAACTTCGGTAATCTAGCCAATGAACACCGTCATCAGCATCTGGCCCTGTTCCCTGCGGCCCATTGTAGGTGTCGTCCAAGGTGTTGAAGCGACCAAATTGAAGGAACGGCCCAAAATCAGGTGCTGCGTCAATCCCAACAGTTGCTGGGCTGTCACCGCAACAACCATTTGTTCCCCCAACATCACCGTGTGCCCAGTTCATGTCCAAGTAGCACATTTGCGTATTGGCTCCATCAGGAAGGTATCCCGAGTTTTCACTGGTGATAACGATCTGGTACGAGTTGTACAAATCCTCACCCATGTTGTAATAGCCCACGTCAATGAAATTGATGAACACCTCATCCTGTGTCACCTTGTAGTAGATGTCACCGGATAGCCTGTAATCCGAGTCCGCCCAAAACCCAGCAATTTGAGCTACTTCATCGGTGGTTACTGGAAATTCCTCTGGAGTCCAATCAATCGTATAACCATCGAAAGAAACCGAGCCTTTAGAGTTCAAATAGAAGCTATCAAAAAGAATGCCGTACAAGTTGAAATCAAACCCCATTTGTATCGGAGGAGTCGAAAAGTCGACGTTGATCCCTGCTCCTGCAGTGTAATACTGATCATCTTCTGTAATGAGGGTGTAAGACTCATCCGGTTCAACCCAGCAATCACACCCATCAGTCATCTGCATCCGTTGTGCCTTGCGTTCTGCAATCTCCTCCGCGTGTTCCGCCTTCCATTGGGCTTTGTGATCCTTCAAAATCTGCTTAGCCTCTTCGTGATTGTATTGATCAGATACCCGCATTACCTCCCATTCAGGACGGGTCATATTCAATACTGCGCCTTTGAACGTTTTGTATCGCTCCAGGATTCCCTCAACCGTTGTTTCTGAGGGTTGCTCGTATGGAGTAGGGGTGATTTGCTCTGTCTCAGTCGTTCCAAAATCAACTTGAGCAGATGCCGTAATCACGGCAAGTCCCATTGCAAGCGTGAGTAAGAATCGATTCATTTCAGCCAGTTTACAGGTTTTCTGGTTTCTCCGGGGCATTAAAGGTCGGTTTATCAACATTCTCTGCACCCAAAGAGTTCGTAAATATAAGGCTTCAGACGACCTGAGAAAATATGAATTCACCAATCTCCAAAATAGTGGGTTCGAAAGCGTAATTTTGTGCCTCATTATTCCAAGATGAATAACATCCGAAATTTTTGCATCATCGCCCACATTGATCACGGGAAAAGCACCCTCGCAGATCGGCTCCTACAAACAACCGGAACCATCACCGAGCGGGAAATGCAAGATCAGGCTTTGGATGATATGGATTTGGAAAGGGAGCGGGGGATTACAATCAAGAGCCATGCAATTCAGATGGCCTATACCGCCAAGAATGGGGAAGAATTTGTTTTTAATCTCATCGACACTCCAGGGCACGTTGATTTCTCGTACGAAGTTTCACGATCTATTGCTGCATGTGAAGGGGCATTGCTCATCGTTGATGCGACGCAAGGCATTGAAGCACAAACCATATCAAATCTTTACCTCGCGCTTGAGCACGATTTAGAGATCATCCCCATCCTGAATAAAATGGATTTGGATTCCGCAGATCCTGAAGTTGTCGGTGATCAAATTGTGGACCTGATTGGCTGTTCAATGGATGACATCATTCCTGCAAGCGGAAAAACAGGATTAGGTGTTGAAGACATCTTAGAGTCGATCGTCACTCGCGTGCCCGCTCCGAAAGGTGATCCTGAGGCGCCGTTGCAAGCGATGATCTTCGACAGTGTCTACAATCCTTTCCGAGGCATTATTGCATATTACAGGGTCCTAAACGGACGCATGAAAAAAGGTGATTTGGTTAAGTTTTTCGCAACCAATCGCGAATATGAAGCTGATGAAATCGGCGTTTTGGGCATGGACCTGAAACCCCGTCAAGAAATTTCTGCCGGAAACGTTGGGTACATTATTTCGGGCATTAAAAACGCCCGAGAGGTTAAAGTAGGGGACACGATTACCTTGAAGTCAAACCCTTGTACCGATCGGGTGAACGGCTTTGAGGACGTCAAACCCATGGTATTTGCCGGGATTTATCCCGTTGACACCGAAGATTATGAGGAGTTACGGGCGTCGATGGAAAAGTTGCAACTCAACGACGCCTCGCTGGTTTTCGAACCTGAATCCTCCGCTGCATTGGGGTTTGGATTTCGGTGCGGATTCTTGGGTATGCTTCATATGGAAATCATCCAAGAGCGATTGGAACGGGAATTCGACATGACCGTAATCACTACGGTGCCGAACGTGAGTTACCACGCCTTCACAAAGGATGGCCAAATGCAGGTTGTCAATAACCCTTCTGACCTGCCTGAACCCAATCATTTGGACCATGTCGAAGAGCCATTCATCAAAGCTCAGGTCATTACCAAAAGCGAATACATAGGGCAAGTGATGAGCTTGTGTATTGAAAAACGTGGAGTGTTGCTCAATCAAGTTTACCTCACTTCTGACCGCGTTGAATTGACTTTTAGCATGCCGCTCGGCGAAATCGTTTTTGATTTCTATGATAAGCTCAAGTCCGTCTCCAGGGGCTATGCTTCATTCGACTACTTTCCAGATGAATACAAACCATCCAACTTGGTCAAATTGGACATCATGTTGAATGGAGACGGAGTAGATGCCTTGAGCGCGCTCATCCACCGTGATAACGCATTTAACCTCGGCAAGAAAATCTGTTTAAAGCTCAAAGAGCTCATTCCTCGCCAACAATTCATGATTGCGCTTCAAGCGGGAATCGGGGCAAAAATCATTGCCCGTGAAACCATTAAGCCCGTTCGAAAAGATGTCACTGCCAAATGCTATGGAGGGGACATCACCCGAAAAAGGAAGCTGCTCGAGAAACAGAAAAAGGGTAAAAAACGCATGCGACAAGTGGGCAACATTGAAGTGCCCCAATCAGCATTTCTAGCCGTGCTGAAGCTTGACTAAACCGTCGACTTAAACTGCGGCGTTGTTGCGGCATTTTTATTGGCCAACTGACCGCATGCAGCATCAATGTCTTTGCCTCGTGAGCGTCTCACGTTGACGATGATATTCCTGCTTTCCAACAACTCGACGAAGGCATCGACCCGTTCGGGCGTAGCTTGCGTGAACTCACCTTGATCTATGGGGTTGTATTCTATGATGTTCACTTTGCAGGGGACGCGTGCGCAAAAAGCTGCAAGTTCTTGAGCGTCCTCAAGCTGGTCGTTGAAATCATGAAAAATGATGTATTCAAACGTTACGCGGGTGCCCGTTTTGGAATGAAAATGCTGCAGCGCTTCAGCCAATGCGTCAAGGTTGTTGGTCTCGTTGATGGCCATGATGCGATTGCGCTTTTCATCGTTGGCAGCATGCAACGACAGCGCTAGATTGAATCGCACCTCATCATCACCTAAGCGTTTGATTGCCTTTGCTATTCCCGCGGTACTGACCGTAATCCGCTTTGGTGACATTGCAAGACCTGGGGTTCCACAAATTCGATCAATGGATTCCAATACCGCCGAATAATTCAACAGCGGCTCCCCCATGCCCATGTAAACGATATTGGATAACTGTTGATCGTAGTGTTCCATGGCCATTGAACGAATCATCTCGACTTGATCATAGATTTCCGCAGCAGTCAAATTCTTAAGCAACTTCAGCTTACCAGTCGCGCAAAACTTACAAGCCAAACTGCAACCAACCTGAGAAGAAATGCATGCTGTCATCCTTTTCGAAGTGGGGATCAAAACACCCTCAATTACCTGGCCAGCACGAACATCGAATGCACATTTAATGGTCCCATCCGAACTAAACTGCTGTTCCGCCAATTCAATCCTGGATAACTCAAACGACTCCTTGAGCCGTTCCCTTAATGCAACAGAAAGGTTGCTCATCTCATCAAAAGAGCCCGCTGCTTTTGACCAAATCCACTCCTCAATCTGTTTAGCTCGAAACGGTTTCTCGCCCCAATCGACGAGGGTTTGCTTTAATTCGCTGGAATTGAGTTCTCGAATATCTTTCGCAACCATTGTGCCCAAAGATACCCCTGAAGCCAGGCGAATTCTATGACAAGGTCATTTCTTCTTCTGCGGCCAAATGAATCGGTTCTTCTTCATGAACTTGAATCATGAGTTGGACCAGCTTTTTGCGAACGAGTTCCTTCTTACGCACGGCAATTGGAACTTCTTTGCCATCCTGGAGGTGCAGCGTTCCATTGCGATGGCTAAAGGACTGAACCGAAGCTAATCTCACCAAGAAAGAATTATGAACGCGACAAAATATTGGGTCTCCCAACATCTCTTCAATCCGTTTCAAATTGCGCGAAACGGTGATTCTCTTGCCCTTTGCGAGATAAAAAGTCGAGTAACTCCCCGAAGCTTCCACATAGAGGATGTCTGCGTGACGAACAAAAAACCGTTGTCCAGAGGTGATCAATTCCACGCGTTTGCCACCGGGGGCAACGGATTCTTCATTCTCATCCTGCACGCGAAGTTTGTGTGTAATCTTCTTTGCACAAGCCTTTAAGTCTTCCTCGTCCACAGGCTTTAATAGATAATCAAATGCCCTTCTGCGCAATGCTTCAACTGCATACTCGTGATAGGTGGTGCAAAACACCACATAGAAGTTCCGGTTCTCAAATCGATCCAACAATTCAAGGCCCGACTCATTGGGCATTTGAATGTCCAAGAACACGACATCAGGTGTTAATTCCAATATGAGCCTGTACGCCTCAGAGGCGCTACTGGCTGTCTGAATTACTTGAAAATGGGGGCAGTGCTTTTCGATTTGACGACAAATAGCCTGACGAGCTGGCATCTCATCATCGACGACTAAACAACGAATGGCAGTGTTCTCTTCTTTCATTTGTTTCGTTTTGTTTTGTCAAATCAATAACCACCATGAATGCCTAGTTCATTCAATTAATCTTTGTTTGGTCAGAATTTGTGACTGTCATGAATTTTGTTTTTCCAATACCCTTCGGCCCATTTTAACAATACGATGCACGTCTGATGGAAGGTTGCTCGTTTTATGTTCATCCTTCATGAATCCGGTGCGAACCACGACCAAATCCAAGGAAGGAATGGAAACAATGAATTGACCTCGTAAGCCTTCCATGCAACTAAACGGTATCCCGTCCTCTGTAACTCCAAGCCAAATTTGGTATCCATAGAAATCCACCAAACATTCATCTGCTACTTCATGAATAGGCGTGACAAGCGCTGCCATAAATGTCGAATCAATCAATTGTTCTCCGTTCCAGTTGCCCTGGTGATTGATGAGTTTTCCGAACCGGGCGAAATCCCTTGGTGTCGCGTAGAACGCCGCAAAACACCTTTCCACTGCCGATTCGGACGGTCCATCGATCGCCCAGTAAGCATCGTTTTGGGCACCCATAGGCTTCCATAAACCCCGTTCAACCCATTGACTGAGATTCCCCTTACCCAAATTATCAATCATCTCCCCCAGAAGCAAGGTGTTCCCTCCCTGGTATTCCCAGTCTGACCCTGGGGTAGATTCTACTGCAAACGGCTCTAACAACGCCCGAACTCCATCACGATAGTATGCCTTGGCCATGAAGCCAAACGGGTTATTGTAATCTTCCCCAAACGGAATGTGAGAGCGCATCTGCAGTACCTGCTCTACGGTAAGGCCTTTACCAACATCACCCGCAAACCTTGGAATGTAATTCGATAGTTCACTTTGAACATCCACTTGGCCCTCCGTCACTGCCAGCCCTGTTGCCAATGCGACAATGGTTTTGCACGCAGAAAATGAATTGGATACCGTCCCTTCATCAAAGCCATTCCAATACCGTTCCATCAACAAAGTGTCCCCGTGAAGCACCAAAAAACTCGCTGACATATAAGAATCATGCCACTCCTGTTCTTCTTCTGTGAATTCCCATCCCCAGACTTCCTTTGATATCCAAGCTTCACCGACCGAATCGGCATGAATGGTCCGAAGATCTCGAAATTCAATGTCATCAATGTTGGAGTTTTTCCAACCTCTCAAATAAGTCTCTCGGATTCCACTCCAGAGGTAGCCGTGGTCCGTCACCCAAGTCGTCAAGACCAACAAGACTAAAATGCCCAAGGTGCCAAGAACTTTTTTTCGATTCTTTTTCATTGAAAGCGTTTTCACGAAGTTCAGCATTTCATGATGAAGTTTAGTCCTCAACCCACTCCCAACCAAAAATCATCTGCAAATGGTCTTTCAATTTTTGTTCAACATCAAGAATATCTACCTCGTAGCCCAATTCCTTGGCGAGTGATGTGACCCCACGGCCTTGTATGCCGCAGGGAATGATCAGTTCGAAGAATTCCAAATCGGTATTGACATTGAAGGCAAATCCATGCATCGTGACCCAGCGAGAACATTTCACACCAAGGGCCGCAATTTTCCTAGCTTGAGCTCCATTTTCAGCGTCCAACCAAACCCCCGTCAACCCTTCTATTCGACTGGCATTTAATCCGTAGTCTGAACACGTGCGAATAATGGCCTCTTCCAAACAACGCATGTATTTGCCGATGTCGGTGAAAAACTGCTCTAAATCCAAAATGGGGTATCCCACGAGTTGGCCCGGACCATGATACGTAATGTCTCCACCTCGATTGATTGGATAGTATTCCACCCCTTGCTCTTTCAACCATTCTGGAGAAGCAATCACATTCGCTTTGTCTCCTGATTTACCCAATGTCAACACGTGTGAGTGTTCAACAAAAATCAAATGATTTTCAGGAATGGATAACCCATTGGCCGGATCTTCCGACCACCCTTCAAGTCCAGCATTGCGACGTCTAATCTTTTGATCAATGATGGCCTTCATCATCGCCTCCTGCTCCCTCCAAACCGGTTCAAATGCACGTCGGCCCCAAGAGTGAAAACGGACGTGCGGCTTCATCACTCAATCAATTTTAGCGAGGGAGTTCTTGAGATGATCAATGTTTCGGATGTCAACAGGGTCAACGCCAGATCGTTCAGCTAAAATCAGACTTAACCAATCTCCAACGTGAATCAGGTCAAAAAACCGAGTCATTTCGTCATCGCCATCGCCCTCAACAACCAAAACATCCGCTCCTTGATTTTGAAAAATGTCCGCGCAAATTTCCATGCGAATTCGCGTTCGAGGATGGTCTTCTGGGGTTTGAATCATGATGACTACATGTTCTTCACTTCCACTTTCCCAGCCCACCAACTCATTGTGATTCATTTCTGGAAAAACCTGATGGCTGCACAACAGTTTGCTGTTTTCGTTTAGCTGTTGGCGCCAACGGGTAAGCAGTCCTTCTTGGCTTGCGTCAGCATAAAGCAAAATGGATTTGCCCTCGACGAGGTCTGCGATGGCGTTTGCTCGTTCAATGCAAAGCGACTGATTTTCTGCCAACGTTGCCGAAACATTCCTCAATGATTCATACAGTTGTTCAGGAACCAATTCAACACTTCGCAAAATGCGAATCACTGAGGTAAAGGCAAGTCCAAATTGAGACCGTGGCGGCTCGCCACCAGGAATGCGAATCGAAGGCCAATCTTTCGCGTCGCACCAAGCCCCTAATGTACCACCAGAGGTCACTGCAGCGACAGTCGCTCCGCGACCCGCAGCCGACTCCAACGCGGCTAAGGTCTCTTCTGTATTGCCTGAATAACTGCATGCAATAATCAACGTCTCGGTACCCACCCATGCAGGCACATCGTAATCTGAATTGGCCATAATCGGCACCGTCGCCGAACTTGATAACATCTTCGAGGCGATGACTCCACTAATGCCGCTGCCACCCATTCCAAGGATCAAAACGTTTTTCGGGCTCCAATTGGCCCATTCAAACGCCGTGCCATTTGCAATGCTCCATGCCTCGCTCATTTGCTTTGGAAAGGCCGTTATCAAAGATCTCATCTTCTCCATTCTGATCGCTTTACTCGGTCCATTCAAAGGTAAGTCCAAATCGCACCATTCGTCCCGGTTGAACGACTTGTCCCCGATCGGCATACTGCACGTTCAAAAGGTTATCCAATCTCAAATTGCCCTTCCATGCCAACTTGGCTTCATCATTGCCACGAAAGATCCATTCCATACCATACAAGTGGAGCAGCTGGCGGTCATCCTCAATCATGGAGCCACCATTCCGATCTTGAATCGAGCTCCTCAAAATCCATTCCATTGGCCCCAAGCCAGCGAGATGAATCAGCGCATCATACTTGACCCGCACGAAGTCCAAAACATAATTCGACGTGAAGCCCGTAGAAACCCGATTCGCATCCATCCAAGTAGAAGAAACCCGTGCTTGTTGGATATGAGGTTGAGCACCTTTCTTTTGCCGGTATTCCATTGTGATATCTCCACCCCAAAAATCAATTTCTGATAAGTTTTTCGCTTCGTAAACCGAACTTCCATCGTACCGCACCCAGTCGATCAAACCAGTTCCTCTTCGATAAAAGCGTGTTGATTCGATGTATAGGTTCCCTTGATTTCCAGAAGCCATTTTCCAACGTGCACCGAACTCAGCTTGGTCTGACTGTTCTGGCAACAAATTCTCACTGCCTACAGCGCCACCAAGGTTGTAGTACAAATCCGTAAATGACGGGTGCCGGACCGATCGGCCTGCTGAGCCAAACAATCGACCATTCTCTCCTAAATCAGTCGAAAATTGGGCGGATGGAAGCACGTTGGTGCCAAATCTAGAATTGGCGTTGACACCAACGGTCGCAGTCGCAGTGATTTGGTTTCCCCGAAAATGAGCAGAAGCATAGCCGTCCAGGTTTTGCCTGACATCACCAAAATTGTAAATGGATTCTTCACCTTCTATGGGCTCCCCCA
>JAQBTQ010000033.1 GCA_027624855.1 Bacteroidota bacterium
CTCGGGTTACTTGCGTAATTTCTTGAATGCCGATTACAGCTCAAATGGATGGGCCTATCATTACGAATGGGACGGAAAAGAGATTTCGGAAGTCTATGTCTATCCCCAGGCTGGTCGCCATGGGCTCATCGCCCTTGAATTTTCATTTTAAGCATCGAGCCTAAACCAGTTTCCTGGCTTTGGCTTTGGCCCTGAATGATTCTGGTTGCGGAATCCATTCCAGCTGAAAAGGCCGACTTTCAATCGCTTGCCCTATCACGACGAGGTCAGCACCAGCCTGCCATGCCGCTTCGACGCCGGCGGCATCGCGGATGCCACCCCCGACGATGATTGGGCAACGAACGGCATCTCGCACCGCACGGATGGTCGAAGGAGAAACGCATTGATTGGCTCCGCTGCCCGCGTCCATGAATATGGCTTGAAGTCCCAACATTTCTCCAGCTACGGCTGTGGCTACTGCAATTTCCTTTTTGGCAGAAGGAATGGGCAAGCTGTTGCTCATATATGCAGCGGTTGTAAGCGGTCCATCCCCAATGAGCATGTAGCCGGTTGGAACCACGTCCATTCCCATTTCACGGATGCGCATGCCACTTTCGACGTGCCTGCCTATGAGCAAATCTGGGTTCCGGCTCGAGATCAATGATAGGAAAAGCACCGCGTCTGCACCGGGTGTCACTTGTTCTGGACTCCCTGGGAAAAGGGTTACGCGACCATCGTAGTGCGCACGAAGCGATTGGAGGATGTCCTTGACGTTTCTTGAAGTCAGTAAACTTCCTCCGATGAAAATGTCGGTAATGGGAGATTCACTGAGTCCCTTTATGAACCGCGTCCAGTCCCTGCCGGTGGGTAGATCATCAGGATCAAGCAGCGCCGCGAGGCGTTTCCGTCCTTCTTGCTGATCGCGTATGAGGTCTTGGAGCCAACTCATGAATCGAAGATAATGCGAATTATCGCTTTTGTGGTCTCCGGCTTCAGCATGTTGTGCCCCGATCGAATTGTTTGGAATGATACGTGTTCCAGCCCTTGAGTCATTTTGCGCAATCGTTTGGAATTACGGTAAGGAATAATCTTGTCAAATTCTCCGAAAATAAATTTCACCCGAGGGACTTTTGTCAACGCCTTTGCGATAGAGCGGTGGTTGGGCCAACAAGCTCGATGGCTGCGCCAACCATTCCACACCATCATCCGCATCTCATGGGATTCCGTATGAAAATAGGCAAACCCATGCAGGTGCTGCGAAATGAGTCCCCATTTGTAAAGAATGTCCGTCCATTTCCAAACTTTTTTTTCATTTCGATCGATGAAAAACCAAATCCAACGGCCCAATCGGGTATGAACTGTTAGGGTGTAAAAAGGAGATTTTTTCAATCCGTCTGGTGCAAGCAAAACCAATTGATTCCATTTACCGGGGGCGTCGGCAGTCAATGCCATGGCGATGCGGCCTCCTATGCTGTAGCCGAGCAAGGTTCGTTGGCTGCCATTGGGTACTTCACGCTCAATGATGGCTTCAATGATCTGATTGAGCGTGGATGGAGAAATCGGCTGATCGATTGGTCCTGAATCCGCTATGGGTCTGCTCGCTCCATGGTGTGGCAAGTGAATGGAAATCATGGTGTGGGCTTCGGGCCACGCCTCGTGTACGGTTATCAGATCCTCCAATGGACGAGCAAATCCGTGGAATCCTACGACCACGGGCACCTCCTCCTTGGAGTCATTTGCATTGGTCCAGACAGCATATTCAATTTGCCATCCCAATGCTGTCATCGTCGAGCGATTTGCTTTGTTGTTGCTCAATGCAAACTCCATGAGTCAAAGGTCGGGTGCAATGTGGATAGCCCGGGAAAATTGTGGATGACTTTTTTCCGAGGGATTCAAAGCGACGTGTAATTTTGTGCCCGGAAATATCCCCAAAGGTCTCAGAAATTTGCCGCCCGTTCGCCCAGTGTGAGCGGGGTAAAAAAAAAATGCCCAAAGACAAAAGCATCAAGTCGGTCCTCCTCATTGGCAGCGGACCGATTGTCATTGGACAGGCTTGTGAGTTTGATTATTCCGGATCCCAGGCCCTCCGCTCCCTTCGTGAAGAAGGCATCGAAACCACCCTCATCAATTCCAATCCAGCGACGATTATGACCGATCCGGTCATGGCAGATCATGTTTACTTGGAGCCCTTGGAGCCGGCTTCGATTGAAATGATTCTTCAAAATCATCCTAACATTGACTCAGTGCTGCCAACAATGGGGGGGCAAACTGCGCTAAACTTATGCATTCAATGTGATGAGATGGGCATTTGGAAGGAGCACAATGTGCGGATGATTGGTGTGGATATCGATGCGATTGAGATCACTGAGAATCGAGAGCGATTTCGCGACCTGATGGAATCGATGGGAATTCCCATGGCACCTCAAGCTACGGCCAAGAGTTTCTTGGAAGGGAAAGAAGCGGCTCAGCAATTTGGATTCCCGCTATGCATAAGGGCGAGCTATACCTTGGGAGGGGCCGGTGCGAGCATTATTTATGATCCGGCAGATTTTGATGAAGCCTTGACACGCGGTTTGCATTTGAGCCCCATCCACGAGGTGATGATTGATAAAGCGGTCATGGGTTGGAAGGAGTACGAACTTGAATTGCTAAGAGACAGCAATGATAATGTGACGATTATCTGTTCCATTGAGAATTTCGACCCGATGGGAATTCATACAGGGGATAGCATCACGGTTGCTCCAGCCATGACGTTGAGTGATACCACTTTTCAACGCATGCGAGATATGGCGATTCGTATGATGCGCGAGATTGGTGATTTTGCAGGCGGTTGCAATGTGCAGTTTGCGGTTTCGAATGACGAGAAAGAGGACATCATCGCAATCGAAATCAATCCGCGAGTAAGTCGTTCATCGGCCTTGGCATCCAAGGCAACGGGTTATCCAATCGCAAAGATTGCGGCGAAGTTGGCAATTGGTTACCATCTAGATGAATTACCGAATCCCATAACCGGCACTACAAGCGCGATGTTCGAGCCGACCCTGGATTATGTTGTCGTCAAGGTGCCTCGATGGAATTTCGACAAGTTCAAAGGAGCAAATCGTACGTTGGGATTGCAGATGAAGGCTGTCGGAGAAGTCATGGCCATTGGGCGTTCTTTCCAAGAGGCGCTTCAAAAAGCAGCGCAATCTCTGGAAGTGGGACGGAATGGCCTGGGCTGTGATGGCCGCGAATTGCGGGACCAAGATGCCATTTTTAGTAGCCTGAAGAATGCAAGTTGGAATCGGTTATTCCATCTCTATGATGCCATGAAATTGGGCATTCCGATTCGGAAGATTTATGAAATCACGAAAATCGATCCGTGGTTTTTGCGTCAAATTGAAGAGTTGGTCCACCTGGAAGAAGAGATTGGAAAGTACACACTGGAGACCATTCCGGAGACCGTTTTACGCGAAGCCAAACAAAAAGGGTATGCCGACCGGCAAATTGCTCATATGCTTGAATGCCTTGAATCAGAGGTTCACGCCCATCGAGTGAACCTAGGTATCGTGCGAACCTACAAACTGGTGGACACCTGTGCCGCTGAATTTCCAGCCAGAACGCCTTATTACTATTCGACGTTTGAGGTGGAAAACGAGAGCATTGTAACGGACAAGAAGAAAATTGTTGTCTTAGGCAGTGGACCGAATCGCATCGGCCAAGGCATTGAATTCGACTACTGTTGCGTGCATGGGGTCTTGGCAGCAAAGGAATGCGGGTATGAGACCATCATGATCAATTGCAATCCGGAGACGGTTTCTACTGATTCAGATACGGCGGACAAACTTTATTTTGAACCCGTGTTCTGGGAGCACATCTATGACATCATCCTACATGAGAAGCCTGAGGGAGTGATTGTTCAACTCGGAGGTCAGACAGCACTGAAGTTGGCTGAGAAATTGGATCGGTACGGGATCAAAATCATTGGAACGAGTTACCGAGCACTCGACTTGGCAGAAGACCGTGGTTCTTTCTCAACGCTTCTGAGGGATCAGGGTGTTCCTTATCCAGATTTTGGCGTTGTAGAAACGGCTGATGAGGCGAATGAACTGAGCAAAAAGTTAGGCTTTCCTTTGCTCGTTCGACCGAGCTACGTCTTAGGTGGACAACGCATGAAAATTGTCATCAACGAGGATGAACTAGAGAGGCACGTGATTGATATTTTCCGGGACATGCCGGATAATAAAGTGTTGCTGGATCATTACCTCGATGGGGCCATTGAATGCGAAGCTGATGCCATTTGTGATGGCGATGAGGTACGCATCATTGGGATCATGCAGCACATAGAACCAGCGGGCATTCATAGTGGGGATAGTTACGCCGTGCTACCCCCCTATAATTTGGGTGATTTGATTATCAGCCAGATTGAAGAATACACGAAGCGAATTGCATTAGCTCTCGAAACGGTCGGATTGATCAATATTCAGTTTGCCGTAAAGGACGATCAAGTCTATATCATCGAAGCAAACCCTCGTGCCTCACGCACCGTGCCTTTTATAGCGAAAGCTTATGGCGAACCGTATGTGAATCATGCGACCAAGGTAATGATGGGTGAAGCGAAGTTGAAGGACTTACCGCATAACCCCAAACTTGATGGCTATGCCGTGAAAATACCGGTATTCTCCTACGAGAAATTCCCAGAAGTCAACAAAGAATTGGGTCCTGAAATGAAGTCGACAGGGGAAGGCATCCGATTTATTCCGGACCTGCGGGATGCTTTCTTCCGAAAAGTGTACAGCGAGCGAAACTTGTATCTTAGCAAGTAATGTTTTCTTTGATTCGGACGGTTGCGACCATTGCCTTGGTGTGGTTTGTCTTTCGGTGGCTCGATCGAATGTTTGGTGGAGCGAGGAAACGCAACGCGCGTTCAAGTAAAACGAGCGCGCGCTCAAACCCCGGTAAATCCCGGTCACCCAAAGACGATGATCTTGGTGATTATGTGGATTTTGAGGAAGTAGACGAAAAGTGATAGGGACTTTATCAATCGGAGTTTTGAACCATTGATTGCATTGTAACTTGCACTTTTTGGTTATTCCAATGATGGAAAAAATAAAAGAACATTTATCCCGGCAGGGGTGGCATTACGCGGCTGCGGTGCTGTTTTATGTCCTTGCTTCCCTTTTGCTTTCTAAATCATTCGATGGATATGTAGTTCGACAAGGAGACATCCAAAACTACCTCGGTATGAGCAAAGAGGTTACCGATGCGCGGGTGTTGTTCGACGGATCTACGGCGTGGACAAATTCCATGTTTGGTGGCATGCCTACCACACACATCAGTGCGGAAAAGCCGGATTTTGATGTGGTAACGAGCATTAAAAAAGGAGTCAATTCTCTGTTTCATTACAAAGGCATGGCCATTTTCTTTTTGGCCATGTTAGGAGGGTATTTGCTCGCAATTTCGCTTGGCGCTCAACCATGGATTGCGATGCTGTGCGGAATTGGAATGGGTCTTTCCACGTTTGAGGTTTTGTATTTTTCTGCAGGTCACAGCACGAAAGTGCAAGCTGTTGCGTTCATGCCGTTTGTGCTGGCTGGCGTCATTTGGGCGTATCGAAAAAATGTACTGATCGGGGCATCCCTTGCGGCGTTCGGAACTGCATTGCATGTTTCATCGGGTCACCCACAGATGACTTATTACCTGCTTTTTCTTTTGGTTGGAATCGGAGTCGTTGAGACTTGGAGAATCGGATGGGTTGAAAAAAAGTGGAAGCGAGCTTTTCGCACCAATGCCTTGCTGATTGTTGCAGGATTCATTGGTCTGGCGCCTCGGATTTCGCATTTGATGGAGACCAATGAAAATGCGCAACATACGATTCGAGGAAATCAATTGTTGACGAAGACGGGAGTTGCCACAGCTTCAGGCGATGATGAAGGATTAAGCCGCGAATACATCCTGGAGTATAGCATGGCCGATGGCGAATGGTGGTCCATCATGTGTCCAGACATTAAAGGCGGAAACAGTCCACTTTATTGGGGAGAACAAACTTTCTCCGGAGGGGCATTTTATTTCGGGGCCATCCTGGTGGCACTATTCTTTATGTTTTTGGTTGCAGGACGGGACCGCTTGCGTTGGCCTTTGTTAATTGTGACGGTGCTGGCAGTGATGTTGTCTCGACGCAGCGGCGGTTGGCTGATGGATTTTTTCTTCGAGTACGTTCCGGCCTTCACCAAGTTCAGGGATACCAAAATGATGCTCATCTTGGTGTTATTGGCGGTATGTATCGGAGCAGGATTGGCACTCAAGGAGATGATTACTGAGGCGGAGTCCGGAATGAGCCAAAAGCGCCGATGGTGGTGGTTGGGAAGTTTCGGAGGGTTGTTTTTGCTTTTCCTTGGCTTTTTTGTCGCTCCACAATTATTCTTTGACTTCACTTCGGAAATCCGTCAAGAGGGAGGTGCTGCGATGCAATTGGGAGCTGCAGAATCTTTGAGTCAACGATTGGCGATTTTCAGAACAGACGTCGCGAGAACCTTGCTCCTATTGGTGCTTTTGGGAAGCATCTTGGGTGTGATG
>JAQBTQ010000005.1 GCA_027624855.1 Bacteroidota bacterium
TGAGTTGTCGAATTTTGAAGCGGATGGATGCGGTCTGCCCAATGGATTTGGGGCTTACAACCGAATTCATGAGCGAAGCGGAGAACCAGAAATTCTCGAGTCAGTTTGCTTCAACAAGTGTTCAACGTGCATTGTCTCTGTGGATGAAATGTCAGTCAATATCTTCGAGGCTTATCCAAATCCGTTCAGCGATAACTTGACTTTGTTGCTTTCAAGTCAAGACGCCACGGAACTTGTGATTTCAGACATGAAAGGACGTCTCGTTGTTCAAAAAGTGATTCCTGCGAATACGCCTGTATTCAACTTGAATACAACAGAGCTTTCTCCAGGAACTTACATTGTGCAACTTGTCAACCAAGGAATTGCGCAAGGTCAGGTTTTCGTGAAACACTGATCCAAGGTCGGAATGATTGAAAAGGGAGGGCGACCTCCCTTTTTTTGTGTTTCAACATTGTTGGGTGAAAACTCGGTGATAAAATTATCATGGATGTAGCATCTTGTTCACCCGTCCAATTATATTTGACCTGAAGATTCACACTAATTAAATCCTTATGAAACAATTTTTACTTCTTTCAGCGTGCCTCTTTGCAATGGGCGGAAGCTTTGCCCAGCTGGTAGAAATTTCGGTCGAGCCCTATGTTGTCCATGATGGCAGTCTTGCCGAGTTGGATGGGATGACGACTTATCACGTTTATGCAGTTTGCACCAATGCTTCAGATGAGATATCGGCAGTCTATGGAGATGCAACGGCTCCGTTGAGTCTTACCTCAACGGGTGGGTTTTATCAAAACAGTTTAGGGTCAAATGTGGGATGGACCATCAACCCGGCATTTTTCGGTGTATTCCCAGCAATTGAATATGATTCATGGGTCACGATTGGCACGATGAACCAAAATGAAGTCACAGGCCAACCCAATACCATCGGTATGGATGTAGCCTTCAACACATTTAACACTGGAGGTAATTTGGTTGTGAATTCGGAAAATGGAGGGTCTTGGTTCACCTTGTTTGGTGATACGCAAGCTCAAGCGGGAGATGATTTGCAAGTTTTGATTGCGCAACTTACTGTTCCAAATGACGCGGTCATCACTGGAAACTTTAATATCCAAATCTTTGTAAACGGTTTGCAATCTCAATCTGAAGTGGTAGAACAGCAGCCATTCAGTTCCCAGGAGGGTGCAATTTTCGGTTGCATGGATCCAGATGCGGTGAATTACAACCCGGATGCAACAGAACAAGGTGAAACGTGTATTTACCCTTGTGCGCTCGAGCTTTCTGTTTCAGAAGTGGTTCAAAACACTTGTCCTGGAGTAGGAGATGGTGAAATCACAGTTGCTTCAACTGGTGGTCAACTTGGAGTCTTATTTGGAATCAATGGAAACACACCGACTTTGGCTGTCGGAAGCTTTGATGACTTGACAGGTGGAATTTATACAATCAATGCCATCGATGGAGCGGGGTGTGAGGCAAGTATAGAAGTGGAAATTGTCGCTCCAGCTCCTATTACGGTTTCGGCGGCAATGACAGAAAGTGTCAGTTGCAATGGTGGTTCGGACGCTGTGATTTCTGGCTCTTCTTCGGGAGGTACGGGAGCAATGAGCTACAGCTTGAATGCAAGTTTTTCCAACAGCAGCTCGGATTTGTTTTTTGATAATCTAGGACCTGGACTCTACACGATTTATGCAATGGACGAGAATGGTTGTACTGCGCAAAGTGGGGCCATTTCGATTGCAAATCCGCAGGCCTTGACCGTATCGGTCTCTGGAGGCCAAAATGGGATTTTGGATGCTACTTGTGCCGATTCTGAAGACGGAGTGGTTGTGTTGATTACCATTGGTGGATCTGGAACAAGCGCTGGAATGCAATACAGCACGAATGGTGTAGACTTTGCACCAGGTGCGGTTTTGAATGTAGGTGGCGGCACGTACACTTTCTATGCAATGGATGTCAACGGCTGCGTCTCAGGTACTGCAAACCAGTACACTGTTGGAGCACCCGACCCAATCTTGATTACAGGAAATACCAATGGTATCCTCTGCAATGGCGATGAGAATGGCGCCGTTTCCTTCAACGCCTCTGGCGGGAATGGCGGGATAGTTTTCTCTTTCAATGGTGGAGAGAATGGTGATGTGACTTCATTTGGTGATTTGGCCCCTGGCGATTATGCTGTCATCGCGACGGATGTCGAAGGATGCACAGCTGAAGCGACCTTTACGGTAGCTGATATTTCTGCAGTCGAAGCGACCGCTTCAGCAACCGCTGTTTCTTGTAACGGTGATGCTGATGGAAATGTTGAGGTCGGTGCATCAGGTGGAACAAGCTTGTTTGAGTACAGTGATGATGGTGTAGACTTCGGCTCGTCACCAATGTTTTTGAATCTAGCGCCTGGAACTTATACTTTCTATGTTCAGGATTCGAACGGATGTCAAGCATCGGTAGAGGCTGAAGTTGCAGAACCAGATGCCTTGTCATTGACTGGGACCATTACAAATGATAGTGGTGTCGGAGACGGTGCGTTGGATATCACTGTTGAAGGTGGTAATGGTGGATATTCATTTGCTTGGAGTGGCCCTGATGGATTTTCAAGCGCAGATGAGGATCTTACAGGAATCGTTGCTGGAGAATACACAGTGGTCGTAACAGATGCCAATGGTTGTTCTGTAACAGAAACCTTCGGAGTTCCTGTGGGTGTTGCGGATTGGACATTCTTACAAAACGCTGTGGTGAGTCCGAACCCGAGCTTTGGGATGTTCAACCTGAATGTTGCCGGTGCAAACGGTGATGATGTAATCATCAATGTTTATGATACTCAAGCGCGTTTGGTTTGGTCTCAAACGATGAATCAAGCTTGGGGAATGATACAAACGCCAATCGATCTGTCAGGAATGGCCGGCGGTGTTTATCAGCTTGAATTGATGTCTGATGGTTCTCGACATACCTTACAATTGTTGAAACAATAAAGAACTTTATAGTGAATCAGAAAGGGGGCCTCGTGCCCCCTTTTTTTGTTCAGATGAAACCGATCCGCTCAAAGTCTCGTATGCATAAACATCTCTCAGTTTTTCGATTTGATTATGCGTCAATCTTTACGATTTTTGAGCGTGATTCACACGCTAATACTTTATTTCCTCACCAGTTTCTCTGGACTCTGGTCTCAAACGAGCACATTCGTTATTGAGGAGTTTATGGTTCATGATGGAGTTCAAGGCGTTGCCGAACTCGCTGGACAGACAACCTACCGCTTTTACCTGCAACTGAATCATCCAGATGATTTTGTTTCGGCAATTTATGGAGGCGATAGTGCTCCGATGTCGCTAGAATTGGATGCGCCAATGTTCAATACGCCATTTGCCACAGGTTCGACGGCAGGTGGAATATTGCCTGCAGTGGCCGCCTACTTTCCCGAGGTACTCTATGACAGTTGGATAACCATTGGTTTGGAATCCGCGCCCGAGGGTTCCCAAGTCGATGTTTCAGCATTGCAAAGTGAAGAGCAGCCTTTTCTGCAAAGCTTTGTTTCTGGCTCACCAACGGATGGAGAAGGCTTCGTTGTAAACGATGAATTGGGGGGTGCTTGGTATCTCTTGACAGGATCATCGAATGGATATGCCGGAGATGATCTTAAAGTCCTGGTGATGCAAGTAACCACAGCGGGAACTCCTTCAGGTATTTTGAATGCACAAATTATTCCTGCTGATCCAGCATTGGAGGTCGTTCAAGTTCAACAGGGTTATGAAGGAACGGAAGTGTGGGATTTGATGCCATCCGTCCTTATTACTGGTTGTACAGATCCTGAGGCTTGCAATTACGATTCTTCAGCTACGGAAGACGATGGATCGTGTGAATATGATTCTTGTGGCTGTACAGATGTTTGGGCGTGCAATTACAATCCATTGGCTTCAGTTGATAATGGGAGCTGCGAGTATACGAGCTGCATCGGATGCACGGATGCCACGGCTTGTAATTATGATCCGAATGCCGTCTATAACGATGGAACTTGCGAATATTTCAGCTGCGTCAATGCAGGATGCACGAATCCCGGAGCATGCAATTATGATCCTGAAGCCACTGTGAATGATGGTTCATGTGATTTCACCACTTGCTTGGGTTGTACAAATCCTGATGCGGATAATTATGACCCCACAGCAACCATTGATAATGGAAGCTGCGCCTTCAATGGTTGCTTGAATCCGCTAGCATGTAATTATGATCCGGCTGCCAATGTCTCAGATGGGTCATGTGAATATTTGAGTTGCATTGGTTGCATGAACCCTGAGGCGTGCAATTATGATCCATTGAATACCATTTCTGACGCATCGAGTTGTGTTTTTGCAGATGAGGGATACGCTTGCGATGGAAGTTGCCTGAATGATGCAGACAGCGATGGGGTGTGTGACGAGTTTGAAGTAGCTGGTTGCACTGATGATATGGCGGATAATTACAATCCTGCCGCGACTGATGATGATGGATCATGTTCTTATGCAGTATTAGGGTGCACCAATCCATTGGCTTGCAATTACGATCCCTTGGCAACGGATCCAGACGGTAGTTGTGAATTCACTTCTTGCATCGGTTGCATGGATGTCGATGCGTGCAATTTCGACGCAGCGTATACAATTGCTGACAATGCTTCGTGTTTCTTCGCACAAGAATTTTACGATTGTGAGGGCGCATGTTTGGGGGACAATGACGGAGATGGCGTATGCAATGAATTAGAAATCATTGGTTGCACAGATCCGATTGCAATCAATTTTGACGCTTCTGCAACGGATAACGACGGTTCTTGCACCTATCCTGCAACATGCAACGATCCTGAAGCGTGCAACTATACACCGTATGAAGGGTATTGCATAGAAATTGAACCGGTCATGGTGCATGATGGAACGGTAGGATCTACCGATTTGACAGGTTTTGTGACCTACCGTATCTATGCTTTGTGCGAGAATCCAGATGATTTTGTAAGTGCTGTTGCGGGAGATGATGTCAATCCCTCATTCATCCATACCACCACAAGTTTTTTCCAGCATGATGCAGGAGGATTACTCGGTGAGTCTGTGAATCCGCTTGTCTTTCCTGTGATTCCTGATGCAGAATTTGACAGTTGGGTCACCATTGGTTTGGATGGAGCCGCAGACGGAGGCAGTGGTGAATCTGGCGTGAGCATCGTAGAGGGGACTGTTCCTTGGGTAGAGCCATTCGAGTCGGGTGAGTCCCTTGACATCTCAGATGATTTGGGAGGAGCTTGGTTCATTCTGAACGGTGCGACGAACGGCGTTGCTGGAGATGATCTTCGTGTTTTGTTAGGTCAATTCACCACGGATGGCAACATTGATGGTCAATTGTACATTCAATTCTTTGAAAATGGGGATGGGCTAAATGGCGGGTTCAATAAAATGATTGGATTGCATGATGCTTGTGGTCTTCCGTCATTTGATGCTTGCACTTATGCCGAAGCATTCTATGATTGCGACGGAAACTGTTTGACAGACGATGACAATGACGGGATTTGCAATGAATTGGAAGTATTGGGTTGCACCGACGCGGAAGCCAATAACTACAATGCATTAGCTACCGAAGATGATGGTTCATGTGACTATTATGTTGACCCTTGTTTGGACGATGCCATTCCACCTTATTTCACTTTTGTTCCAGCTGACTCTACCGTTCAGTGTGATCAAGCCATGCCTTCCGTAATGGCGATGGCTGCAGATGATTGCGATGCGAATGTTCAAGTCATGTTCATCGATGGTCCCATTGAATTTATCTTGGATTGTCCACCCTATAATTATCTCTGTACCCGAACCTTTTATGCCACCGATGATGCGGGCAATCAGGCACAAGCGATTCAAATGATAACGGTGGCCGATACCCTTGCGCCGGTAATTCTTAATCTGCCCGATGCATTGATTGAAATCAATGAACAGGAGGGGGAGGCCATTCCTGATCCGTTCATCGTTGTTCAAGATGCTTGTGACGGGAATGCTCAGTGGTATTCAGAAGATGAGTTGATTTCGCAGGTAGGCGATACGGCCACCTTTGTTCGAACGTATACGACGACGGACGCATGCGGCAATAGCGCAGATTGGGAGCAAACCCTGGTTGTAATCGTTGCTACGGAGGGATGCATGGACGAGTTGGCTTGCAACTTCAATCCAGATGCAACCAATGATGATGGCTCTTGCCAGTATGCCGAAGAATTTTTCAATTGTAGCGGACAATGTCTCAATGATGCTGATGGAGACGGGGTCTGCGACGAATTGGAGATTGCAGGTTGCACAGTAGAAAATGCTTGTAATTACGATTCCTTTGCAACAGAAGAGGATGGTTCATGCGATTATTGTTCTTGTGCGGATGATGAGATTCCAAGTTTTGGATTGCAGATTGATACGATAGCCGTTCATGAGGAAGGCTCGTTGGCCGGAATGGTCACTTATCGCATGTATGTAACCACATTGAATGAAAGTGATTTCGTTTCCTCGATATATGGAAATGATGTCCATCCCCTGAGTTTGATGTCTGCGGATGGTTGGTACCAAAATGATGCAGGATCTCATTTAGCTCAAAACATTGATCCTAGCTTTTATGCTGTCTTCCCTGAATTGGAATTCGATAGCTGGGTTACCATTGGACTGGAGGGACCACCGGTGGCAGGAGAAAATCTTGTGAACACAGTGGGAATCGGAGGTGCCGCTGGATGGATCAATCAATTTGAATCAGGCAATGATATCATATTGGACGACGCAGTAGGGGGATCGTGGTTCATACTGAATGGTGGCTCCAATGGAATCGCCGGGGATGATTTCAAGGTGTTGGTGGCTCAGGTCACCACATCAGGCTCCATTTCAGGTCAGCTAAACGTTCAAGTTTTCGAGGGTGGCGACAACGCCCAGTCGAGTTTGCATCAATTTACTTTCGAAGGAACAGAGTGGACCAATCCACCAGCATTTGCGAATGCTTGCGGTTGCACAGATGTGGAGGCTTCCAATTACGATCCAACGGCAATTTATGAGAATGGCGAATGCACCTATCCTGTATTCGGCTGCACAGATGAAATTGCTTGCAATTATGATCCCTTGGCGACCGATGACGATGGTTCATGCCTGTACGCGGATCCAGGATACGATTGTTCAGGAAATTGCCTGGAAGACGCGGATGAAGACGGCATCTGTGATCCATTCGAAATTTCCGGTTGTACGGACGCTTTAGCATTGAATTACAATGAATTAGCGACAGATGATGACGGATCGTGTGCTTATTGTTCGCTGACTGCTGAGGTGGTGGTATCTGATGTGTCTTGTGCTGAAGCTCAGGACGGTGAAATCATGGTTTCCATAGATGGCGCATACCCCGACTCGAGTGCGATTACCTATCAGCTCTTGCCCCAAGATTTGATTCAAACAGACTCCATTTTCTCTGGATTGCCGGGTGGTGACTACATCGTAATTGCGACGGATGAATCGGGTTGTGAAGTCGTGGTCGAGGTGGTGGTTGAAGAACCCGAACCATTGCTGATATTATTGGACTCAGTGGCTGGTTCAGAGCCTGATGCGGGAGAGGGCTCCATAGCTGTGACCGTATCCGGAGGAACAGAACCGTATGTATATGAGTGGATTAATCTGGGAGGAACTTTTTCAAGCAATGAGGAGGACATCGATGGTTTGAACCCCGGTACCTACCAATTGACCGTTACGGACGCAAATGATTGCGAAGTCACTTCATTTGAGATCGTTGTGGAAGCCATTGTTGGAATAGAAGAGCTCCATTCAAGTTCAATCCAACTATTCCCCAATCCGGCGACGGATAGGATTCAAATCAAATTTGACGCGTCAATGAGCAACGTCTCCTTGAACTGTTATGATATGCGTGGAAAGCTGATCTGGTCAGAAGCTAACGAAATAGTAACGGCTGTAAGTATTCCAGTGAACGGCTGGTCTGAAGGGGTGTACATTATTCAAGGCACAACCGATCAAGGTTATTTCCAAAAAGAGTTTATGGTGATAAGATGAACTATCTAATCGCTGATTGAGAGAGAAGGCCGAACACTTTTGTTCGGCTTTTTCTTTGCCCAAAATTCGAACACAAGGATTCGATGAATGTGCATTAACTTGCAAGTTCACAACGAACCGATCTTCAAGGACAACATGAAACAATTTTACACGTTACTAGGGTTGATTTTCATTGGTTTTACTCCAATGAAAGCACAAGAGTATACACTCAGCTTGGAAGAGTATTCCACCACGCTTATTGATGGCCAAACAACGTACAGGCTGTATGTCAACATGGTCAACGCCGATGATTTCTTGTCTTCTATTTATGGAGGTGATACCGA
Source organism: Bacteroidota bacterium (assembly GCA_027624855.1). Lineage (GTDB taxonomy): Bacteria > Bacteroidota > Bacteroidia > Flavobacteriales_D > Sanyastnellaceae > UA16. The sequence continues at coordinate 8,330 of JAQBTQ010000005.1, forward strand.
TCCGCTTAGTATCACGACGACAACGGGATTCTATAACGACGCTTTTGGCGCGGCCGTGGCAAGTGGAATCAACCCAGCATTTTTTGCTTTTTTCCCGACAATTCAAGGAGATAGTTGGGTGACCATTGGCATCGAAAGTCAAAATGTTGGAGATGAAGTTGCGATCAGTACCGTGGAAAGCACAGAACAGCCTTGGGTTGCTTGTTTTAATTCGGGAACTCCGCAAGATGGTCAAGATGTTTACATGACGGATGAAACGGGTGGAGCCTGGTATGTTTTGAATGGAACGCCAAATGGATTACCTGATGAAAACTTGCAAGTTTTGGTGATGCAGATGACCACAACAGGGGAAATCTGTGGAACCATGAACTTCCAAATTTTTGAGAACGGCGATGGTCAAAACGGTGATACAAGATTAACCTACACATTCTGTGGGGTAGGAACCTTCTCGCCTGATGCAGATGGCGGTTGCACGGATCCTGCTGCCTGCAACTACGACCCGGATGCCGGCGCAGATGATGGTTCTTGTGCGTATGCTGATGAAGGATACGATTGTGATGGAAATTGCCTAGAGGATGCAGATTCAGACGGCGTTTGTGACCCATTTGAAATTGCGGGTTGCACGGATGCATTTGCATGCAACTATAATATGGATGCTACTGACGATGATGGATCGTGCGATTACTTGTCATGCATCGGTTGTACAGATCCAGATGCCTGTAACTATGATCCTTTGGCACTGTACAACGACGGATCGTGTGACTACACAAGTTGCGCGACGGGAGGTTGCACAAATTCGAATGCCTGCAATTATGATCCGACGGTGGATTATGATGATGGTTCATGCGACTTCGTTTCATGTGTAGGTTGCACTGATCCTGCGGCATGCAATTATGATCCGATTTTCACTATTGACAATGGGTCTTGCGATTTTACCACTTGTGCAGGTTGCACGGACCCTTCTGCAGAGAATTACGATCCCAGTGCGACCAACGATGATGGGTCGTGTGTCTATTTGACAAATGCACTGAGCTTACAAGGAATCATCGATTTTACGGTTCCAGAGGGAGGATCAGCCGGTAAAGGCTTGCACTTTATTGCATTGCAGGACATTCCCGATTTGAGCATTTTTGGAGCAGGAACTGCGAACAATGGAGGTGGTTCTGACGGTCAAGAGTATAGTTTCCCAATGATGAGCGCAATGGCTGGGGACCACATCTTGGTGGCTCAAGATCTAGCAGCCATGTCTAACTATTTCATCTCGTGCTACGAAAATTTTGATATAACCATTGCCAACGCTGGCTGGCCAGATCAAAATGGAGATGATGCCATTGAGCTATTTGAACAAGGATTTGTAATTGAGACGTTTGGGGACATCAATGTGGACGGTACTGGGCAATCCTGGGAATACATGGACTCATGGGCTTTCAAAGTGGATGGCACCTGGACTTTTGGGGGTGTAAACTGCACAGACGGAACAACGACCACTTATGATTCGTCTTGCCTGTATCCACTTTGTCCAGATGAGACTTTTGGTTGCACAGATATGACGGCGTGTAACTTCAATATGGATGCTACGGCGGATGATGGATCATGCATTTATGCAGATCCTGGATATGATTGCAATGGTGAGTGTTTGATGGATATGGATGGCGATGGTGTTTGTGATGAATTTGAAATTCCTGGATGCACAGATTCCATGGCTTGTAACTACAATGACATGGCCACCGATGAGGATGGTTCATGCATTTTCGAAGGACCGATTTATGATTGCGAGGGTAACTGCTTGAATGATTCAGATGGTGATGGCGTGTGTGATGAACTTGAAATGGCAGGTTGTATGGATATGGAAGCGTGTAATTATGATGAAGCTGCTACCGATGATGATGGCTCTTGCACCTATGCCGAAGCTGGATACGATTGCGATGGTAATTGCTTGAATGATTCAGATGGTGACGGAATTTGTGATGAATTTGAATTGGGGGGCTGCACCGACATGGAGGCCTGCAACTTTGATGAATTAGCCACAGACGATGATGGTTCTTGCACCTATGCCGATCCGGGATACGATTGCGAGGGTAACTGCTTGAACGATACCGATGGTGATGGCGTGTGCGATGAGTTCGAGGTAGAAGGTTGCACTGACATGGAAGCATGTAACTACAACGAAGAGGCTACAGATGATGATGGAAGTTGTGTATATGTTGATGCATACTATGATTGCGATGGCAACTGTTTGAACGATGCGGATGGAGATGGCATTTGTGATGAGTTGGAGGTGTCGGGATGCACCGATCCGGATGCTGCGAATTATAATCCAGAAGCAACAGACGACGACGGAAGTTGCTACTACTGCGACATCGAACTCATCTCTGATGTAACGGATGAAGTAGAAGGTGGTATGAATGGTTCAGTTAACATGATTGTTACAGGAGGTACATTCCCATATGAATTCTCTTGGACTGGGCCAAATGAATTCACGAGCACCGAGCCGGTTCTTAGCAACATTGCCGCAGGTACCTACGTATTGACGGTCACCGATGCCAACGGATGCACCGAGACCATTGAGGTGGTTGTGAATAATGTTACAGGCATTGCTGAGCTGGCAGTGGTTGACTTCAGCGTTTACCCAAATCCAACGAACAGGGCGTTCTGGATCGACGGCACGGGTTTGAATGGCAAGACGGTGGTGGAGCTCCTTGATGCCTCAGGTCGATTGATCAATCGCTTCGAGTGCACCATGACTGGCCAACCCGTTCAATTTGAGTTGAGTGGTGTTGAAACCGGCTTCTACCACGTTGTTCTGCGAAATGGGCAGCAGCAAGGAGCCAAGCGCTTGCTGGTTCACTAAACGAAATAAATGACAGAAATAAAAAGGGCGCCCCTCAAGGGCGCCCTTTTTTATACCATCCTGCGATGGGACTACTTTTTCTCTGGGATTACTTTCCCTTGAATCGTTTGATTGCTTCGCGCGTAAATTCGCTCAGTACCAACCGGCCGGAGATGGCCGCTCGTTCCGGGAGCAATGCCTCCCAGTCATCCGTTCCTTCCCAGAATACTCGCTTGAGTTCAGTCATGGCCTGAGGGCTAGAAAGGGCTAATTTCTGAGTCAATGATTCAACCGCTTCGTCCAAGTCTTTTTCATCTTCAAATACCTTAGCGAAAAGTCCATGTTTCTCAGCCCATGCGGCACCATACCAAGTCGTGGCGTCAATCGCCATTGCCGTGTAGGCGCCTTTACCCACTTTTCTTTCCACGGCAGGACCTACGACGAAGGGACCGATGCCTATGGCAAGCTCTGATAACTTGACAGAAGCATGCTTCGTTGCATAAGTGAAATCTGCTGCTGCGGCAATGCCAACTCCGCCTCCGACAGCTTTTCCTTGAACCCTGCAAATCACGAATTTTTCTGATTTGCGAATGGATAGGATCACCTTGCTGAATCCGCTAAAAAATTCAAGGCCTGCTCGTTCATTATCGATGGCGATGAGCTCGTCAAAACTCGCTCCTGCGCAAAAGGCTCGATTGCCCTTGGACTTCAGTAGAATAACCTTGCAGTCATTGTCTTCTGAGGCCCTTTGAATGGTTTCTGCGAGATCATTGAGAACAGATGCCGGCAATGCATTGCTTGCGGGATGCCAGAATTCAATGATTCCTATGCCCTCGGTGTTTACCGAGTAATTTACTCCACCTTTATTTTCGAGGTGATTCATGGAATCACTTCCTATCGTTTAAAGCGACAAAGGATCGAACATTTGCTCCTGTATAAACTTGGCGAGGTCGCCCAATAGGTTCGCGGTTTTCGACCATTTCTTTCCACTGTGCAATCCAACCGGGTAGACGTCCAAGGGCGAACATAACGGTAAACATGTCCGTTGGAATGTTCAAAGCACGGTAAATGATGCCGGAGTAAAAGTCGACATTGGGGTAGAGGCCTCTTTGAACGAAGTACTCATCGTTTAATGCCACCTGTTCCAATTCTTTAGCGATTTCCAACACAGGGTCATCGATTCCAAGTTTGTCAAGCACATCATCTGCCGCTTTTTTGATGATTCGAGCCCGTGGGTCAAAATTCTTGTATACCCGGTGTCCAAATCCCATCAAACGGAAGGAGTCATTCTTATCCTTAGCCTTATCGATCCATTTTTGCAGGTCGCCTCCGTCTTCCCGTATCGCTTCCAACATCTCGATTACCGCTTGATTTGCTCCACCGTGAAGTGGACCCCATAGCGCTGTAATTCCTGCAGAAACTGAACTGTAAAGATTGGCTTGAGAAGAACCAACGATTCGCACCGTTGAGGCCGAACAATTTTGCTCATGATCAGCGTGGAGGATGAGTAATTTATTCAAGGCACTTTCCACTACTGGATCCACTTCATAGGGTTCCGTGGGAAGCGCAAACATCATCTTCAGAAAGTTACCGCAGTAGCCTAGGTCGTTTGAGGGGAATACCACGGGGTGGCCCATATTGTGCTTGTATGCTTGTGCGGCCAAAGTAGGGAGCTTCGCAATCAAGCGATGGATGGTTTTCTCAATATCAACTACTGATCGATTGGGGTTTTGCGATTCAGGATAAAACGTACTGAGGCTCGCAATCATTGAACTCAGCATTCCCATCGGATGAGCTCCTTGAGGAAAAGCTTCGAAGAAGCGCTTCATGTTCTCATGAACCAGGGTGTGCTGCGTAATGCTGTCTTCGAAATAATTGAGTTGTTTTTCGTTCGGTAATTCACCATAGATCAACAAGAACGCTACTTCAAGAAATGAAGCTTTTTCTGCCAATTCCTCAATAGAGTAACCGCGGTATCGAAGGATTCCATTCTCCCCGTCGAGGTAGGTAATTGAGCTTTGAGTCGAACCCGTATTCTTAAAACCATAATCAAGCGTGATGTAACCCGTTTGGGCCCTCAGTTTGGAAATGTCGATGGCTTTTTCGTCTTCGGATCCTACGACAACAGGAAATTCAAATTCTTTTCCGTCTAAAATTATTCTTGCGGTCTCACTCATTTTGTGACTCGATATTGGTGATTGAACGACCCAAATGAACCAGTTTAGCCCTTATTGGGCTGCAAATATAGGGGATAGCCGATGATGAATTGATTTCAATTATGGTCAATTCAATCTGGCGTTTCAAGAATCTCGTTGATTATTGGAAGCTAGGTTGGAATGATCCCTGAAAGGCATCCCATCTGGATTGAATTTCTGCTTGTTGCAAGCCTGATTCATACTCAAATGCAAAGAATTTCAGGTACAGTTCCAATTGTGCCGGTGTTTTGTAACCAGGAATGGGAGTGATCACTCGACCTTCTGGATCGAAATATACCAAGGTGGGGTAGGCGTTTACACCCAACGCCCTGGATAATTCATGCGGACTATTTCTACCATTTGCATTGGGATTCCAATTGGGATTGCTGTATGTTTTTCCTTGATAACTGACGGTCCCGTTGGATTCCGCATCAAATTTGACAGCATAGTAGTTCTTGTTGACGTAGGCGATCACGTCGTCAGAAGTAAACGTATTGCGCATCATCATTTTGCATGGGCCACACCATTGTGTGTATACATCCATCATGATTGGTCTAGGCTCCTTTTTTTGTGCTGCAACAGCTTCTTCCAATGACATCCAATTGACGCCTGTGTATTGGGCATTCATGGCTCCAATGGTCAAAATGAAGAAAGCACAAGTCGAAAGGAGAAACCGAAACATCATCAAAAACTTTTCTGCAATATCGCAAAAGAAAAGCGCCCGGAGGCGCTTTTTTGAAAGGTTATGAATTGCGAGGGGAAAGATATCCCTTCTCCTCATCAACCAATTCCATGGGTTAATTTATTCAATGGCTTGCTAAGTAGAACAAGCAAAACACCAATTCCTACAGTTATCAATCCCATTTGGGTGTAGATGTCTACATAATTCGCTAGGCTCGCTGCAGCTTCTGATGCTTCTGTTGCTCCCGCAGCTGCGGCCTCTCCACCATGACCTTCTTCAGTCCCGGTTGCTTTCGCCAAAATCGCTGCAACATAATTTGCTCCTGCAAATGATAAAAACCAACCCCCCATCGCTGTACCTGTCATTCGTTTTGGCGCCAATTTGGTCACCATTGATAGACCAATTGGAGACAGGAATAATTCCCCAGTTGTATGCAGCATGTAAAGGAATACCAAAGTGATCAATGGCATCTTGAATTCAGGCGAGACAAAACCCAATGATTGCATTCCATAGACAATGAGATAACCAAATCCGAGCTGAATGATACCCAATCCAAATTTCATCGGAATACTTGGATTTTTTCCAATTTTTGAAAGTTTAATCCACATAATGGAGAAGATTGATCCAAAAATCAAGATGAATGCAGGATTGAAAAACTGGGTTGTTGCTGCTCCCATTTCCCATCCCATGATGTCTCGATTCACATTTCGTTCAGCAAACAATGTGAGTGATGTTCCTGCCTGCTCAAAACACGCCCAGAAAACGATATTGAAAACAAACATGATGATCATCATGATCATTCTGTCTCGTGCAACCTTGCCATCTTTGATGGCTTCTGAAATAAGATTATAAATCACAAATACAGCCGTAATTGCCAGTAAATACCCCACCAATTCGCTGTTCTTAATCAGGAAATACAGAAGTGGAATAGCTAGCACAGACAAGACGACGGTGATTTGCATGCGGTTCAATACTATCAAAGGTCTCCATGACTTCCCGCCATTTTCTTCATCTATGGTACTGAAAGTAGATCCCAAGAATCCAATAAAAGGCTTGTGTAGTTTTTCTTCATCTGGTGGCAATGCAGCATGCTCAAAATTCTTGCGACCTAACCAAAAAATCAGTGTGCCTAATATCATACCAAATCCTGCCAAAGCGAATCCGTAATGTGCGCCGTAGATATTCCCTACTTCTGCACATACGGTAGTTGCTAGTAGCGCGCCCACGTTGATTCCAATATAAAAAATGGTAAATCCAGAGTCTCTCCTTGGATCATCATCAGCGTATAGTTTACCTACAATGGTCGATATGTTTGCTTTGAAGTAGCCATTTCCTACAATGATGGTACCCATACCAACATAGAGCCAGGTATCGTTACCCCCAAGAATCATGAATTCACCGATGCACATCAGAATTCCACCGAGCACTACGGCGTTACGATATCCAATTAACTGATCAGCGATTCGCCCGCCAAGAACTGGAGCTGCGTAAACTAATGCTGTGTATGCACCATAAATTCCGAATGCTTCTAAGTCTCCCTTCGCAAGTGAATTGATTAAATATAGAGTCAAAAGTGCGCGCATGCCATAGTAGCAAAAGCGCTCCCACATTTCGGAAAAGAAGAGCGTATACAGCCCTTTGGGGTGACCTGAGGCCACAGTTTTTGTGTCAGTCATAGGGTTAGAAATTTTCGGGTTAATCTAATTCAATTCCATTCAATTCAAAGGATTGTCCAAGCTCAAAGGTTGTCATGGACAAAATCCAACATCATATCAAATAGATGGAGGCGTGTATTGCCACCATAAATTCCGTGATTTCGGTTCGGATAGGCGAAGAAATCAAAATCTTTGCCAGCACCAACGAGTGCGTCAACCATTTCCATCGAGTTTTGGAAGTGCACATTGTCATCAGCTGATCCATGAACAAGTAGGAGGGAACCTTTCAGTTTTTCCGCATGATTGACGGGACTGTTATCGTCGTACCCACCTGCATTTTCGGCAGGAGTTTGCATGAACCGTTCGGTGTAAATCGTGTCGTAATATCGCCAATTCGTAACGGGTGCTACTGAAATTCCCGCCTTGTAAACATCCGCACCTTTGGTCATGCACAACAATGTCATGAATCCGCCATAAGACCAACCTTGTATGCCGATACGATCTGCATCGACATAAGACTGATTTCCAAGGTATTCGCCAAAATCAATGAAGTCCTCTGTTTCAAGTTTTCCGAGTTCCTTGTAAGTGCTATGTTCGAATTTGCGCCCGCGTTTGGGAGTGCCTCGAGGATCTACACTCGCTACGATGTAGCCTTGCTGAGCAAGCAGTTGATGCCAATAATAGTTCTCCCCACCCCAACTATCCGTAACCGTATTCACTCCTGGACCGCCGTAGATTGAAACGTAAACGGGGTATTCTTGATTGGGATTGAACCCAGGCGGCTTAATCATCCAAGCATTGAGTTCAACGCCGGCGTCATTATTGAAAGAAAAGAATTCCTTCGGTTGCATGTTGTATTTCGCAAGGGTGGTTCTCAGCCGCTGATTATCCTTCAATTCACGAACGGTCTTACCGGATTTATTTCTAAGGGTATAGACTGGAGGGGTGTTTGCGTTATGATAGGTGTGGATGTAGTAATCAAAGGAATTTGAATAAGCCGCACTGTGTGTCCCACGCTCGGAATGAAGCAGTTCCATTTCTGCTTTCAAATTCACACGGGCAAGGTGGGTTTGGGTGGCTCCTTCTTTTGAACAGGTGAAGTAAATCTCCTTTCTTTTTTCATCAAATCCTTGCATGCCGATCACATCCCATTTGCCTGAAGTCAATTGAACAGGCTCTTGCTTTGGGTCAAGCGAAAATTGATAGATGTGGTTGAACTCATCCCGTTTGCTGGTCATCAGGAAGGACTTTCCATCAGACAAAAAAGTCATGTCATCTGTGATGTCCAGATAGGTGGAACTTGTTTCTGTCCAAACAGGCTCAGTTTCAACCGTTGCGGTTGATTGGGTGCAATCTCCGAGGTGAATGGTCAATTCATTTTGATGCCGATTCATGGTAAAAACCAATAATTGCGCATCATTTTGTCCCCATTTGACTCGAGGAATGTACTCTGCATCTGGCACCGTTGCGCTTGCTGTCTGTTGTTGTTCGACATCAAAAACTTTCACTTGGACCGTTGCATTTTGTTCTCCCGCTTTGGGGTACTTGAAGACATAGGGATCGGGATATAAATCCCCATACATTGGCATGCCAAATTCTTTTACGTCGGTTTCATCAAAACGCATGAATGCCAGGTACCGCCCACTAGGAGACCAAAACAATCCATTGTCATCTCCGAATTCTTCCTCATAAACCCAATCTGTCGCACCGTTGATGATGCCATTGATTTCACCATCCGTTGTGACCTGTGTTTCCTTCATGGTTTCTAAATCAACGACAAAGACATTGTTATCTCGCATGAAGGCAACATGTCCAGCGCTTGGCGAAAAAGTTGCCAGTCGTTGCTTTCCTTCTGCAAAATCTGAGATGGCAACGGTTGATTTTGAATTCAAATTATAGACATAGAAGTCAGCGTAATAAGAATGGCGATATAATGGCTCAATAGACGTTGAAATCATGATCCGACTCTCGTCAGCTGAAAAGTCATAGCCACGAAAACTTTGATCAGCATTCCCAAAAACAGAGAGCGAAGTGGCCAATGTATCAACGGGCTCCCCCGTACGGTATTCATATTTTACAATAGCGCTTCCGTTGGCCCCGCGTTCCAGGCTCGTGTAGTGTTTCCCATCTGCCATCGAACGTATGCCTCCAACCCGTTCACCACGAAATTCTTCGGTGTACCAAATCAGCTCATTGCTGAGTAATTCAAAAGGGAAATCATTTTGGGCATTCAATTGCAAACAAAACGATAAGGTGATGAGCAGAACATACCTGCTTGTATGAATTCGTTGTTTCATGGATTAGGCAATTGGCTTCAATTTTCAATTGAGCAAGATAAGAAGAGGTCTCTCTGAATGCTTTTTTGAAGTAGCTGAGTTATGTTTGGTCACATGTCTGAATTGTGGATAAATAAGTTTCGAGAGCATTTTGATGGCATTCTTGAATGGAGTGAATCGATTGATGATCGAGATCGAATGGGGGCGGATCATACTGAGGATTTCCATTTCCCTCCAGACTTGGTGGCCTTTCCGAATTCTACGGCTCAAGTTCAATCACTGCTCAAGTGGGCATTTGAAAATGAAGTACCTGTCACTCCGGCAGGAGCGATGACCGGTTTGAGTGGGGGTGCTTTGCCTGTAAAGGGAGGCATTTCTTGTTCCACCAAGCGCCTAAACCGCATTTTGAAGATTGATGATTTAAACCATCAAGTGATTGTTCAGCCGGGTGTAATTGTCCAAGAAATGCAGGAGGCAGTTGAAGCTAAGGGATTGTTTTACGCTGTTGATCCTGCTTCAAGAGGAAGCTGTACAATCGGAGGAAATCTCGCAGAAAATAGCGGGGGACCAAGAGCTGTAAAGTACGGTGTGACAAAGGATTGGGTCCTGAATCTTGAAGTGGTTTTGATGGATGGATCTGTGATTCATACAGGTGCGAACACATTGAAAAATAGCACAGGCTACAATTTGACTGCATTATTCATAGGAAGTGAGGGAACATTGGGAATGATTACACAAGCGACCCTCAAGTTGTTGCCATGGCCGAAATACAATGCTTTGATGCTCGTTCCATTCGGAACAGCTCAGGATGCGTGTCGTGCGGTTGCAGAAATTTTCATTGCTGGTGCTCAACCCTCAGCAATCGAATTCATGGAGCGATCCGCCATAGCATTGGCTATGGATCATTCAGGGCAGGACGCGTCAACCATTTCGCCAGAGGTAGGTGCTCAGCTGTTGATTGAGGTGGACGCATTTGAACCAGAAGCATTGATGCCTCAGTTGGAGCGTATTTATCCAGTAATCGCCAGATGCGGAGGAGGAGAGCCTATGATTGCTGATGATGAGGCTTCAAAAAACAACTTATGGAAATTGCGAAGGGTCATTGGTGAAGCCGTAAAATCGTCTTGTCCATACAAAGAAGAAGATACGGTTGTGCCTCGTGGTCGACTACCAGAATTACTGGATGCAGTGAAAGCTTTGGGGCGCGAGTATGGCTTTGAAAGTGTTTGCTATGGGCATGCAGGAGATGGGAATTTACACGTGAACATCCTCAAGCGAGGATTGAGCGATGCAGCGTGGAACGAACAACTTCCAAAAGCCATAAGGTCACTTTTCGAAATTGTTATTGAAATGGGCGGAACCATCAGTGGTGAACACGGCATTGGTTGGGTTCAAAAGCCTTATATGGATCTCGCTTTCAGCACAAAAGCACTTCAAATTCAACAACAAATCAAAAAGAGTTTGGATCCCAAGGGATTGTTGAATCCTTCCAAAATTTGGCCGGTGGAGGATTCAAAAATCTGAAGTAGGTTTGCCATCAGAATTCACGATACCATGGCAGAAAACTTATTGAAAGGTAAAAAGGGCATCATTTTCGGTGCGTTGAATGACCAATCCATCGCTTGGAAAACAGCGATTCAGGCACATGCTCAAGGGGCAGAATTGGTGCTGACAAATGCCCCCGTCGCAATGAGAATGGGTGAAATTCATGAATTGGCGGCACAAGTAGGAAATGCTCCTGTTATCCCTGCGGATGCCACCAGCGTGGAAGATTTAACAGCGTTATTTGAGCAATCGATGGACCATTTTGGTGGCCAAGTGGACTTTGTGTTGCACTCGATTGGAATGAGTCCAAATGTGAGGAAAGGAAAGCATTATACGGATGTGAATTACAACTGGCTGCAAACCACGTTGGATGTCTCAGCAATCAGCTTGCACAAGACCTTGGCAGTAGCGAAAAAGCTGGATGCCATCAGAGAATGGGGAAGCGTCGTGGCATTGACCTACATTGCTGCACAGCGGATTTTCCCAGATTATGGTGACATGGCCGATGCCAAGAGTTTATTGGAAAGCATTACCAGAAGTTTCGGTTACCACTATGGAGTTGCAAATAAGGTGCGTATTAATACCGTTAGTCAAAGCCCGACCATTACGACAGCAGGAAGCGGTGTCAAGGGCTTCGATGAGTTCATTGCGTACAGCGAGTCCATGAGTCCACTGGGAAATGCAGATGGTGAGGCGTGTGCGGATTATTGTGTCACGCTTTTTAGCGATTTGACGCGCTATGTGACCATGCAAAACTTGTTCCATGATGGCGGATTTTCGAATACGGGAGTGAGTCAAGAGGTCATTGGAAAGTTTGGCCCTGACGCAGGTTAAATTAGGGGTGAGTTTTCGAAACCATTTTTAATGGTCACTCGTAAAGTTGTTGAAGATACCCATCATGCAAAATGTATTGGGAAGATGGGGTCATCGACAACGACCATAAAATGGAAGTACTAAAGTTTGGAGGTTCATCCTTGGTTTCAGCTGAAGCCATGGCACGTGTTCGTGAGGTGCTTTTGGCTCGAAGGGGTGAACAGCGCATTGTGGTGTGCTCTGCTATGGGTGGGGTCACCAACGATTTGCTGCGGATTGGTTTGCGCGCATCACAAGGCGATGATTCTCATCTAGAATTGTTAGCGCATCTGCGAAAAAGGCACTTGGAAACGCTTGCTTCATTGGACCTTACAGAGGATTTAGTAACACTGAATGAGATTAGCCATTCATTGGATGAATTGCAAAGCCTTTGCAAAGGGATTCAATTGATTCGAGAGCTCAGCGCCAAAACAATGGATCAATTGGTTTCATACGGAGAGCGATTGGCGGTTCCCATGGTATGTGCTTGGCTCGAGCAAGGAGGTCTGAAGGTCAGAAGGGTGGATGCACGAGAATGGATCTGTACCGATGAAAACTTTGGTGCTGCTCAAGTCGATCTTCAACGTACAAATGAGAAAATTCGAGAAGGGGTAAAGTCGGACTTGGACTTTGAGATTTTGATAACAGAAGGATTTATCGGCAAAAGCTTAAATGGGGATACGACAACCCTTGGAAGAGGTGGTAGTGATTATACAGCTTCGCTGATAGCAAGCGCCATCAAAGCCAAGTTTATGGAAAAGTCCACCGATGTTCCTGGCATGTTGACGGCTGACCCTCGGCTCGTTCCTGGTGCTCGCGTCATCGAAGAAATGAGTTACGAAGAGGCGATGGAACTTTGTCATTTTGGCGCCAAAGTCATCTATCATCCGACCATTGCTCCTCTAAGGGCACAGAATATTCCTCTGATCGTTCGGAGCACGTTTGAATCTGATTCACCAGGCACAAGAATCGTTTCTGAGCCATCAACTAAAGCCGTAGTTCGCGGATTATCCAGTGTCGACGGGTTGGCTCTCATTACTTTCGAGGGCGGAGAATTGATTGGCAGACCCGGGTTTTCCAGTCGCATTTTTTCAGCTCTCGCTCAAGCGTCCATCAACGTGACATTGATTACTCAGAGTTCTTCTGAAAATAGCCTGACCATCGGAATTGAGGACAGTGACCTTGATGCGGCGATTTTTGCCCTGGAGAGCGACCTCAAATCGGACATCGACACCGGAAGATTGGGGGCGTTGAAGGTGGATCGGGATCTGAGCCTAGTGGCATTGGTAGGTGGAGGAATGGTGAGTTCCGCTGGAGTAAGTGGAAAGGCATTTAAGGCATTGGGCGACGCCCATGTGAATGTTCGTGCCATTGCACAAGGAAGTACGGAACGTAACATCACCTTGGTCGTTGGAAGCGAAGACGTGCCTGCTGCCCTGAGGGCGCTCCACAATCGCTTTTTCGATTCCTCATCCAATGAACGAAGAATTCAAGTGTTTTGTGCAGGATTAGGCCAAGTGGGTCAATCGTTTTTATCTCAATTCAAAGCGACGAAAGGAGCCATGGAAGAACAGCTTGGTCATAAAATTGATCTGGTGGGAATGGCCAATAGTCGAAGTTTTGCATTCGATGCAGATGGCATTAATGACGGTCTGGAATTGATTTCAAGAGGATTGGTAGATTCCTCAGAGTCTATCGAGGCTGTGCATCAACAGTTCATCGCAATGCCCGGATCCATGAAAATATGGGTTGACAACTCTGCCTCGGCTCAAGTAGCCGATTTAGCGTTGACGTCTATCGATCGGGGTGTTGGATATGTCTGTTCCAATAAAATTGCCTCAAGCCGTTCATTCGAGGAATTCACGAAATTGATGAATTCACATACGGGCCGCTTATTGTTCCGAAACGAAACCAATGTAGGTGCAGCTCTTCCGGTCATCAGCTCAGTTCATAAAATGATTGAAACCGGGGACGCGATTTATCGCATTGAAGCGGTTCTGAGCGGTTCGCTGAACTTTATTTTCAGCTCACTCGATCAAGGGCGAAAATTCAAAGACGCCGTATCAGAGGCGAAAACGTTAGGTTATACCGAGCCCGATCCAAGATTGGACCTTTCTGGAACGGATGTCGCACGTAAAATTCTCATTCTAGCTCGATTGGCGGGAGATCCTTTGGAATTAAGTCAAGTGCATATTGAATCATTCATGCCCTTGTTACCAGAAGACTTGACTGTCGAAAGGTTCATGGATTCAATTGATGGTTGGGGTCCTTCGATAGATGAACTGGCCCAGTCCAATCGACTCAATGGAAACCGATTGAGGTTTGTCGCCTCTTGGACGAGAGAGGAAGGGTGTCGTTGTGAATTAAGACCGATCGATTCATCTCATCCTTTCTATGGCCTTGAAGGCACAGATAATTCGGTTGCGATCCATTCGATTCGCTATTCTGCTCGTCCTTTGGTCATCAAAGGCGCAGGCGCAGGCGGAGAATTGACTGCAAGCGGCGTCTTGGCCGACTTGTATGAAGTTTGTCACAATCAAATCATGCGTAACCAGTAACCATGAAATCAGAGGTAAAAATCTGGTCGCCAGCTACTGTGGCGAATTTGAATGTAGGGTTCGATACATTGGGATGTGCTTTGGCCGCACCAGGTGAAATCATGAAGCTCAAAAGAATTGATGATCCTGGCCGCGTTGTGATCAATTGCATTGAAGGCGCGGATTTAGACCTCAACCCTGAAAACAATGTAGCCTCTGTCGCTGCCAAAAGTTTATTGAATTCACTGGGAAATCCATGTGGGATTGAAATTGAAATTCAAAAGACCATCCTGCCCGGCAGCGGTATTGGATCCAGTGCATCGAGCGCTGCTGCTGCTGTCGTTGGTGTAAATGAATTACTTCAAGCTGAATTGAGACTGGACGAATTAATTCCATTTGCCTTGGACGGGGAGTTTTTAGCGAGTGGGGCACGTCACGCCGATAATATTGCGCCAGCAATCATGGGTGGGCTGGTTTTATGTCCTCCCCAG
The DNA here is from genome assembly GCA_027624855.1 of Bacteroidota bacterium. Taxonomy (GTDB): domain Bacteria; phylum Bacteroidota; class Bacteroidia; order Flavobacteriales_D; family Sanyastnellaceae; genus UA16. Next base: position 23,393 of record JAQBTQ010000005.1, read on the forward strand.
GGCGCTTTTCATGTGCTTCCGGTACCTCCAAATTGGCATATCGTCATCCTTCATCCACAAGTTCCTGTGCGCACCCTGGAGGCGCGTGAAGTATTGCCGGTTCATGTTTCACTCGCCGCTGCTGTTGAACAAAGCGCGTGGCTTGGATCATTTGTTGCTTCTTGTTTTGAAGGGGATGGCGCCTCGGCTGCACTGGCTTTGAAAGATTTGTATATCGGACCATATCGATCCGCTTTGATTCCCCATTTTGATTCCATCAGGGAGATTGCCATGGAAAGAGGAGCTCGTGCTGGCGGGATCTCTGGTAGTGGTCCGTCTACATTTTGGATTGCATTGAATTCCGATGATGCCCAGTCCATTGCCGAGGGAATTCAGGCGTTTATGTCAAATACAGACATTGATTATCGACTTTATTCAACCCAAATCGCACCAAAAGGTGCGCACCTGATTCAATGAATTACCGAAGCATCAAAAATCCTGCGATTCAACGCTCATTTGTTAGGGCGCTTCGAGAGGGTCTTGCGCCTGATCGAAGCCTTTTTGTGCCAGAGCAAATTCCTTCTTTGGAGTGGGAGTCTTTGAAGGGCTGTACGCTTTCAGAGTTGGCTGCATTGATGATGAAACCACTGATTGGAGATGCGATTGAACGAGATGAATTGGAAGGGTTAATGCGTGAAGCATTGAATTTCGAGATTCCTACAGTCGAAGTGCAAGAGGACTTGAGTTTGCTCGAATTGTTTCACGGGCCAACATCAGCATTTAAAGATGTTGGAGCTCGGGTTATGTCTCGGTTGTTGGGCTCAACATCTCAGGAGAGACTGACGGTATTGGTTGCAACTTCGGGAGATACGGGGTCGGCAGTGGCGCAAGGATTTTTCCAAGTGCCCGGTATTGATGTGGTGATTTTGTATCCAAGTAAGCGCATCAGCAAAATTCAAGAACAGCAATTGACCACTGTTGGTGAAAACGTCGTTGCGATCGAATTGGAGGGGACATTCGACGACTGCCAAGCCCTTGTCAAAGAGGCTTTTTTGGATGAATCTGTGCAAATTGCGAGGCCATTAACCAGTGCGAATTCAATTAATGTGGGCAGGTGGTTGCCACAATCCATCTATTACGCTTGGGCAACATTGGAAGCAGGGGAACCTCTTGACTTTGTCGTGCCAAGTGGAAATTTTGGAAACATCGCTGCAGGCGTCCTCGCTCAGCGAATGGGAATGCCCGTTGGTTCGTTTTGTGCAGCCGTCAACGCGAATGATGTCATGAAGACTTACATGCAAACAGGATTGTACCAGCCTAGCGTTTCGATTCCAACGATTTCAAATGCGATGGATGTAGGTGACCCGAGTAACCGCAGTCGAATTGAATGGTTGTACAACGGAGCATTTGACGAAATGAAAAGCGCATTTCATGTGGAGTCTGTTTCTGAAGCATCCACCTTGCAGGAGATGACCAGCTTTTGGGAATCAACTCAACAATTGGTATGCCCGCATACAGCTGTTGGTATCCATGCGGCGAGACAATTGAAAGGTAAAAGGAAAAAGGTCGTTTTATCTACTGCGCACCCCGCCAAATTTGGCGATGTCGTAAAGCGCGCAACGGGTCAAGTTGCAACCGTGCCAGAGCAGTTGAAAGGTTGCATTGAAAAGGAGAAAGTGAGCATTCTTATGCCAAATGATTACTCCGTATTTCGAGATTACTTGTTGGATTCGAGAAAGGCACGTTGAAGACTCTCGGCCATCCGTTCAATGGCTGCATCTGAATCATCGTGATTGAGTCCAGTGGGTGGACCCCACGGCGTTGGATTGATGTCAACCACATATATTTTTTCGGAACCGGCATCGCGCAATACATCCAGTTCGGCGTAGTCTATCCCCATGATGCGGTTTAAACGCGCAATGGAATCGATTTCTGTTTCGGAAAAACAGCCCTGATCATTGAGCAGCAGCACTTCACACGTTTCATTCGTGAATCGTTCACTCGCTCGTTTGAATTTTTGATAAATCACAGGGATTTCTCCATGAATCCAAACGACTCGGTAGTCGAAAAATCGTCCGTCTTCTGTTCGATTATCAATGTTGATTTGGTAAACCGAATCATTGTTTATGGTATCCTGACCGATGGGTCCATTGATAATTTTCCCGTCATGTTGGGCATTCAGGTCACTTTTCACCACCATTGGTCCTTGATGAACCAAAGGGTCTACTGAGATCCCGTATCCAAATGCTTGGTAATGCGCGTTTTCTAATGTTTGCTTTCGGATGTCGGAGCAATGGTGGTTCAACCAAGTCTCCAATCTCATGATTGGGGGAGGATTGAATTGTTGTCCTTTTTCTGTTGAATCTGCAAACCGGATTCCTCCAATTTTTTGATTCCGAGGGTGGTTGGTGATTTCCCATCCCAGCCTTCTCGCCATTTTGTGTAAGGCCGTCCTTTTAGAAGGCATTTCTGGCCATACCAAAAGAACTGGAGGACGCTTGAGTTGAAGCAACAGCTGACAACCCATCCATAGCGTGTGATGAATTTGCTTGAGAAATCGCTCGACGAAGGGTCGCTTGCTCCCGTAATCGGCCCATCCAGCGAACAATTTTCTCTGATTCAAGGCTGCCATTTTCTTATTTCTGTTGAACGACCGCACTGCCTGAGCAGGAAGTCTTTTTCCCATTTCAGCCCCCTGGCCGGACTGTATTCGCGTCCGTAAAAAATGATTTGAAGATGCAGATCATTCCATCGACTCTCAGGAAAAAGGCGCTTGGCATCACGTTCTGTTTGTTCGACGTTTTTGCCATTGGATAATCCCCAGCGGTACATCAATCGATGGATGTGGGTATCCACCGGAAATGAAGGGACACCAAAGGCCTGAGCCATGACCACTGATGCTGTTTTATGGCCTACACCAGGGAGATTTTCCAACTCCTCAAAAGATTGAGGAACCACTCCGGCATGTTCTTCGATGAGCATCTCCGATAATCGATGGATGTTTTTTGATTTGGCTGGAGACAATCCACATGGTCGAATGATGGATCGGATGGTTTCTACTTCCAACTTTACCATTTTTTCTGGAGTGGAGGCTGCTGAGAACAATGCTGGGGTGATGAGGTTGACGCGCTCGTCGGTGCATTGAGCTGAAAGCAGCACCGCAATGAGCAATGTGTAAGGATCAGAGTGGTCCAATGGAACTGGCGGATCAGGATAAAGCCGCTGAAGTTCATCCATGATGTATTGGACCTTTTCAGTTTTAGTCATCTTGGCTGAATTTAACGCGTTGACTTGGGTCTTCACAGGTTAACCAATGTCGACCTGACGCCTCCGGTGTTTCAGTGGCTGCCTCATTGACTTGATCCTCGAATAACTCACAAAATCCATCGCTCCAAAGAATAATTTCATTTTCGATTGAAGTAGGGTCTGATTCGATGTACAAGTAGGTGATATCGTAGTCAACTTCCTTTCCAACATAATGAAGAGTCAATGGAACGAGTTCAGCGTCCATGATTTTCCAATGTGACATGAAATAGCGAGCAATGTGGCTATCTGAGTCTGGATGTTCCAGTTCGTCACCAAGCCGCCATTTAAAGCTTTCGTTGCTGGTTTTTGACAAAGCCAATTCTAAATCATCTGTGAACACCCTTAGAATACCTTGCCACGTGTTTGATTGTGCGTTCCATTCCCAAGACATTCGGCTGTAATGGAAGTCATGGATTAAATTCGATGAATGCATGGCCGTATGGGTCAGCATTGTGAACAACATGGAGGCAATGAGCACAGGGAAACGCATGGAACAAAATTATGACGTGGTAAATTGCAAAGCATGAAAGGATCAGTAAACTTATTGGAATCTGCATCCAAGCAGATGATCACCAATGAGGCTCGGCAATGCTGGGACGAAATGCAATCCATGGATAACATTGTAGTTACCGCTCATCGCTCACCCGATGGAGATGCAGTAGGCTCATTGCTGGGACTTTTGAATCATCTGCGAGAAGCGGGATTGAATGCAATGGGTATACTGCCTGATCGATTTCCTTCATTTTTGTCATGGATGCCGGGCTTGGAACATGTGTTAATCCATGATGAAAGTCCACAGGCTGCTAATGCGTTGCTGATGAATGCTGACGCAATTTGGTGTCTTGATTTTAACGGCCCTAGTCGCACCGGTAAGATGGAAACAACGTTGCGCAATGCTCCGGCAAAAAAATGGGTGGTTGATCACCATCAAAATCCAGAAGAATTTGCCGATCGGTTGTTTTCGAACCCCGATTGTGGTTCGACTTGCGAGTTAATTTTTGATTTAATTCTGGGCTGGGGACAATTGGATGAGCTCTCATTAAATGCAGCAAAGTGCTTGTATACTGGAATCATGACCGATACGGGTTCGTTCCGATATGCCTCCGTTACGGAGCATACGCATTTGATCTTGGCCCACTTCCTAAACAAAGGCTTATCCCAAGCAGAAATTCACGAATGGGTCTTTGATCAACAATCTTTAAATCGGGTAAGGCTTCAAGCCTATGCGATAAGCAGTAGGTTGCGCGTTTGGATGGATAAAGGAGTCGGAATGATTGGTTTGACCAAGGATGATTTAGAGCGTTTTGGATACCAAGCCGGTGACACCGAGGGTATTGTAAATTCAATTTTGGCAATTGAAGGAGTTAAGCTGGCAATTTTTGCCAAGGAATCAGAAGGTCGAATTAAAATGAGTTTGAGGTCAGTTGGTGAAATCAATGTGCGGGATCTTGCTTCAAAGTACTTCAATGGTGGAGGCCACATCCATGCAGCTGGTGGAGTTTTTGAATCGAATTCCATGGAAGTGTTGGTTTCATACATCGAGGAAAGCATCATTGGTCAATCACATTAAAAAGGCCTTGGTAATGCGCATCCAATTCCCAGTTCTCAAGGTGATAGTGCTTGTGTTGGGGTCTATTTTGGTCGTGGGTTGTGCGGACCAAACCGAGAAAGAAGTACCCAGAAAACCGATGTCGAAGCAAGAATTAATTGAATTCAACCGACTAAAGGTTTCTAGAGAGAATGAGTTTCTAACTGAGATTTCGCGTTCATGGCAATTGGATGGTTTGCCCCATTATTTTGAATCAAATACGGGATTGCGAATTTGGTCGAAGGAGTCTGTGGACTCTCTTAAAACTTGTGTTGACGAGGGGGCGGAGGTATGCTGGGCAGGGACATTGATGTTGATGGATTCCACAATTCTCATGGAGTGGACGCGAGATGCCCCCTTGTGTTTTCAGTGGAATCGCTCAGATTGGCCGGCAGGTTTTCATGAATTAGCTCAATACGCATGCACAGGGGATCAAATTCGCTGTTTGGTTCCAACTTACTTGGGATGGGGGCTGACTGGATGGTCGCCCATTGTACCTCCAGAATCCATATTGATGTTGGATATTGAACCCATTGGATTGGAAGTCAGTTCTCAACAAACCATGGATGATGCGGGCATGAGTTGGAACACCATGTTGGATTTATTTGAAATGGAAGATTGGCGGGGATTTTCAAATGGGACGTGGATTAGAAATCCTCAATTGGCGGCGTCTCCGTGTCTGGCATGGTTTGAATCCAATGAACTTTTCTCTGATTTGCCAGTTCGATATGCGATCGAATTGCGCACGTTTCGATTGGATGCACAATCGAAGTCACCTGTTGATTTAGGTCTTACAAAATGGGAATTTCAAGCCGAGGATCAAGGGCAATTGGTTCCGGCATTGAATGAGTTAATCACTCAATACCCCCAGGCCCAAAAATGGGAATGTTGGTGCCCGGCGAATAGGGTTTATGGTTCGGAGGGATTGCCTTCTATTGGGATCAGTTCAAGTGATGTTGTCGGATTTCAGTTCACCCTGAGTCAGGCGTCTGCCGGGGTTTGAACGATTTGCTCAGTTTCCTATTACAAAAAGGCAGGGTCGTTTATCCAAATCTGGTTTTGGCCCATTTTTCCAATCGCCGATTGCCTGCGAACGGATCCACTCTGATTCCAATGTGAGGTCCACTGCAATACATAATTGTTGATCGGGACCGATTCGCTCAAGGCATTCTTGAAATGCTTGTTGATTGCGATAGGGTGGTTCCATGAAAATTTGGGTTTCTTTTCTCCTTTGCATTCCTTCTCGCATTTCCTTCCATATTCGGTCTCGGATGCCTCGGTCCCTTGGTAGATAACCTTTAAAAGCGAATTGTTGACCATTCATGCCAGATGCCATTAAGGCCAATAGAATGGAACTTGGTCCGACATGCGGACGCACGGTCCAACCGGAATTATGCGCCATGCGCACAGCTGCTGCTCCTGGATCGGCCACTCCAGGCGCACCTGCATCGGAAATTAGAGCAATGTCTGAATCCGATTTAAACCATTGAATCAGATCAATGAGGTCTTGTGGATCGGTATGTTCGTTCAGTAAGAAGCTTTCCTTTTCTTGTGGGCTAACATCGGGAAAAGCATCCTTGAGCAGTCGTCGAGCAAATCTTTCACTTTCTACAATCATTCGAGGACAAGCGTTCAAGGCACTCAAGGCAGAGGCGGGAATGCTCTCCATGGGATTTCGACTGCCCAGGGTATTTGGTATGAGGTGAAGTGTCGGCATATTTCAATTAATCATGCAGATTTGACCAAGAATTGATCCACTCTGCCGCTGCTTGGTCAAGCATTTCATAGACCAATTGAAATCCATTATTGCCTCCATAGTAGGGGTCAGGTACATCGCTATTTTCGATGAACAGGCTCACCTTGGCGCGCCCAACTCCCAATGATTTCACATCCTTTAGATTTTGTCGGTCCATTACCAAAATGAAGTCGAAGAGTTGTAAATCCTCTCGATTCAACGCCCTTGATTTTTGCTTTGAGATGTCGAATCCGTGAAGGCTCATGATTTGGACGCTCCGCGAATCCGGGGGCTCGCCTTGGTGCCATCCCGAAGTGCCAGCGGAGTCAACATAAAGGGAAAGTCCTGCTCGATGCGCGTGCTGCCGAAGTAGTTCTTCTCCTATGGGGGATCTGCAAATGTTCCCGAGGCAGACGACCAATGCCCGCAGACTCATGGAATCAGTGAATGGCCAGTTTTTTCTCTAAGTCCTCGAGGTACTTTCGGAAATGCTTGTCGGTCTCCTGGAGGTTATTGACGGTACGGCAAGCGTGCAAGACAGTGGCGTGATCTTTTCCTCCACAATGCAGTCCGATATTGGCCAATGAACTCTTGGTCATTTTCTTCGAAAAGTACATGGCGATTTGTCGAGCCTGAACGATTTCGCGTTTTCGCGTTTTAGATTTCAACAATTCCAGTGGCAGGTCGAAGTAATCACATACCACTTTTTGGATGTAATCAATGCTCACTTCTCTTGCTGTATTCTTGACAAACTTGTCAATCATTTGCTTAGCAAGCTCCAATGTGATGGCCTTTTTGTTTAGGCTGCTTTGTGCAATCAGTGAAATCAATGCACCCTCCAATTCTCGCACGTTCGATGTGATGCTGTATGCGAGGTATTCCACAACTTCTCGTGGAAGCTCAATTCCATCGGCATACATCATCTTCTCCAAAATGGCCATGCGCGTCTCCAACGAAGGAACTTGTAAATCCGCACTCAAGCCCCATTTAAAACGGCTGAGCAAGCGTTGTTCCATTCCTTGCATTTCTACAGGTGGTTTGTCGCTCGTAAGGACGATTTGTTTTCCCGTTTGATGCAGGTGATTGAAAATGTGGAAGAAGACATCTTGCGTCTTTTCCTTTCCGCTGAAAAATTGAACGTCGTCAATCAGAAGGACATCGACCATCTGATAAAAGTGACTGAAGTCATTCACCGAATTGTTTCGAACAGCATCAATGAACTGATGGGTGAATTTTTCAGAGCTCACATAAAGAACCGTCAATTCGGGATTGCGTTCTTTTATTTCGAGCCCAATGGCATGTGCCAAATGGGTTTTACCCAACCCTGTCGAACCATAAATCAACAAGGGGTTGAATGAAGTGCCACCGGGCTTATTAGCGACCGCAAACCCAGCTGACCGTGCGAGGCGATTGCATTCACCTTCAATGAATTGGCCAAAATTGTAATTCGGATTAAGGTTTGAATCAATATTCAATTTCCTTAGGCCTGGTATAACAAAAGGATTTTTTATTGGAGTCTCATGAATTCCAACACTCAATGGGATGGCAGGGTTGTGGGTAGCTTGACGATTGGCCATGGGCACCTTTACCGAGTAGGGACTGGCAGTAGCTGTTCCGCTTGTTCCGCTGTTTTCCATGATGATGCTGTACTCAAGACGAGCATCGGGACCCAATTCTTTGTGGATCGTTTTGCTGAGTAATTGGATGTAATGCTCTTCGAGCCACTCGTAGAAAAACTGGGAAGGAACTTGAATCGTCAAGACTTGATTTTCTAATTTCAAAGCCTTGATGGGGGTGAACCAAGTTTTGAACGCTTGGCTGCTGATGTTGTCTTTTATAATCGCTAGGCAGTTGTTCCAAATGGTCAAGTGGTCTTGGCTCATGGTCTTGGGTCTGGAGGTCAAGTTGTAGTAAAATGGTGTTGCTTTTGACTTTCTCAAACTTCACGTTGTTCGAATTCGAAAGCGTGTGCAAGATTCTGATAAACTCTCGGAAAAAAAAATGAAAAGGGTCTTGACTTTTTAATTTTTTCTTTTCCTGAAACTCGGCGTATAAAATTCAGATTTGCTCAACAGTATAATATTACGCTTTAAAATAATTTATATATCTCATAGGGCTGAAATTGAGTGTTTTATAGAAATGCATATTGATAACTTTTATGATCCCAGAAGTTCTAACGGTTTGATCAAGTAAATTCACGTTTATTCAATTTTTATGGTTCATAACTACCAGATACGGGTGAGGTACTCCGATACCGATCAAATGAAGCGATTGCATCATGCTGCTTATGTAGAATATCTTGAGGTCGTTCGGATAGAAATGCTCAGGGACATTGGGTATTCTTATGCCAATCTAGAAAAATCCGGTTACCTGTTGCCAGTAATTAAGCTGAACCTCGAATACCTCGGTCCAGCGGTTTTTGATGATGTCATTGAATTTCAAACTGAATTAAAGTCATCGAGTGCTATCCGATTGGAGTTCAGATCGGTCTTAACCGTAAATGATAATGCAGTGGCCAGAGCAGGGGTGGAATTGGTTTGTCTCGACGCACAATCTGGCAAACCAAGAAAACTACCTGAAGCGATGTTGCTTCACTTGCATTCTTTGTCAATGGATGATTGAACCAAATTTTCAGCAATGCTTGCGACCACCGTTGGCCAGAAATAATGAGAAGCAACTTCATGCGCTTGTTGTCGAAGGATGCTGAAATCGGGTAGCATATCCATAAGCCGTTCCGGCACCTCATTAATTGCGTCAAATAAGAATTGCTCCGGAACCCAACTTTCATAAGCCTGACCTTTCGAAAGCAAAGGGACAACTCCCATTGACATGGCTTCAGCGACACTTAAGCCAAAATATTCTTGACGAGGCGCATGAATTATGAAATCGGATTGCTGAACCAATTTGTAATAGTTCGACTTGCTCTCTGCAAAACCAGAGTGGAGGATTTGGCCATTGAAACGATTGTGAATCGATTCAAGTGCAGACGGATGATTTCGAAATTGTTCCCCACATAGAATCAATTCAAATGGCATTTGTGCTTCTTTCAAGCATTCTAGGATGCAAAGAAATTGATCGGGTCCTTTATCATACTCCCATCGATGATTCCATAAAATAATAGGTGTTTTTGGCGGCTCGCGATGGTCTGGGTTTGGCTGCGATGCAATTCCAAGTGTAACCACCTTTGATTTTTTTCTCAATCGAGGGATGGAGAAAGATTGGGTCGTATCAGGGAGTTGATTAAGAAAAGCCTGAGCGGATTCGAAAAAGACTGTTTGGTGAAAGGTCGAATTGAACCAGAGTTCGTCCGCTGCCATCGCTGACTGGATGTTGATGAATGCATAGCTCCGATCATGGCCCTCAGCTTTTTCTTTATCGTTATCGCTCCATGGGTAGGTTAATTGGTTTTCATGAAAATATTGGATCACTTTGACTGATTTCCAAGATTCAGGGAGCATGCCCTTGAAACTTGCCACATTCATCATGTCGGTTGTAAGAATCAAGTCAGGAACAACGGACGCTTGAGTTGCCCGTTGTGCAAACGTTGCACAGGCTCCAAACATGCGCCATTTCCAATTTCGACCTGGAAGGGTCCAAAGATCTATTTTTCCGGGCCATATGCTACCCAGGTGATCAATGATTCCTTGAGCCCAATGTCTGTGAGAACCTGTGTCGAATGGGTTCAGTATGAGAACATTCATTTCAGCCACCAATCTAACATCTTTTTGAATCGACTTCGATGGTCTGCGTTGTACGGTCCTAATTCAGGTTGTCCAGCTTCGACCCAAGCGCTAAACCACAATGAAGACACAGCATGAATACTCTTGATCATTTGCGATTCCACTTGAGGCCCAATTTTAAGGTAGTAGGCTTGGACAAACTCTTCCGAGCGCATCAATTGGCGAATTCTGCCACGTATGATGTAAGCATCAATGGCCTTGGATTCAAATTCTCGCCGGACGTCGATTTCATGGCTGAAAACCAAAGGAGCTAACGAATGGCTATCCAACGTTCTCATCCAGATGAATCCATCAACAGATTCGATCCATTCTGCTTCAAGACCATGGGAGCGGGGATGGAGATTGAAAATTTCTTGAAACGCTTCAGGAATTTGGGTTTCCCACAAGGCATGGATGCCTTCTTGGTTGGTGTCTTGACCATTGTAATTCTTGGTTGTATGCAATGGCACGTGCAAATCGGATACGTAATGAGCGAGGTCTATCGCATGTCGCAGGATTCTCGCTGTATCAGCGGTTCGGTATGCATTGATTAACCTCAAATACTCCAGGTGAGCATGCCACGGACCTACGCCATGATGTTGAATGGAGTCCATTCCCCATTGCTCTATGGCCATTGACCAAGAAAGAGGAAAAATGGATTGAAGTGAATCCAACTCTTCATGGTAGGAGTCCAAGTCAATGTAATGCCGGTATTTTTCGTCCTTAATGGAATGTTTGCGAATGTCTGCGTCCAAAGCGTGATCATTGAGCCAAGGACGATGCTGTTTGAAAAAAGCATGCAAAGGATGAGGCATCCAAGAAATTGAAGAATTTACAATCTTTCGATGCGCTGCAAAGCCCCAGCCGAATGTGGAAAGTGGAACATTTAATATGACAAGCAACCATATGATTTGATCAAAGGTCGTGGCCCTTGTCAATGGCCTAATTTTTTGCCGTCCCCACTTTGTTCGCCACCTCAAGCCTTTCAAAATTCTCTGATTTCACATCAAGTGGAACCAAAAATCCGTCTTTTAAAATGGGAATGGTTGTCAAGTTGTTGGGAGTGAGGCAATACTTCACATCCTCATTCAAATTCAATCTACGCAATCTGCGACGATGAGAGGAAGCCCTCAGGAAGGCGAACATGTTGTCACGCGCTGACCGATAGATAAATTTGGCTGCGACCGTGCTGTCTTCATCGGCCTTGAATTTTCCGCTTTCGATGAGTTGATCTGCAATTGCACCAGCACAAATGGTGTCTTCTAAATTGAATTTATCTTTCCAGCCCGAGCCCAGAACTAAAATATTCTGATTCTGCTGGATGAGCCAATGGCAAAGCGCATCCAAATTGTTCAAGGCCCCAATGACTACCGTTTCCTTTTCGCTTGCTATGTCGATGGCCTTGGTGCCGTTTGTAGTCGTCAATACTACGGTTTTTCCGCGCAGTTCCGTCGCTCGATTGATGTAGGCAATCGGACTATTTCCGATATCGAATCCTTCGACGATTTCACCATTTCGTTCTGCCGCTCCAACGAATCCTTGCTCTCTCCAAGTTTCTGCTTCTCGCACCGATGCTACCGGTTTGATCCGGGACACGCCGTTTTCTAGGGCGGTGCAGATAGCCGAGGTGGCTCTCAGTACATCGATGACAACGACGAGTTCAAAATTTTCCCGATAGAGCGGGTAATCGGCAGGAGAGAGGCAGACTTCGACGTAATTCAAGCGATTCACTATTCTTTATTGCTCTTCTGAATTTTGCCAGAAGAAATTTGAAGGTACGAAATTCGTAGAATCGACTTATTTCGGTAAAAAACCCGAACGTGTAACTGAAGCCAAAACGGTGTTCTTTCGTATTTGGATTTTGACGACGTTCCCCAATTGCGCGTGATTGCAATCGATGTAGGCGAGGGCAATTCCCTGCCCAAGGGAAGGAGAGGAAGTCCCGCTGGTTACTCGACCAATGATAGTGTTATTTAAATCGAGCACTTCATAACCTTGTCGGGGTATGCCTCGTTCTTGGACCACTAGGCCCCTCAAAATTTGGCGAGTACCTTCCTTTTTTTCTTCAGCTAATTGTGCTGCGTCTACAAAGTCTTTCGTGAATTTCGTAATCCAACCCAAACCCGCAGCAATGGGGGAAGTGGTTTCGTCGATGTCGTTGCCATACAGACAAAATCCGGCTTCCAATCTTAACGTATCTCGGGCACCCAATCCGCACAGTTTCACGCCTGCGGATTCTAATGTTGACCAGATCACTGGTGCAGCGTCGTTTTTGACGTACAATTCAAATCCTCCTGCACCGGTATAGCCCGTTGCACTCACGATGCATGATTGTTTGCAAACGGTTCCTGTTTTGAATGAATAATACGGGATTTCATTGACTTGAGGCAAATCACAATGCGGTTGAAGAAAAGAAGCTGCCTCTGGTCCTTGTAATGCTATGAGTGACCAATCGTCTGATTCATCCCGAATCGAGCAATTCCAGCGATTGTTCAAATCGATCCAATTCCAATCCTTTTCACGATTGGCTGCATTCACGACCAACATGTATTGCTCTTCTCCCAATTGGTAGACCAGTAAGTCGTCCACAATGCCTCCTTTTCCATTGGGCATGCAACTGTATTGGACTTTACCTGGAGATAAGTTGCTGGCGTCATTGGTCGTAATCCATTGAATCAAATCCAACGCCTCCGGCCCTTCGACCATGAATTGTCCCATGTGGCTCACATCGAACATCCCGCATTGATTTCGGACCGCCATGTGCTCTTCCACAAGACCAGAATAGGAGACCGGGAGTTCAAACCCGGCAAAAGGAACCAATTTGGCACCTGCTTTTACGTGGCAGTCATAAAGTGAGGTGCGGGTCAATGTCAATTCATTCATGAGATCGCGAATTTACATCAGGTTTTGCGGCGGTTGAACCAGTTCATTCAACCTGAGTTTCAACTCTTGTGGTCCAAGAATGAACAAAGCATCCAATATCGAACACCCAGGAATGAAACCATTTTTGGGCTCAAAAGGCTGAGCGTACCGTTGATATGTCCAATCTTCGCCACGTAATTTAGATTTGACACGCAAGTCAAATGGTGCGCCTTCAAAGGGAATGCGATCATTCGTAGCCTCAGGCACGGTCCATCCAATCTGTTCAGCGGTCCAGTTAATTGTTTGTATGCACCAGTTTCCGAGCGACTTTCGATCTGTGATCAGTCTTGGAAGTCCCTCGTGCCAAAGTTTCTTCAATTCTGGTTCGAAGTGCAGATAAAAAGGGCTGTTCCCGTAAGCCGTCTGCACACTTCGCCACGATTGAATGGACGGTATGTGGTTCGATAACAAAATTGATTCTGAGCAGTCGTCGTCTAGGTGTTGAATGCTAAACGTGATCACTTGTCGACCATGAGGTCCCGAAATGATGATCCTGTTCCTTAAAGTCTGCTTCTCAAATGGACTTGCAAGTGAAATTTTGGCGCCATCTCCATCAGCCACATACCACCAATGCAGTGGTGGAAATGGACAAAGCGGTAAAACCCCATTCATTTGACGCTTCGGAACATCCGGTTCCAGCGAATCTTGCTTTCACCATGCTGCGCTTTATTCTGCTTCGAAAACCAAACGAAGGACGCCTTTCCAACGATGTGAGTTTCCGGAACAAATCCCCAAAACCTTGAATCTGCTGAGTTATGTCGGTTATCCCCCATCATCCAGTAGTAATCCAGTTCAAAAGTGTATTCGCTTGCCGGCTTGCCGTCGATATGTATTTCGCCATCATTCAGGGTTAGATCGTGGCCTTCGTATTGGGTAATGGCACGTTCATACATCAACAGATTTCTTTCATTCAATTCGACGGTCATTCCTCTGTTAGGAATGGTTATGGGACCAAAATTATCGGCATCCCATTCATTGAATTCGGGATGATAAGCATTTGGAAACAGACTCATTCTCCCTCGATGGTAACTTAAATCAATGCGTTCAATTGATTGCACTAGCTCACTTTCTTCCAGTTGTGCTTTTTCCTCTGCAGTTAGAGCCCAAATGCATTCTAATCCTCCATTGGATGCGAGTTTATCGATGTTGGTCAACTCAAGCACCTTCTGAGCTCGCTTGAGATCTTCAGGGCTCGCAAAATTTATTTTGTAGTTGAACTGAACGCCTTCTGGCGGTGTCAATTCTTTGTTGTTGATTGAAATCAAGCCTTCACTTGCCGAAATGGTTTCGCCCGGCAGACCCACGCAACGCTTGACGTAGTTTTCCGATTTGTCCAGTGGTCGGGCTCTAAGTCCATATTGTTTTTCAAGAGAACGTCTCGCCATGTTTTCGTATGGCGTCGGGTCACTCGCGTAAACAGCGACATCATTTTTTGCAAATTCTATGGCTTTCGACCTGAGCCTTTCATAATAATCATGGCCTGCTAAGAAAGAATCCACAATGATGGTGTCACCATGGGGGAAGTTAAAAACGACCGCATCATAGCGTTGTACTTCTCCAAATCCGGGGATTCGAAAATAAGGAAGCGAAAACCACTCAGTGTAACTCGGTTTCATGCCTCCGGGAATCGCATTGTGAATCAATGGGATGGAAACCGGAGTTTGTGGTGTTTTTGGGCCATAAGCTGTTTTGCTCACATACAAGTAGTCGCCGACCAACATGCTTCCCTCCATCGATCCCGTTGGTATCATAAAGGCTTCAAACATGAAAGTTCGAACGATTGTTGCGACAATCAACGCCCACAGAATTGATTCTCCCCATTCGCGGTTCGTAGATTTTTTTGTTTTGGACCAATCTCGTGGACCCACATGCTCAGCATTGGATTTACTCAATCTTGGCAATGCAATCCAAGGGAGGGCGCCATGTTGCCATTGTTCTGCAGTGGACCGCTGTCCAAAAACAATTCCGAGCTCGACATGCATTATGACCAGCATCCATAGATTGATTCCTGGTATGATCATCAAAAAGATCCAATACCACGGACGTCCAATAACTTTGAGCCAGCTGTACAGGTTAAATATGGGCACGTATCCATGCCAATGAGGAACTTCTGCTCGACGAAATAAGTTGGGCAAGAAGATGCAATGTTCAATCAAAAGCAGGCCAAGAAGTATCCATGGAATCCATTCCATCAGTTAGATAATTTTCGTTCGAATTTCGGGAAATTTTGACTTGTGATATCCCAATGAATCACAAGGCCAAGCGCAGGATTTGAAAAGTGATGGGCATTAACGGGTGTCAATACTTTCCAGCGAATGCTCAAGTCATCACCGACATCAAATTCCATCAAGTTGGCATCAACATGAGCATCCAAGATGCTTAGAGCATGGACGCCGATCAATGCAAACCATGAGACATCACGTTGTCGCTGATAAAATGCAGCCCTTTGTTGAGCGAGAGCCAGTTCTGAGTTGTAGTTCGGAACGGTAGCAGGATCGGTAAGTTCGAGTTCGATGAGTGCCTCACGTGACAGAGTCAGCTCATTGGCATTGAATTGAATTACGCTGACACACCAGGCCATTCCACCCCAGACAATGGGTGCTTTCCAATATTTTTTATTTCGAATTTGACCAGACCCAGGTATAATGGCGGCAAGTTGAGTGGTCCGCTTTACCCGGTCCTCATTGATGGAGTCTCCGGTAATTACCGTTTCCAATGTCAATGCAGCGGTAGACGAGATGGCTCCGTGCATTGCGCCATGCATGACAAGGAACAAAATAATGCCAATTGGTCTGATCGGATTCACAATCCCAACTGCTTCAATAGACGGTCTAAGTCCGCTGTGTCAGAGTATTTTAACTCGATTTTTCCACCTCCACTGTCATTGCGCTTAAGGGCTGTTTTGTTCCCAAATTTTAACCGTAAGTCAGCCTGGACCCGCTGTTCATCAAAGGTCAAAATCGTTTTGGACTTTCGTTTTCTCGTGGAAGTTTCGGGCTTTGTTACCCGGGCCAATTCTTCTGTGGCTCGAACGGAAAGGTTTTCTGCCTGAATACGTTCAAATACAGCCATTTGCCAGCTGGTATCGTCAATTCCAATCAAACAACGAGCATGTCCCATGGATAGTTCCTTATTGCTCACAGCGAGTTGGATCGAAGCAGGTAGGTTGAGGAGTCGAACGTAGTTGGTCACAGTCGAGCGATTTTTACCCAATCGCTTCCCTAGGTCGTCATGGGTTAAATTGCATTCTTCTATAAGTCGCTTGAAAGAAATGGCAACCTCAATGGCATGCAAGTCCTCTCTCTGGATATTTTCTACCAAAGCCATTTCCAACAACGATTGATCGTTTACATCTCTGATGTATGCGGGTATGGCTTCAAGTTGTGCTCTCTGAGCTGCTCTGAATCGTCTCTCACCGCTGATGATTTGGTATTTATCAGCGCGAATTTTATGCACGGTGATAGGCTGGATGATTCCCAATTCAGTGATGCTCTGAGCGAGCTCATTCAGGCTTTCTTCATTGAATTCTTTCCTCGGTTGATCGGGATTAACGTCAATCTTTCCAATGGGCAATGAGCAAATCGTCCCTGCCATATTGCCTATGACAGGTGGCGAATGTTTGGGTTGATCCCCAGTTGTCATTGGAACTCCTGGAAGCAAAGCGCCCAAACCACGGCCCAACGCTTGTTTCTTTGACATTGCGCAGTGGTTATTCGCTAATCGGGATGATTTTTTCAGCGTCCGAGAGTTGCGTCATCTGGTTTCGCTGCAGCAATTCACGGGCTAAATTCAGGTAATTGATAGATCCCTTAGATGAAGCGTCATGCATGATAATGGATTCACCAAAACTCGGCGCTTCCCCAAGTCTTGTGTTGCGGTGAATGATGGTTTTTAAGACCAGGTCTTGGAAGTGTGTTTTCACTTCATCCACTACCTGGTTCGCGAGCCGCAATCGCGTATCATACATGGTCAATAGAATTCCTTCAACATTAAGGGATTCATTGAGGCCGCTTTGAACGATTTTAATGGTATTCAATAATTTGCCCAATCCTTCGAGCGCAAAATATTCGCATTGGACAGGTATCAAAACAGCATCCGACGCGACCAAAGAATTGATGGTGATTAAACCCAAGCTTGGAGAACAGTCAATGATGATAAAATCATATTGGTCCTTGATGGGGTCCAAAGCTTGCTTGAGCTGAAATTCACGTTCTCTGCGAGAAATGAGTTCAATTTCAGCTCCAACCAAGTCAATTCTGGCTGGTAGCAAATCAAGATGGGGAGAAGAAGTCGAGAGGATGGAGGCTTGAATGTTTTCAGCTCCTAACAAGGCTTCGTAAGTGCCAGATTGCACTGTTGCAGGGTCTATTCCAAGACCTGAAGTTGCATTCGCTTGAGGATCAGCATCTACGAGAAGCGTTTTGTATTCGAGGACTCCAAAACAGGCTCCCAAGTTGATTGCAGTTGTTGTTTTTCCAACTCCACCTTTTTGGTTGGCAACTGAGATGATTTTCCCCATGTTCGAATGCGTTTTGGATGATCCTTATTTTACCCAAATTTTGTTTGCTTTATTGCAAGAAAATCGGGCTAACCAAAGATAAGAGGTCACTCTTGAAGGAAACGCAAAAGTTTTCCACCATGCTCAGAAGCATTGTGGAGTAGAATTGGTTATTTAAAACGCCTTACAGGTCATCAAAACTGATGTCATCAGAAGAAGTTGAAGCCTCAGCAGGCGCTTCTGATGAATCTTGGCTCTTGGCTTCCCTCTCTGCGATAGGATCTCTGTACTTGCCGGTAGACATCAATTCTTGAATCTTCTCGACGGCATCTACAAATCCCTCTTCGAAATTGGCGAAATCTTCCCGATACAAGAAGATTTTATGTTTTTGATAATGCACATTGCCGTCATCATCAAACCTTCTTTTACTTTCCGTGATGGTCATGTAAAGGTCCTGACCTCGGGTCGCTTTAACATCAAAAAAATACGTTCGCTTCCCTGCGCGAACGGGTTTTGAATAGATCTCTTCTCGGTTGTTCTGGTCGCTCATCATTCTGGCCTTAGCGTTGCTAATATATTCGAAGCATCGCAAGTTCCAAAACTATTTGGTAATTCAGTGGATGTTTTAGCGGGTCAGGTGAATGTGTCCGCTGTAGGTATCTGGGAGTAGCAGTTGATCTGAAACCAAGGCCTCAAAGAAGTAAATGCCATCTGGGGCAAAATGGTTTCCGTCATGCACTTGGCCCATCCAAGGCTCTGTGGGATCAAAACTTTGCCAGATGAGTTCACCCCATCGATTGAAAATTGAAAGTTGATATTCCGTCACTCCAAGTGCGACAGGAAGCCATACGTCATTGATTCCGTCATGATTTGGCGTAAAGGCATTCGGTGCATAAAACACACTTCCAGAAACAGCGACCTGACCGGTTGCAGAATTCACACATCCTGCTTCATTGATGACCGTTTGGACCACAGTGAATATACCGCCATCGTTGAAAGTATATTCTCCTGAACATTCAGAGGCGGAGCCGCCATCACCAAAGTTGTAAAAGCAAGAAACATTGCCAGTAGCCAAGGATTCAAAAACGATGTTCGGATTGAGAATGTCCACTTGGGTGGGCGTAATAAAAAAACCAGCTTCTGGAATGCTTTGAACTTCAATCAGGTTGGGCTGAGTCAACAAAAGTTGCTGGCTGCAGTACCCTGTGGCATTCATCGAAAGCGTTACTGAAAAGTTTCCAGAAAATTCATAAACGTGAACGGGATTGGGTGACACAGAAGTCGTGCCATCACCAAAGTCCCACAAATAAGTTGTTGAAGTCTCAGTTTCGCTTGTGTTGGTGAAGGAGACGGAATGAGGCGGACACCCCAAAGGAGGCCCTCCTTGAAATCCGATTGTCGGATCTGTAATGACCCAAATTTCTTCCTCTGCTATGACTTCGCATCCATTGGCGGTAGCAATGACTTGAACGGTATAGGTCCCGGGTTCAGCATAAACCAAGTTGTTGACTTCTGCGCCATTGATGTTTGCACTGACTGTTTCTCCACCAAAGTCCCATTCGTACTGGGTAATGGGGTCATTGATGACCAACGGTGAAATGCTAAAATTGTTCGTCGAGAAACATTCGGGATCAGGAGCTTCAAATGCTGGATCGATTTCCGGAAAAATCTCGACCGTCGCATAGGCGGTGTCGCTGCAAGTGTAGGGTGCTGAAACAATCAACTGAACCGTGTAGATGCCATCGCCGGGATAGGTGAATGACGGAGACTCTTCATTCGAAACATCGGAATTGTCCCCAATTACCCCAAAGTCCCAATCCCATGAAACACCATTCAGGCTCAAATTTTCAAAATCAAAATCAAAACCCTGACAAAATGATGATTGATCAGCAATGTTGGCTATTGGCGTGTCTGGGGCTTCCCATTCAAAATCTACACTGGACTCACAGCCAAAATGTTCGGCTTCTAGCGTAACATTCCAAGAATCAGCATTATTGAATGTGACCCAATCGGTTATTTGATTGGTTGATGTGGAGGGCAAGCCACCAAAGAATGTCCAACTAAGATTTGTCGATTCGGTGAAAGCTCCGGATACTTCAAAATCAAAAGCCTCGATGCCATTGAGGCAAGCGAAATCAACCATTTGAATATCGAGATTCAGCGGTTCATAGACGTAAAATATTTGAGTCGAAGTGTCCGCACAAGGCCAAGTGGGGTTCGCTATCAGTATGACCTCGTATACCCCGGTGTCCGGGTAAGTGAAAATGGGATCTGTTGCAGTGCTGATATCCGTATCGGTTCCCGGCACTCCAAAATCCCAGAGTAGGCTTTGCGCCCCAATGCTATTTTCGGTGAATTGGATGGTTTGTCCAATGCACAATTGGTTTTCTTGTTGAGGCTGCGCTGCTGAAATGATGGTAGGGTCGCACATCACGACATTGAACTGAAAATCTCGCATGACCGTGCTCAGCAACTCACCGTCCCTGTATTCTGAAACACAAATTCCAACAACATAAGCACCAGGCGTCGTAGGGAAGCCAGTAATTTGGCCAGTTTCGGGGTCAATTTCAAATGGAGGATTTGAAGGAATCGGGTCAGATGCATTGAACCCTCCAGACCAAGGAATGGGCGTTAAGGTCGATGCGGGTTGCGGTGCTGGAGAGGGATCATTTGGCGATCCGCCATCCAAGGGGTTACAGAAGAAGTAAGCCAATGAGTCTCCATCGGCATCGGTCGCACTTTGGTCTAGAAAAAAATCGAAATTGGTACAAATGGCTTCTGGAGGATAGGCATTGAATTGGGGACTGCTATTGGGGTTGTCATCATCTGTAAAGGGAGGAATTTGCGTGGTGAGGGTGATGCCAACATCTCCTGGATTTGGAACATTTGCGATCCCCGGATTCCGGCAGCATCGCTGAAACACAATATCATATCCGATGTCGCTGGGCGGGAGGTTGATGGTAATGGAATATTCCAATCGCTGCATGCATAAATCTGGAGGAAGCGTACCACAGGGGTTTTCCAATACAGTTTCCAAGGGTTCAATCGAAGAAGTGGTCAGGGGCACCGTATAGGTAGCATATGAATCACTCCCCTCAAAAACCCCTAGCGAAATTTCTGGATCCAAATTCGTGCCGCCATTTTGCCAGCCGCTGGGTTCGACTCCGCTGCTGAAACATTCTCGATAGAATATTAGGGTAATTTGAAAATTTCCATTTCCCAAATAGTCGTAGTAGACTTCACCTCCCATGGCATGTGCTGCATCGGCGGGCTTGCTCCACAGTGCGAATCCAAGAAAAAGTAGGATTGCTAACACTGAAAGATTTTTGTCCATTGAGTAATGATAGAAGCCGATGTGACTGGGATGTAAAGAAAGATAACCATCAAAGGTACACATTGGTTGCAACGGCCGTAACTTTAACGCGTGGAAGAAGAGATAAAGCGCATGCGCTTCGAAGACTTGCCTTTACATCCAGATGTGCTTGATGCGTTGGATGCGATGGGATTTGAAAATGCGACACCCATTCAAGAAAAAGCCATTCCTGTCATCCTGCAAGGAAAAGACTTTTTGGGGATTGCTCAAACCGGAACAGGAAAGACTGCAGCCTTCTTATTGCCCATTATTGATCGAATCCTGGATACGGAAGATAACAGGAAGACCAAGGCTTTGATTGTGGTGCCAACGCGAGAATTGGCCCTTCAAATTGATCAGGCTGTAGAGGGATTTGGGTATTATGCTCGAGTAACAAGTTTGGCCATTTATGGAGGAGGAAGCGCAACTGATTTTTCTAGAGAAAAAAAGGCATTAACTGACGGAGCGGATATCATCATTGCCACGCCCGGTCGGTTCTTGTCCCATCTGACCTTGGGTTACGTGGACTTATCGGAATTGCAGTGCCTGATTCTGGATGAGGCGGATCGCATGTTGGATATGGGTTTCTTGGGTGATATCATGCGCATAGCTGAAAAATGCAAGAAGGAACGGCAAACCCTTTTGTTCAGCGCTACCATGCCTGATCGCATTGAAACATTGGCCAGAGATCTTCAGCGTGACCCACAGGTCGTGAAATTGGCTTTGTCAAAACCAGCGGAAAAAATCAAACAGGGGGCATACGTTTTGTTCGACCACCAAAAGGATGAGGTGCTCGTTCAATTGCTTTTGGACCGGAACGTATCATCAGGCATTGTTTTCACCTCGAGGAAACGGACCGTTAGTCAGATCACTAGGGTTTTGAAGAAGGCAGGCATCAAATGCGAGCGGATTTCATCGGATTCTGACCAATCGGAGCGAGAAGAGGTCATGCTGGGTTTTCGTCAGAGAAAATTCCCAATTTTGGTGGCAACTGACGTTGTGAGTCGAGGAATCGATATTGATAACATTGAGCTCGTCGTCAACTACGATGTACCACCGAATGAAGAAGATTACGTTCATCGCATTGGAAGAACGGCAAGGGCAGACCGAGAAGGAGAAGGGGTGACATTAGTAAACCCGGATGATCAGAGACGATTTGGTCGAATTGAGAAGCTCATTGAAAGAGAAGTCCCAAAGCTATCGCTCCCCTCAAAAATCGGCACGGGCCCTGATTACAATCCCGGTAAAGGGGGAGCACGAAATGACTCTGCGGATCGCTTCAAGAGGGGAAATAAGAGGGCCTCAAATTCAAATCGATCAAACCAAGGTCGAAACGATTCATCTCGAGAAAAAAAGCATGGGAATAAATCGTTCAATCGAAAGAATGGAAAGCCAGGCAGATCGCAATGAATTCATGCCATGAGTGATCAAGAGAAACAATTTCCGGCGACGGACGAGGAATGGTCGGCTCATTTGCCACCTGAAGCATATCGAGTTATGCGTCAAAACGGAACGGAACGGCCCTTTTCTTCAGAGATTAACTCTTTGAATCATGCAGGATCTTTTTCTTGTAGAGGCTGCGGAGCAGTTTTATTCGAAGGGCAATCCAAATTTGATTCAGGATGCGGATGGCCAAGTTTTGATCGCCCTGTGCATCAAGAGGCGATGTCCGAACGATTGGACCGTTCCCATGGAATGGTTCGCATTGAAGTTCGATGTGCAACATGTGATTCCCATCTTGGACATCTCTTTCCTGATGGACCGACTGAAACAGGGAACCGTTATTGCATCAACGGCATCTGTTTGTTGGCGATTTGAGGTTTTTGCAATTAGGAAATTACCCTTGAATAGAGCGTGATTTAATGCGGCCCAGGTCTTCCTTGGAAGCCGCGATTCTGACCTTTATTCTGGTGCCCAGAATCTCCTCCCATTCGGCGCATCATTTGGCCTCGAAACTTTCGTTCAATCTGTGGGATTAATGCGGCCCTTCGCTGTCCAATGATTTCAGAGAATTGTTCATACCCATCAAATTTTAACGTGAGCATTTCATTCTGGAGGGCATGAATTTCTTGTGTCAACTTATGAGCTGCTTCATCGGTGGAGCATTCGGCAATGGATTTTTCCTTTTCTCTAATTTTTTCGTTGAGGTCTCGGATGTTTGTTTCGACTTCATTCCAAACGGGCCAAAACTGCACGCTTTCCTCGGCCGTTAACTCCAAGGATTCTACGAATAAGGCAATTCGAAGTGCTTGGATTTTTTCCTTTTGTTGTGGATTTAGGTCGTCAGATATTTTCTGAGCAGTTGAAGCGGATGATAGGGAAAGTGCCAACAATGCAGCACAGAAAAAATGGGGCGAGGCTATGCCTTTGAGCATATGAATTGGGTTAAAAATCATGGATTTCATCATCATAGGTGAGGGTTTCAAATAAGATGTCATCTTCTAGCCAGAGTTCTGTTTCTGAAGGGGTTAATTGTATTTCTTCAGGGTTGGTGGTTTCCCATAAACATGCGAACGTCTGGCATGTTTTAGGAATAGGCTCACTCACTGCCATCCAAACTCCAATGATCAAGCCAATGAAGACAGCCGCTAACTTCAGGCTTCTCCATCTGCTGTAGCTTGAGTTTTCCTGGTTTTCTTTCGCGGATTCCCAGATCGCCTTGCGTTGTTCCTCAAAGAAATTTGAAGGCGTTTTTTGTGCAGATTTTAAATCCATGGATGATGATTAGACGCAATGATTAGAGAAAGGTTTATTGGATTATTCAGCATTGAGTTCAACGAATCGAGCAATTTTCTGTTTTGCATGGAAATAAGAAGCCTTGCTTGCACCCTCGGAAATTCCTAGGATTTGGCTGAGCTCCGCAAACGATATTTCATCAAAGTAGCGAAGGATGAAAATTTCTCTTTGTCGCTCAGGCAAAGTCAGAATTGCTGCTTGAAGCATGGCCTCGATTTCAGATCCTTCGAAATAAATATCATTTTGGAGCACACTTTTGATATGGTTGTGTTCATTCAATGATTCCATGGATGACCAGCGCTTATTGGAACGGATAGAATCCAATGCCTTTCTACGAGCTATGGTGAACAACCAAGTTGAGAATTTTGATTCTCTTCGAAATCCATGAATGGATTTAAGCACTTGAATGAAAGTTTCTTGTGTGGCATCCGCTGCATCGTCATGGTTGCCAAGCATTGTTCGCAGAAAGTGGTAAATGACTTTATGCCATTTGTTCATCATGATTTGAAAGGCCCTTTCTCGCAATGCAACGTTCGATGACTGCATTCCATCGACACAATTTTCGTCGGGGTCGCTGAGGAGATTCATTCCAATGTGTTGGACGAAATCATGGCCAGGAGGTTTAATGGATTAGCCCTGTTTTATTTCTTTCGCAGCCAGAACCAGAGTGCGCATCCTGCAGAGAAGGTGAGAACTGAGATTAATTCAGCTTGTGTGATGGCGAGTCCGAAGTGTTCTTTCATCCATGCCATTTCAACATTTACACGAATTTTTTCAATGAAAAATCGTTCAATTCCATTGGCCATGCAGTAGATCGCAAACAATTGGCCCGGAACTTTGATTGATTTTCGAAGACCCCAGAGGATTCCGAAAATGCATAAGGCCATCATGGTTTCGTAAAATGCCGTGGGGTAAACCCCAGGATCCAAATAAGTCCCGTAACCATCAAAAATGGGCCAAGGATCACCCTGTTCAATCAATTTTCCAGTGTATCCGGCTTGGCGTGGCCCGAGCACCCCATTTACGTTATTAGGGAATGAATAGGACCACATCCAATCGGGCAACCAATTCAGGAAATCGGGCTTTGGTTTGGTATTCGGAATTCCCCAATCCCCATCTCCACTGACTTGACATCCAATTCTACCAATGCCATAAGCGAGCATAAGTCCAGGTGCCGTCGCGTCTGCTAAGTGTAAGAAATTGATTTTTTTTCGTCGAGCATAAAGGAAAACAGCCAATCCTCCCACTATCAAGCCACCGTAAATTGTGAGTCCTCCGAGAAAATTCGAGAGGGAGGGATCCTGAAAAAACCTGACGAGTTCGTCAGGGTATTCCAGGAGGTGGAAGAATTTCGCACCAATGATGCCGCCGATTGCAGCTACCGTAACAATGCTTCCGACATGGTGGCTCGCCGGTAGTTGAATTTCTCTAGGTTCATTTGGGCTGGATTCACTTTTGCTTTCCCAGTACTTCCATGCGATGAAACCGGCGGCAACCAGTATTCCTAGAAGGATATTTCCCTCTAAACTGAATAAGTGCCTTTGAGGCAATCCCGATTGGAATAATTCTCCAGCATTGAAAATCAAGTACAGAAATTTCCAACCAATGAGGAATCCAATGATCCCTTGGGTGAGGTAGTCGAAGGGTGTTGCTTTTTCAGTTGGTCTCAACTGTATGATGGTGGCTTGAAAATGACCCAATGCTTGCCTACGATCCATTTCTTTTCTCAAGAAATAAGCAGCACCCACAAAAGCCAACGCAACGAAAAGACCAAAACTATTGATCAGCTTCAACGCCGGAATTTCTAAATTGAATTGGTCAATAAAAAAATGATATACAGTAGGATACATTTGGTTGTATAATATACTTATTGAACTAATTGAGGTGAAGCTGAGGCATAACCTGCAGCGTGAATCTTTTCGATTTTGGCATCAACAATGACATTGGATGCAACCAATTCGGCATCGACACCAATTCGAACATATTCGGGTGAATAGCCGAATCGAACACCATCTTCTACAGCATCTTCGAAAAGGATTGGTCTTGTGGTATCTAAGAATTGCTCATAGTGCTGACGCTGTTTTTTTAGGGACAGTCCGCGCAAGATCTTTGTTCGCTCTTTTCTTATTTCAACGGGCACAGACTCTGACATGCGAGGCGCCGTGGTTTTTGCTCGTTCTGAATAAGTGAAAACGTGCAAGTAACTCACGGGTTGATTGAGCAAAAATGATTGGGTGGTTTCAAAGTCAGCTTCGGATTCGTTTGGAAATCCGGTGATGACATCAACTCCAATGGAAGCTTGTGGAAGGATTTCGCGAATTTCTCTGATTCGATCGCTGTAAAGCGCGGTACGGTAGCGCCGGCGCATGGATTTCAAAACAGCATCTGATCCGCTCTGTAACGGAATGTGAAAGTGGGGTTGGAACTTCTCGCTTTGTGCGACGAATTCTATGATATCAGAGGTCAGTAAATTCGGTTCAATGCTGCTGATTCTAAACCGATTGACTTCCACTTGTTCATCCAATGCCCGGACCAAATCGAAAAAGGTCTCATCCGTCGATTTCCCAAAATCTCCAATGTTGACTCCTGTTAAAACGATTTCTTTCGCGCCTGATTCAACCGCTTTATGAGCGACGGCAAGTGTATCGGCTATGCTCGCGTTTCTCGATCGACCACGTGCTAGCGGAATGGTGCAAAACGAGCAGAAATAATCGCATCCATCCTGGACTTTTAAAAATGTACGTGTTCTGTCTTGACTGCTGAAACCGGGTATAAATGAACGCACCTCTTTGATGGGCCCTACGGTCATAGTCCCAGTTTCGTTTTTCTGAGATGCGATATGGGACAAAATATTGAACTTTTCTTGGGCTCCCAATACCACATCAACTCCTTCGATGGATGCAATTTCGCTTGGTTTCAATTGGGCGTAACAGCCGATGACCACCACAAAGGCTTCAGGATTGCTTGTCAACGCTCGCCTAACGGCGTTGCGACATTTTGCATCGGCCTGCTCTGTAACACTGCACGTGTTAATGACTACGACATCCGGTGCTTCGTCGATTCCAACCCTCGCATAACCTGCTTCGGCCAAATCGCGGGCAATGGTCGAAGTTTCTGAGAAATTGAGCTTGCATCCCAAGGTGTGAAATGCTGCTCTTCCGCCTGGTGTCATGCTGCGAAGTTAATTGAGAATCAAACCATTTTAAGGACTCGCTTTCATGTTTCAAGCAACCAACGGACTCATTCAATGGTTCGTGCTTTATATTGCACATCCTGTTCAAGAAATCAATACTCACCATGCGAAACATTACGCTTTTTCTCGCCTTAATCACGGGTATAACCGTTCAAGCCCAATCGTTTTCAAATGCATCATCTTCATTGCCGGATGCTTACCACAGCGGCAACTGTGTTGGATTTACTGATATGGACAACGATGGATACGATGATATCGTTGTTTTGGACGATTCGAAAATTGTCAAGGTGTTGTACCAAGACGCTACAGGAGCATTCACTGAGGTGGACTATGGGAATGTCTCAAACAATAATCAGTGGGGAATGACCATCGGCGATTATGATAACGATGGACACAAGGACGTTTTCTCCGGTGGAGCGTACGATGGAGTGCACATCAAGCACATCAATGCTGTAGGAGATTTTGTCTCTTTTGATCTGGATAACGGATCCATGTTCATGCAAGCCTGCAATTTTGCGGACATTGACAACGACGGACAATTGGACGCATTTGGTTGTCATGATGATGCCTTGTCTCGCATGTGGAAAGGCAATGGTGAGGCATTGGATTTTGATGCTGGACTCATCGATTTGACGAATTATGACTATTCAGAATATCCAAACACAGATCATAGTGGCAATTACGGCACGGTCTTCAGTGATTTTGATAATGATGGTGACATTGATTTGACGATTGCGAAGTGTCGACAATTTGTGAATGATCCATTCGACCCGAGGAGGGTCAATCAAATTTGGTTAAACAATGGCGATGGCACTTGGTCGGAGGTCGCTGAAGAGCGGGGACTTGTGCTCAATGAACAAAGCTGGACGGTTGATTATGCTGACGTTGATAATGACGGTGATTGGGATTGTTTCCTGACCAATCATTCCACAACGATGAAGTTGCTTGAAAATGATGGGAATGGTTATTTCACGGACATCACAGATGCCGCTGGCTTGAATTTTAGTGGATTTGCATTGCAGGCCAAATTGGCGGATTTCGACAATGACGGATTTGTTGATGTTTTGGTTTCAGGCGGTGTGCACCGTTACTATCGCAACAATGGAGACGGTACGTTCACACAAGACAATGCATTTACTGCAGGTGACACCATGCATAGTTTTGCAATCGGTGACGTCAATCGGGATGGGGCAATCGATGTTTATGCGAGTTATGGGAATGGATACAATTCACCCGACGGGAATAATGCCGATATCTTATGGTTGAACAATGGAAATGACAACCATTGGATTGCATTTGATTTGGAGGGGATTGAATCGAATAAAGACGCTGTAGGAGCCAAAGTCATTCTTACGGGTGCCTTTGGGACCATGATTCGGGAGGTTCGAGCAGGGGAGAGCTATGGAATCACCAACACGTTTGCCTGCATGTTCGGATTGGGAACCCATGATGCCGTTGAAGTTGCGACCATCAAATGGCCAAGTGGATTGGAAATCGTCATTGACAATCCGGCCATCGATCAATACCACAATTTGCTGGAAGCACCATGCGTGGCGGACATCGAATTGAGTTACCCAACAGAATTGACATTGTGTCCTGGCGAAACCTTGACCATTAGTGCTGTGGGAGATTTTGTCGAATACAATTGGTCTAACGGTGCGACTGAATCATCCATTGAGGTTGGAGAAGCAGGTGTTTATGGATTGACAGCATACGACGCAAATGGATGCGCTGCGGTTTCTGAGATGATTACGGTTGTGGTAACGGAAGCGGAGGCGCCAGAAATCACCGTTGTGGGAGAGCTCTCTTTTTGTGACGGAGGTTCGGTCGAATTCATAGGTCCCAATGGAGACGAGTGGACTTGGTCCAATGGAGAGACAACCCAGAGCATCTCAGTAACAGAATCTGGGACTTATTCTTTGGTTTTAATCGACGCTTGTGGCAACGAAAATCCTTCTGAGGAATTTGTTGTGGAGGTTTTAACTGCTCCAGCTACGCCTGATATTACCTACCCAAGTGAGGTCAGTGCAGGTGAATTGGTAACCTTCACTTCTTCATCAGAAACGACCCACTGGTACGACAGTGAAGCGGCTGCTGAGCCATTGGCCGTGGGATTGAGCTATGAGATGACCATCAATGAAACGACGACCCTTTGGGTAGAGGATGTGCAAACCTCTGGATTGGTTGAGGCGACAGGTGGACGAACAGAAATGGGGCAAGGTCAATACCATGACAACAGTGTGCGATGGTTGTTGTTTGATGTCTATGAAGATGTGATCATTCACTCAGTTGATGTTTTTGCGAATGGTGCAGGATTGAGAGAGATCGGGGTCATTGACAGCGAAGGGAATGTTTTGGTTTCGGGCGAATTCGATGTTCAAGATGGGCAGAATACTGTGATCCTTGATTTTGAAGTGCCAGCCGGAACGGGATATGGTTTGCGCTCATTCGATAACGATCCACAGCTTTGGCGTGATGGTACGGGAACGGAAATGGCATATCCATACGAATTGGGTTCACTTGGCGCCATTACTCAAAGCACAGCAGGAGGGAACAATGCAACGAATTACTATTACTTCTTCTACAATTGGGTGGTGCAGACACCATCGGTTGGGTGTGCTTCGGAACGAATTCCTGTGATGGTTAACATCTTAGGATTGGATGAAAATGGTAAGGCTCCATTCACTGTTTTCCCAAATCCATCCAACGGATGGGTACACGTTCAGTTCGATGGAATCGGAGGCAATGCAGCCTGGACTTTGACCAATGCAATGGGGCAGGTAGTCAATAAAGGCTTCATTCAGCCTGGATTGAATCGCCTTGATTGGACTGGACACGCAAAAGGCTATTATGTGATGCAGGTTTTGGACGGGGACGAGCAACAAGCCATCCAAATTATGATTGATTAAAAGATTAAACTTCGATAAAGAAAAGGCGGCCCTGTGGCCGCCTTTTTCATTTGCCCTCTGTCGACTGAGGATCCTCAATAGGGCGGATTTCTATTCCAAAGATTGAGTTCATCTCATGATGAAAATCCATGGCCTTGGACTTTCTAATGCCAACCTGAATACGACAATCTACAGTGAATTCTTGGTGCAATAATTGAGCAGAGTATTGCTCAATCATGGACATCGTGGTTCCAATGTGATCGAAAGGACATCGGACTTCGAAATGGTCATAGACCCACTGTTGAATGATGTTCGCGTTTTCGATTGCATCCAATGTTGCTTCTCGGTACGCTTCAATCAACCCGCTGACACCAAGCTTGGTTCCTCCAAAATACCGCACCACTGCACCCATGCAATTTGTGAGCTCTTTCGATCGCAATGCACCCAAAATAGGCGGGCCTGCGCTGTTTGAAGGTTCTCCATCGTCAGATGCTCGCCAGATGATTCCATCAGGCTCCAGTCGGAAGGCATAGGCGCAGTGCCGTGCGTCATGGTATGTTTTTCGCAGTTGTTTGAGGTGACGTTGGACATCATCTTCACTTTTTACCGGAAAAACAAACCCCAAATGTTTGGAGCCCTTCGCTTTGAAAATTCCCTGAGAACTGCTTTCTACCGTAAAAAACTGATCCGATTTCAAAAGTCAAGCCTTGTATTCAGGAATGAGTGAGGCAAGCAGTTCTCGGGTTCCTTGGTGATTTCCTTTTTGTTCAGCTAACACACCGATGCTTTGCAAATTCTCTGCAGTTAGTGATTCGGGAGTTTGTGCACACATGATTTTTGGATGGTGCGTTGGTAACAACTCTTCTTTACTGGATAACAGTTCTTCATGCATTTTCTCTCCTGGCCTCAATCCTGTTATAGCGATTTCGATGTCTTTGTCGACCGTGAGGCCAGCCAGTGCAATCATCTTCTTGGCTAAATCGAGGATTCGAATGGATTCCCCCATATCAAAGACGTAAACTTTGTTTTGGTCTTTAAGTCCAGAAGCTTCAAGTACCAGAGAAACAGCCTCTGGAATGGTCATGAAATAGCGGGTAACTTCAGAATCTGTGACGGTAACTGGACCGCCGCGTTCAATTTGTTGCTTAAACAGAGGTATAACGGATCCATTACTCCCTAACACATTTCCAAACCGCGTGATGACGCATTCGGTTTTTGAAGTGTTGATTCCATTCAAAACCAGCAACTCAGCCAATCGCTTGGTGCACCCCATGACGCTCGTGGGATTGACAGCTTTGTCCGTCGAGATCATTACGAATTTGGCGCATTGGGCGCGGATGGCCGCATCCAACACCCGTTGGGTTCCAAGGACATTCGTTTCAAAGGCCTGCCAAGGCTGATATTCCATCAAAGGAACATGCTTGTAGGCTGCCGCGTGAAAAACAATATGCGGTTGAAATTCTTCAAGCGTTTTTCGAATTTGTTCTTGGTCTCGTATATCACCAACTTGCAAATTCACGCGTTCTCGAATCCCGAGCTGCACCAATTCCAGGTGCAAGTCATGCAGGGGAGTTTCTGCTTGATCAATTGCGAGCAGAGCTTCAGGCCTATGCTCAAGCACTTGACGCACAATCTCGGATCCAATTGAGCCGGCAGCACCGGTAACGCAAATTCTTTTTCCCTGGATGCTTTGTTTTGCAACTTCTGGGGCGAGTTTGATCGGTTCACGTCCCAGGAGATCTTCAATGTTCAATTCGCGAATTTGACCGATGGATAACTCTCCGTTGATCCAACGGTCTACGGGGGGCACATCCAAGGGCCTAACTCCATGTTTTAATGCTACATCGACCATTTGCCTTCGTCGCTCACGCGATAGGTGCTGAATACTGAGAATCAACCGGTCGATTCGTCCGTTCCGGAAAAGAAGCTCTGCCTCTGAAGCTGAGACAATGTCCACGCCTTCCAATTTCTTTCCGACTTTGTTTCGGTCGTCATCTATGAATGCAACCACTCGCATGCTTTGTTCGCCCAATGCTCTATCTATGCTTTGCTTGGCGATGAGCCCAGCTTCGCCTGCACCAAAAATGGCCACTGGGATTTGGGTTCCTGGCAACCTTCTATTGTACAGATAGAGCCATTTTACGACTGCCCTTGAGGCAATCATGCTGCCGGTCGTTATGAACAATTCGATACCAATGATTGAAAATGGGATCAAATACAGTCCGTTTCCCCAATTTGCGTTGACAAGATTTGCCAGTACAAATACTCCAGAACCGGCAAGATTTGCAATTACGATTCGACGTGCATCAGCCAAACCGGTATGTCGGATGATTCCAGCACCGGTCTTGAGTAGGATGAACATGCTACCTCGGGTAATGAAAAACCAGGGCAGAAAATGAGTCCAGACTTGCCACTCGTGAATGGGAATATTGAATTCAAACCGCAACAAGGCCGCGACAAACAAAGCACAGAAAGCAATCGCGCAATCGATTCCAGTGATGATCCAGCGTGGCGCGTGTTGTTGGGGTAGGATCCGATTGAGCATATCCGTTTTGGGGTCAGCCTTCGAACAAAAGCGACAAAATAAAAGAGCGCGTTCTCAGGGATTGCAGAGGCGCTGAATAACGGCTGTCGTCTTGAATTAAGATGTTTCGATTGCCTAACTCAAACTTTCCTTCCACGCTAAACTTGAAGAATGGCAGGAAAAAGTCCATGCCTGCTCCAATATCAATCGAGGAATTACCTGATTCTAGACGAAGAATGAAATCGCTTTGGAGCTGTTGATTGGTTTCTTCCTGTGACTGCATGTCCTTGCTCACTTTTCCGCCAATCAAAGCATAAGCTGCAAAGTTGCCAACTCGATTTGTCCTCAATTTCATCATCAGTGGAAAATCGAGGTAAACCGATTCCGTTCGTTTCACCTTGAAGTCTTTTTCTCCATCTTTTAAAAATCGATATTCGAGGGCTCGATCCTGGAATGAAAGCCCCGGCAAGAATCGAAAGTGTAAGTTTTTGTTGACGTCAAACGATGAAACCAATGCCAAGTTGAAACCCGCTTGTGGTTGGTTGATAATCCCTTGAAGGCTGTCAGCAAAAGAAAAATCTGGTGTGAGCACCATATTGAAGTCAGAGGTATTCCCTGAAATAGCAAATCCAAAATGGTATTTTTTCGCATCGAACGATGCCAAATTTTTCCTCACTTGTTGTGCGCTTAAATCCTTGGTGAAAAAGCTCAACACGAATACCAACAAGAATAGGAAACAGTGTTTTTTTCGTCCAGTGAAGTGGTAGTGGAACATGTTCATAGGCATCTATGTAAAACTACAAACGAAAAAAACGCCTTGGTATTTCTCATGGTGTATTCCCCCAAATTTTTGGCATGATCACAGAAAAAATCGCTGATAGGATCAGTGCAATGCTGGTCCATCCGAATCCTGCAAATGCGAAAAACATTTGGGGAGAGAGGATGGAGTTCGTTCCATCTGTGGCTTCATCAATGCAAAAATCAATAATCGCTTGAGTTTCCATCCCTTTGAGTTCAGGGTGGTCTTCGAGGTAAGATTTCAGCTTTTCTGGATCGCTGAATTCACTGGGAATCGCGTCCTGAATCCATTCGATTCGATCAGCCTTGAGCTTTTCAACGTTTTCCGGAACCAAATAGAAGTACCAAATCCCCATGGTAAGCACCAAGGTGACTGCAAATGAAATCACTATTCGACTGGTGATTTTGAAACGGTTTAGAAAACCGACTTCAACACCAGGTTGATTCAAAGACTCAAACGCTGCAACCGCCGCAACGATGGTCATGAATGCGAGGTTGACAAGGAAACCAATCTTATAAGAATCTTCAATGCTCCATGTTCCCAGGCCAAGCCATTTAATGAGTACCCAACAAAGGATTCCCATGATGATGATAACAGTGCTTCTAGCCATTCATTGAAGAAAGGAATTCCTCATTGCTTCGTGTTTGCTCCATGCGCTCTTTCATGAATTCCATGGCCTCGACAGGGTTCATGTCGGCCAAGTGCTTGCGGAGAATCCAAATGCGTTGAAGTGTCTCTTTGTCTAGCAATAAATCTTCTCTTCGCGTGCCTGAAGTGAGAATATCAATTGCTGGGAAGATCCTTCGGTTCGAGATTCGTCGATCCAATTGGAGTTCCATGTTACCGGTGCCTTTGAATTCTTCGAAGATTACTTCGTCCATTTTTGACCCGGTCTCTGTTAACGCCGTTGCGATAATCGAAAGTGACCCACCATTTTCGATGTTCCTAGCAGCCCCGAAGAAGCGTTTCGGCTTTTGTAATGCATTGGCCTCAACACCACCACTCAGAATTTTCCCTGAGCTTGGTGAAACCGTATTGTAAGCCCTGGCCAAACGGGTGATGGAATCCAATAGAATGCAGACATCATGTCCACATTCGACCATTCGTTTGGCTTTTTCCAAAACGAGATTTGCGATTCGAACATGGCGGTCAGCAGGTTCATCAAATGTTGATGCGATCACTTCAGCATTGACACTGCGCTTCATATCCGTGACTTCCTCAGGTCTTTCATCGATGAGCAAAATGAGTAGGTACACCTCAGGATGATTCAAGGCGATGGCATTGGCCACATCCTTCAAAAGGGTTGTTTTTCCTGTTTTGGGCTGAGAAACCAACATTCCCCGTTGTCCCTTACCTACAGGTGCAAACAAATCCATTAAACGCGTACTGATGCTACCACCGCGTGTACTCAGATTGAATCGCTCTTGTGGGAAGAGGGGGGTAAGGAATTTAAAAGGTATGCGATCCCTGACCCATTCTGGTGAACGGCCGTTGATGCTCATGACATCAATCAAGGGATAGAATTTCTCTCCAATTCTCGGAGGTCGAACTTTTGCAATGACGGTGTCTCCCGTTTGCAACGAGAATTGCTTGATTTGTTTTGATGTCACGTAGACATCATCAGGTGAATTGAGGTAGTTGTAATCCGCTGACCTTAAAAAACCATATCCCTCTTGTTGGATTTCGAGCACACCTTCTGCGGTGATAATGCCATCAAAATTGAATCCATGTTCTTCGGGTTCACTCAAAAACCGTTCCTTGCGATCGTTGCGTCTGTCATTTCTTCGATCTCCACGTTCACCCCGTTCACCCCGTTCAACCCGTTCTCCGCGTTGATCGTTTCGTCGGTCATTGCGCTGATCGTTCCGTCGGTCATTTCGCTGATCGCTTCGTCGGTCATTTCGCTGATCGTTTCGTCGGTCTCCATTCCGTTCATTCCGGTTTGCATCCCGTTCTTCTTCGTTTGAGTTTGTGTCAGCACCCGCCTTGGATGATTCAGCATCTCCTCCTTGATCTTGCGCCATTTTTCGACGCGCTCGACGCTCCCGAATTGCGTCTCCAGGCCTTCTTTCACCTTTATCGGACTGAGTATTCTCGTCTTTAGTGTTTGAGCTTTTTGACTCTGACCCTTCAGATTCTGTTCCTGAATTGCGAGGTTTCCGATCGGATGGGCTTTTTCTAGCGGCTGCTCCTTTCGCATTACGACCTGCAGTCTGGTTGGAATCTTTTGCAGCTTTTTCTCTAGCTTGAGGTTTGTTCCCGGCGCCAGGTTGCAAGGCTTGCTCATCGAGGATGCTGTATACAAGGTCTTGCTTTTTCAATTTCTCAGCTCGCGTTACTCCAAGCTGCTTTGCGATCTCCTTCAATTCAGGAACTTTTTTCGCGTTTAATTCTATGATGTCGTACATCCAGTTAATGAATGGTTAGTTTTTTGAAAGTCATTGTAAAGTCTGCAACCCATCCATGTCATTCGAATGAATCATTCACCAGGAAGTCATGGGGGAGTTTTTTATTTCGTACTTGTTAAGTGCGAACTACTGCGTGTTGCAGGACAGTGCAATGATAAGAAATAATTGCTTGGTTCATGCATTTTTTAATCGATTCCCCAATTCAATGACCCGCATGTTGTGAATGGTACCATCGCTCACTTCGAATCGCAGTAAGGTCCGTTTGTGATGAAAGCCATGAAAACCGGCAGCTCCTGGATTGAGGTAAAGTCCGCCGAAGCTTGCATCACGGGTGATTTTGAGCAAATGGCTGTGCCCACAAATGAAGACATCGGGCCTCAATTGACCCAATTGGTCACGCACGCCTTTTGCATATCGATTAGGTCTCCCTCCAATATGCTGCATCAAAAAGGAAATCCCGTCGATGCTCCATTGAAGCATTTCTGAAGTTTCAGATCGAATTTGGGAATCATCAATGTTTCCAAAAACAATCCGTGTCTTGGTCAGTGCTAGTTGGTTCATGTGATCAATCAAATCAATCCGTCCAATGTCTCCTGCATGCCAAATCTCATGGCATCCTTGGAGGTGGTGATCCATTCGTTCGTCCCAGTGCCCATGAGTGTCAGACAACAATCCTATGTGTACGATCTTTTTCGGCATGATGGTTGAATCGAGAGAGAAGAACTACCTTCGATGCATGGACAAAAATACCTTGATTTCGTCACTGATTCGGAGCACGATGATGCTGGTCGGCTCGCTGATGGTGTGTTGTGCGCTCTTGGCACAAGGTAAGATTCCAAAGAAGGCCCAGAAACGTTATGCAGAGTCTGTAAACTATTATATGGCTCAGGATGTTCATGCAGCCATTCGATCGATTGATGATGCAATTGAGGTGGCGCCTGGTTATGGTGAAGCCTGGTTATTGAGGGCGGAACTTTTGGAGGATGTTTCGATGTTGCAAGAGGCGGCTGAATCGATTGTAACTGCATTGAAAGTTCAACCAGGATTATCCAAGAAATGGCGAGAAAAAGGCCTCAGGCTTTTGTTTCAAGTTGGAGACTATGACGAAGCCCTGAATCTATTGCACGAGGGTTCCTTAAATCCTGATTGGCGATGTAAAGATTCTGTTTTAGAAGCTTCCATTCGCTTTGCTGCTCATGCCATAAAAAATGAGTTAGAAATCGACTTGAGCCCATTGATAGGGGATGTTAACAGCAATTTTTCAGAATACTATCCAGCTTTGTTTCTGACCGGGGAT
Organism: Bacteroidota bacterium; assembly: GCA_027624855.1. GTDB lineage: Bacteria > Bacteroidota > Bacteroidia > Flavobacteriales_D > Sanyastnellaceae > UA16. Next base: position 60,337 of record JAQBTQ010000005.1, read on the forward strand.
CGCATGATTTTTACACGTGAAATTCCAGGAATGGGTCAATCGCTTGATCAAGAGGATTTTTTTGAGGCACAATGCGACTTGAATGGCGATTGGCACGTTACAAGAGCATTGGATGAAATCAATACGGCAGGAAATGAGGGAGCTCCTGCAATTCGAGGAGATGGCAGATACCTCGTCTTTACGGCTTGCGAGACATTGATAGGTGGATATGGAAAAAGAAGTGGTAAAGGATCTTGTGATTTATTCGAAACGAGATGGTTGGTCAATGAAGGCAAATATGATATCGAAGAAAATTTGACTGAATTGAATTCCAATAAATGGGAAAGTCAGCCTTCACTTAGCTCGGATGGCCGTTGGATCTTTTTCATTCGAGCGGAAAGGGATCGGTCTGGCAACCTCATCCAAGACATTTATCAATCTGAAAAATTAGATGATGGGAGTTGGTCAAAACCAAGGAGATTGCCGGATCACATCAATTCGCCCGGAAGAGAAGAAAACCCGGTCATCCATCCTGATGGAAAGACGCTATACTTCGCATCGGATGGTCATGCGGGAATGGGAGGGATGGACTTGTATGTTGTCAAGCTGGATGACAACGGCGTTTGGTCGAATCCACTCAATTTAGGGTATCCAATCAATACGTTAGCAGACGAAAATAGCCTTCAGGTTTTTCCTGATGGCCGATTGGCTTTATTTGCCTCTGATCGAAGGAGACCGGGGGATTTGGATTTGTGGAAGTTTGTTTTGCCCGATCATGGATCGGCAGAGGAAGTGAACATATGGCAGGGCCGAGTGTACAACGCAAAAAATAACAAACCCATTGAAGCCGTTGTGCAGATTCTGGATTTGGACGGTAACCACATTGGACGGCAAAGAAGCGATGGAACAGATGGTGCATTTACTTTGTCATTTCCTTTAGAGGAAGCGGTCATTTTGCAAGTTGAACAACCAGGGTACTTATTTTATTCCCAAAGAGAGGAGTCGTTTGATGCGAAAGAAATGGTGATTGAGGTTCCTTTGTGGCCGCTCGAGATCGGCTCGATTTTGATTTTGACGGACGTCTTGTTTGAAACATCATCTTCGTCCTTGGCTCCTGATTTTCAGCCAGAACTGGAACAGCTTGCCAAAACCATGAAGCAATCGGATGTAAAGATTCGGATCACGGGGCACACGGACGGATTAGGTAATACAAGAGATAACCTGGAATTAAGCTTGAGCCGAGCACGTTCGGTGAGGGATTACCTTGTAGAAATGGGAGTCGATCAATCGCGATTAGAAGTTGAAGGCATGGGGGCGAGGCGCCCTCTAGCAACGAACGACACACCTGAAGGTCGAGCGCGCAATCGACGGACTGAAATCGAGGTCATAGAATAGCGTTGGATTCAAATTTCCAGCGCCATGAAATCCATAGGGTTCGAGGGGGAGCTGGATTGAAATATCGGCCATTAAAGGCATTGGTTTGAAGCCAATTAGAGTAATCTGTATCAAGTAGATTATCGATTCCAAATTGAATGTTATGATGGATTTTATCCAAGCCAAGGAACAAACGAACTCGATGATGTGCAGCAGCCCAATCATCAAGATCATTGTGCAGCTTGGTACGGTCGAACCAGCAGTGGTTCCATCCAAACCGCAAGGAATGGTATTGCAGAAATCCTGTGCTTCCGAATGTGTGAAGAGGGGTTCCCGGAACTATTTCAGCCAAAGGATTGAATGAGTGGCGGTTGACCGTTCCCCAAGTTCGAAAAGCACCCTTGAATGCAGGCTTGAATTGCCTTTCCAAACCGAAATCCACTTCCAATCCAGCCATGGTCAATCCATCGATGTTTCCCAAGAATAGGCCATCATTGGGACCGGGTACTGATGCGATTGCGTCCTTCACATTTTGGAAGTAGCCCTGCAAAGTCAAGCTTTGGTTCTTGATTCCCATCAACTCATTCAGCCTAATTCCGAAATCCAATGATTCAGCTCGTTCTGGAAGCAGATTTGCAGGTTGAAATGTCCCCGGTTCCACCAATTCGAAGTTGGTCGGATGGCTGCCACCTTGGCCCCAAGAAATGAAGACACGGCTCGCATGTTGAATTTGCTTGGAGATTTGCAAAAATGGCAAGGGTGAAATTTTCTCATAAGCTTCTTGGTAAGGGATGGTACCCAATTCATTGCTCGAATTGCTAATTCCCTTTGAGGTTCGATCCATACGCTCCAATGCGAGCTGTGCATCCGCTTGCCATGTTTCATTCCATTCTAATCGAAGGCCAGTTGATGCCCAGTAATTCCGGGTTTTGCTATCGATATCATATCGCAAACCTTTGGCCGATTCCACGCCGTCGAATTCTTGGATGGAAAAGTTTTCAGTCCGAATGATGACAGATTGATCCCAGGATAGCTTGCCAGTGGATCCCAAGGGATATACCGATAAATGCCAATACCGGAGCGAGCCGAATTGTTCCGTTTCAGTTTTTAGACCATGATAAAACCTGGACGTGCCAAATGGATTTTCTTTTTGTGATAGTTGCCCATACACCCAAAGTCCTGAACGATGATTATCCTTTGTTTTTGAATGACTCCAAGCAAGCCATTGTCGTTTACGATCCACCATCGCATTGTAACGTTCTCCTGGCGCTTGCAGAGGATTTTGGATCATTTCATGTTCACTGATTGACCCCGGCAATTCCCATGATTTTTGCATCCAACCGGCCCAGAGATGCTGGTGGGTCTGTTCACTTGGATTCGATCTGACGTGAATCTCTGACTGAAAGCTTTGATTGGATTCTTGTTCGCGGAATCCAGGGTTTTGATTCCAGTTAGATTGAACGGTGATGATCCGCGTACCCAGCATACGGGTAATTGCAAACCCTGATTCCGATGCGACCGTTCCCTTCGGATTGCCGGTGCCTCGATATTGAGAGAAACCTTCAACGGAATTTTCACTTTCATCAAATGGAGCCAATGAATGGCCGATAAGGACCCCGCCGTATGAATTTCCATAAAGTGCTCCAGAGGGACCTTTTAAAATCTCCAAATTATGCATCCATTGTGGATTCCATGATTCGAGAGGAGCATTACCACTGGCATTGGTGATCATGAAGCCATTCATAATCATTTGAATGTTTCTAACGCCAAAAGGGGACCGCAAACCGCTGCTCCGTATTTGCAACCTTCTCGATCCACCCGTTCCCCTGGTCTCCATATAAACGCCAGGTATATTGTTCAATACGGTTTGCATATCAGGCGAAAAGCCGTCGTGAAGTGCTTCCGTGGATACTTGATGAATGTTGCCTGAGGTCAACGAGGCAATGGTTGGAATCCGCAGCGACCAAACGACTGAAGAATCAATGCTTAAGGTGTCCGATAGGGTTGTTTGAGCCCATCCAATCGAACTTGAAAAGGCGAATAAATGAAGGACAGCCGCTTTGATGAAATGGGGGAACTTCCCTTTTTTCTCTCTCATCTATGCACCTGGAAGTTGCATGTCAAAATTCCCAAATCGTGTTCGATTTGAATAAAGTAAGATCCGATGGACCAATCTTCTGTATTCAGCAATAAATTTTGATCGGTAACAATTCCGGTGGCAACGAATTGTCCAGTGTATGAAAATACCTGGTACGTTGCATTCGACAGGCCTTTTCCTCCCCATGAAATCTGGATTAGATCATTTGCAGGATTGGGCTGTGCTTTTGTGCGGATGGCAGTAAGCTGCTCCAAAACGTCAGATGCAAATGCTTCATTTCGGAATTCCTTGATGATGTTGGGACCGTTTCCGGGATAGGATGTTCCATTGAAAGCCACATAGACGGATCCGGTGTATGGGTTGACAGCCACATCTCGTATGCGTTGATTGAAGCTTGAAAAGTAAGTGTCTTCACTCATCACCTCAGTTCCATCTTCAGAAAGATGGAGTACACTGAGTCGTTCATATTGACCACCGAGTCCACCAAGAACGGCCATCAGTACGCTATTTTGCCATTCTGGAATTGCTTCGTGATTGTAATATTCAATGCCATTGACAGCGACACAGGGCGTCCAGGCCATCAATGGTTCAACTACGTTATTTTCTTCACAGAAGGATTGCTCAGAGGCCGTATTGCAATAACCTTCAACTTGAGGCCATCCGTAATTACCGCCCGGTTGAATCAAATTGAATTCATCGTTTGAATTTTGGCCATGTTCCGAAGCATAAATCAATCCATTGGGTCCGAGTGCTAGCCCTTGACTATTTCTGTTGCCGAATGTGTAGACATAAGAATCTGGAAATGGGTTGTCCTCCGGAATGCTGCCGTCTAAATTCAGGCGAAGGGTTTTACCTTGAAGAGAGCTTAGCGATTGGGATAAGGCCGAAGCTCCAATGTCACCCGCAGTCATGAGCAAGGTGTTGTCGGGCAATACCAATAACCTGCTACCATTATGAATCCCTCCAGCATCGAGGGTTAATAGGATTTCTTCATTGATCAGGCTTTCACCATCCCAATCGAAAACACTGAGGTATTCCTCTCCATTCCACGATGTGCCTGCGCAATAGACGATAAATACCTTTGGGGTGTTTTGCCAGTCAGGGTGCATGGCCATTCCGAGCATCCCGGGTTCGCCATTTCCGCTATTCATCACATTTTTTTGCAGGACTGTGGTGTAGCTCCCGTCTTCTGGATTGATGCGAATCACTTCACCTTTTCGAGAAGTCATCCAAATGAAATCATCTGGTCCCCACAGGATTTCCCATGGAATTTGCATGCCTGTCACCAAGTCATATTCGGTCAAGGTTGTGTTGCCCACTTCCCAAGTTGGCTGAGCGGCAATAAGTCCAGAGATGGAAATCCCTGCGATTAAAAGTGCATGTTTCAATTTCATGACCGAAATTTAAGTCTTCATTGAATAAAGCCGCTGAAATCATGAATCAAATGAAAGTTGATTTTTCTGTGAAAGGGTTCTTTCTTGTCATTTGCACATTGGCTGGTATGACGGGCTTAAATGCACAAGCGCCAGATTGGTTGTTTGTTTTGGAAGGATCCTACGTAGGTCGGTACGAAGTTCCAGTTTCCAATGGCGACGTGGAAACATTTGATGCACGATGGGATGGAAAGCGAAGTGGGCAAGAAGATGGGTTTGTCCTTCAAGTTTCTTGGGAACGAGAAACAGGCATTGAAAAACAAGCACAAGTTTGGAATTGGAATTCAGCTACCAACCAAGTCGACCTCATGAGCATTGAAGGTGGACAGCGGACTGAAAGTCATTGGTTTGTCGAAAATTCGGGTAACACAACCTTGTTGACGAGAGGTGGAAGTCACAATGGAAAGGCAGTCATTCAACGGATGCGATTGGAACGATTGCCTGGGCAACTCAGGGTCCATCAGCATTACAATGCAGGAGATGGCAATTGGGTTTTGATGTGGCGTTTTATTCTTGATGATTTTGTAGAAGAGGACTAAACCGTTCAGTTTCTCTGTGCGTTGGGCTTCACGTCAAAGGCGGCGCATCCCCAAGGCTTAATTTCATTCGCGCCATTTTCATTCTTTTCTAGCGTTCCAATGAGTGGGGAGAGTGGTGAATCGACCTTGCTTTCAATAACATAAGGAACGGAAGTGGTATTGATGAGCACCCATGTGTTTTCGTCAAGGTATTGCCGATGAATTGCAAGCAATCCTGGAGCGAGTTCCGAGTAAGCGGTCTGTCCATAGATCAGGCTCATCCTTGAGTTTCTCAATGCGATCCATTTTTGAGTCCAATCCCAGATCCATTGTTCTTCTTTATTCCAACCTGTGAAACGCATCATTCTGCGATTATCGGGATCATTGCCGCCAACATCTGCAATCTCATCACCGTAATAAATGCACGGAATTCCCGGGCTGGACATCAAGAAAGTCATGAGCCAGCTCATCTTGCGGTAACCGACGTTGCCACCGTGTTCAATGCTTCGCGTCCAGCCGGCAAACTTCGTGTCTTCTCCGGGCAATAAAGAACCATCAGCGAGGGAGGTAAACCGGGGGCGGTCTTGGTTTCCAGTTATGTTACCCATCAAGTGATGTGCACCATAGGTGTCAAGGCTTTGATTTGCCACTTCGATCAGGCTCGTTAAATCGGTTGAGTCTGGCGTAAATGCTGCGATTAAGGCATCATATAAATTGAAATCAAATTGTGCATCCAGCATGCCATTGGATAAATAGCTGCGAATCAACTCAGGTGAGCCATAAGTTTCTCCGATTTGAAAAATTGGTTGCGCTTGATTTTCGCGAATCTTCTTGGTCAACATTCTCCAAAATCCTTCAGGAATGTGTTTCGTCGCATCGTGTCTAAACCCGTCGATCTTCGTGTTTTGAATCCACCAAATGGCACTGTCTGTCATGGTTTCAACGACCTCTTGCTTTTCAAGATCCAATGTGGGCATGAAGGTGTCGAACCATGTGGTCAGGCGTTGTTCGTCCCAGAGTTGAGTGTTCATGCTACCATCGGGCAGGTATAAATTTGTGACCCAATCTGGGTGAGTTTGGTAGACGGGATGGTCTTGGTGAACATGATTTGCCACATAATCAACCAATACGTTTTGGTCTTTGGCATGTGCTTCTTTTATAAGCTCATTCAACGTTTGCATGGTCCCAAATCGGCGATCAACACCAGTGGATGAAATGGGCCAATAGCCGTGATATCCACTGAATTTGCTCGTGATTTCAGTTTTCGGGTCAGACCAAAATCCCCATGCGTGGTCAGGATTCGGAGTAATTGGACTAACCCAGACGGTATTGGCTCCCAGTGAGTCGATGTAATCAAGTTGCTGACGAACGCCTTCTAAATCTCCACCGTAATGATTTGCTTGAGGCATCACAGCAGGATCATCCGATTTCCAGTCATTGTTGACATCACCATTTTTGAACCGGTCGACCATCAAGAAATACATCACCATTGCTTGGCGGTCGAACCGATTAAGCCGTTGGGTTTGTTGGATGGGTTGGCCAAATTCGAGGGGGATGAGGGCTTCTTGACTTCTTAATCGTTCATTGGTGCTCCATACCCTCAGATGCGACCGATTCATGTCATACGCATGGGCTGGAATTCCAATTTGAAATACGCCATTGCTATCGGCTTGCCCCATGGCGTAGATGGAATCTTCATGCCACGCATAGAACCATGCATTGGGTTGGGTTTGCCCGAAAAATCGTTCGGCATTCTGAACGTTTCCTTCTTGTTTGGCAGGCTGGAATGATAGTACAAAGTCCAACGATCGATTTTGATCGCCTACTTCGAGAATTGAATTCCAGGATCCAAACCCGTTTGAAACGCGTCGGGGATTATTTGGATCAGGTTGTTCGATGCCATCGATGACCAATTGATAGGGGTGAACACCGGGGTCCAAAAACAGTTCAATCTCAAATTTTCTTTCTGTAATCTGCTCGAGTGGTTTCGCAGCACTTTGCCAATTCGTAAATCCTCCAATGATCTTAACATCGTTGACCGCTTTTTCTGAATTGTAGGTCACAATGGTTTTGATTTTCCCATTTTTCAATACTGGGATGTCCAAGTGATTTCCTCCAGCCCACAATTGAACAAATCCCAGTGCCTGTTTTGGCTGGGAAGTGATTCGAAAAACGGATTCACCCTGTAAAGTATCAATGGGGATTTTCGCTCCATTTTCCCAAATAATCGAGTCCCATTTTGACGAATGGCTGATGAAATCATTGAGGTAGACAATCGTCGTATCATGTGCAAGTTGAATGGGGACCCGTGGGTAGTTGGGATGCGCTTCTACGTTTTCATTGGCTGCTTCATTTACTTCCTCATCTGATGTGGGGTCGCAGCTAGTTAAAGTAAATCCACAACTGAGGGAGAGAAAAAGCCATGCAATTGCATGGCTTTTTGATTGACAAAACACTTGATTCATTGTGAAGTCGATTGAGGATTACTCGCAATCAAGCAATGAAATGATTTCGAAGGGAGGAGGCCCAGGAGGGTAGTCAAACCCTTCCCTTACGATGTAATACCAGATTTCTGACAATGCTTCTCCTTCACCGAGGATACCAGCAAAGAAATCTTCTGGAATGATAGTGGTCCTGAATTTTCCTTCACCAATGGATTCCATCTTGAGTTCTGGAAACTGGAAGACCTCAGATGCTGGCGCGTATTCATAACTGGTGAATGCATCGACTTTACCTAAGAGGTACAAATAGCAATCATCGTCGCCCATACCTTGCAACCCTTCATATAGCACTTCTTTCGTGTTGTCATACGTAATGGTTAAAAAGTCATCCGGTTCACGTAATTCTGGAAAAATGCAAATTCGCGCAGCGCAAAGCTGAGGAATGATGTCGATATGAATGTCTTCTGATTTTGCTTCAAAATTGAACCCTTCGACTGGGTAGCCATTCTTCAATTTTGCCAAGCAGGAAATTCCTCTTGAAAACAACTGGGGACCGTCTACTCCATAATATTCAGTGGGAACAAAAGTCATTGAATACAGCTTTGGACCCACCTTGGTCATTAACTGGTGTTCAGCGCTATTGTCCCAGTCTCCATTCCCAGCAGCTGGACCTGAAGGGTTCCAGGTCCACAAGTATACCGTGGTATCCGGAAATGCATCGAGAATTGCTGAAAGGCCATTGTTTTGAATGCCGTCTTCACTCTGATTCATGTCAATGAATAGGGTGATTTCTGAATTGGCATCGGTGGGTGAAGGCAGTACATAGGCTTTTTGTGCCGCAATGTTTCCGACAATTGAACAAATCAATAAGAGGGCAAGGTTGTAACGCTTCATCAGTTCAATCGATTGAATTCAAAGGTGTAAATATTTGTTGCTGTCCCGCCGCAGTCCCTTCGATATTCGATGTACAGGGACTGATCAAACTCACGGACCATTCCGCCTAAATTGTAGATCAGGGTATCAGTTGCGGAATACAATTCAAGGTAGGTGGGGTAGACTTCATCATCGAATCCCCAAGTCCCACCTTCTCCGAAATAATTCTTGCCCAGTTCAATGGCTACAGCATACGTTCGATCTTCATTGAATGTCAATTGAAGAGGAGTGGCAACACCATCGATGTAAAAAGAGCTCAGGTCGCGAGTTTCCTTCACTGGGCTATTCAAATCTTGTTGGGTAAATCGATTCAATTCCCAGATTCCCGTCATTCCTTTGACTTTGTCAAACGGCTCTCCGAGCTCCCCTTCGGATTCAGGTTTGCACCCGAAAAGGCATAAGCCCATGGCCATGATTAGGCCTAAGCTGTTAAACGAGTTGAATAAGATCTTTCTCATGATTGCTTTTGGTTAGAGGCATCCGCCTTCTTCGTTTAACTCAAATCCTTGAACAGTAGATTCTGTGTTAGAAAACTGCAACGACATTCCAGGACAGTCCCAACTCGCATCACGAATCGTCACGTTTTCTCCTTCAATGGCTCCATGACGAAGCAATTGATCGGTCCAGTGGCCCTCGCATGCCGTCTCTTTCCTGAATTCTTCGCGAGCTGCGGTGACAATCTCATCAGCCGTGGCAGTTTCGTCCAATGGGTTGTTGCCCGCCCCAAATGCGCGGTCGCGAATGGCATTGATGTCGGCGATAGCTGTTTGAAGATTGCTTCCTAATTCGCCGTAACACTCAGCACGGATTAAATGGAGCATGGTCAAGTGAACCAACGGGACATTGAAATATTCTTTGCCATTGAATCGATTGACCAATGCACGTGATCCAGCCGTATACCATGATGAGCGAGCATCTCCACCACCAGAAAGAGACATGAAGAATGCAAAATCTTCACTGAATGCCAATTGTGGGGTGGGGTTGTTGTCAGATCGAAGGTTATCTCTGTACCAAGAACTTCTGAAATCATTTGGCATACTGACAATACCGAAGATTGTTTCTGAATTGATCAAATCCGTTTCGAATCGGTCCAAATCTGTATCCAAGGTGTATCGTCCGGTGTTGATGACACTGCTGGCATATTCCGCAGCTTCAGCATAGTTGCCCATCAAGTAATGAACTTGGGCGAGGTAAGCATTTGCCGCGTCTTGGGTTGCATACACTCCATTTTCAATTGGAAGGTTGCTGGCTGCGAAGGTTAAATCTTCAAGAATCTGCGCATAAACATCACCAACACTTGCTCGTGGAAGCGGATCTTGACTCGGTGCGATTCGCAAAGGAACCCCAGGGTGGCTGTTATCTGGTGTGTATCCATAAGGGCGAGCAAACATTTTTACCGCACCCCAGTGACAAATCGACCTGATGAATCGCGCTTCTGCTTCAAGCCGCGTGCGATCGGCATCCGACAAATCACTGACAATGTCGAAATTCTTGATTACCACATTGGAACGGTAAATGGCGTAATAGAAATCGGTGTAAATACCGCCGTTGATTCCCGTGAAGAAAGTGGTTTCTCGATTGTATACCGCAGTGAAATCAAGGCTGTTATCAGGTGATCCAAAGTTGGGTCCTCGCAATTCATTTACGATTTGTACCCGACCGCCATATAAATTGGCGACAACGTCATAATTGCTGACCAATAGTCGTTGCAAGTCATCGGTGTCTTGAATGGCATCTTCAGCTAGGATGACGTCTCCCGGTTCGAATTCGAGAAGACGGTCACAAGAAGTCAACCCAACGATTGCGAAAGCGATTAGTAAAATTGTATTCGAAAGTTTCATGGTCTCGCTGGTTTAGAAGTTCGTTGAAATGGATAAGGTAAATGCACGCTCTTGCGGAGGTGTCAAATACGTCACATTCGGACTCATGTTGCGGTCTTGGGCATTTTCAAAATCGCGCACAACTTCTGGATCCAATCCAGGGAAATTCGTAATGGTAAATACGTTTGTTGCATTCACCGAGATGCGGCAGTTCTGCAATCTGCTTTCTGCATCAAGGGGAACATTGTACCCCAATGTCAGATTACGAAGTCGTAAATACGAGGCATCAAAAATGAATAGGCTCGTGTTCCACCATGGAAATCCAGAAGGCAGGCTGTAGGTCGTTTCATCCAACGTCAGGCGCGGATACGTAGCTTCATCACCAGGTTGCCTCCACCGGTCGAGCTTTTCATCCCTCATGTTCCAGCCTGTTACCACACCCAATTGCCGTTTGGCAGAGGAGTCGAAAATTTTGGCTCCCACACTGAACGTAGCCAATGCGCTCAAATCCCAGTTTCCGTAGCGGAAGCTGTTATTGATGCCTCCGATTAAATCGGGCAAACCGTCACCTACATATTTGCGGATGTCGTTGTTGTAGTCAAACGTTTCGTTGCCTTCAAGATCTAAATAGACAGGAAGACCCGTTTCTGGATCTACGTGACTGTGTTCAACAAGAAAGAAACTACCCACGGGTTGTCCGACGATGACGCGCGAATCATTGGTGCCACCACTCACCGCGTCAGGAGTATAGTTTCCGATATCGATTAATTCATTGTAATTGCGCGCAAGGTTCAAATCTGTATTCCATTGAAAAGCGCCGGTCAAGTTCCTTGACTTAATGGTCAATTCGATTCCTCGGTTTAGAATCGTACCAACATTATCCCAAAAATTGGTGAACCCCGTGCTTGCAGGCGTACTAACATTCATCAATACATCCGTTGAATACTTGTGATAGAAGGCCAGTTCTGTTGTGACTCGGTCTTCGAGGAGGCCAAGCTCTACGCTGGCATCGATCGTTCTGGAAGTTTCCCAACGCAAGGTTGGATTTTCCGGTTGAATTGGAAACAAAATTGAATCTCCTGCATAAGTGATTCCGTTGTTTTGAGCAGAGTAGGTTCCGAATCGAGCATAATCCGGGAGAGCAGCATTTCCAGTGTATCCAATGCTGGACCGCACCTTCATGAAACTAATTCGATTGCTTTCAAACCAATCTTCATCAGAAACTACCCAGCCTGCTGAAAGCGAAGGGAAGAAGCCGTATCGGTTCTCTCTTCCAAACCTTGAGGATCCGTCGATTCTCGCAGTAGCTTGAAAGAAATAACGATCCTTCAGGGTATAATTTACTCGGCCAAAGTAGGATAGGAAACTATGTTGCGATGGTAAGTTGTTGGTTTTTTGCACATTGGCGGCATCTTCTGAAAGTGAATCACTCTCGAAAATGGGTCCTTCAACTTGGCCGTAGAATAAACCGTATCCGTAATTATCTGTGCGTTGAAATTCACTTCCCACGAGGAAATTCAGGGATTGTGTGTCATCCAACTCCCAGCGGTAGTCAGCTGTTCCGCTGTAATTCCAATTCAAAATATAATTTGCGTAACGATTGGCACTGCCCAATTCGGTGGTAATAGAAAGAGCTCCTGGATTGAACACATCCTCACGTAAGTGGAGGTAATCGAATCCGCCACTGACTTTTAGATTCAGGTTAGCAATGGGAGAGTAGATCAATTGTGCATTGCTGATGGATCGGTCCTCGGTTGTTTTCCATTTCTTCAATTCACGGACGGCTACCGGGTTTTTTGTGCCTCCCCATTCATCAAACCAAAGGAAATATTCACCCGCCGCATGTTCCAAGTTGCCGTTTGCGTCGTAAACGTCTTCTTCGTAGCTAACAGGATAATAAGGCAAGGCATTTGACATGGCATCTCCCAGACCGCCAGACCAAGCTGCATCAATGCGGTTATTTTCTCCTCTGCTGAATGAAGAGCTCAACAGCACCTTGATTTTATTCGACGGAGTATAATCGATGTTTACACGACCACTTGTTCGATCATAGGAATTACCAAGCAGATAGCTTTGATTGTTGTCTTTTGAAATTCCTGCATACAAGTTGACCTGTTCTCCTCCTTGGCGTATTCCAAAGTTGACCGCGTTTTTATTGCCCACCCCAATCGTTTGGTCTACCCAGTCAGTGTTTGTTTGCAAGGCGCGCAAGTACGCTTCTTTTCGCGTTTCGGGGTCATCAGCCGCAGAAGTCATATTCGGCAACCAAACGTAGCCCGTGCCACCGTCATTTTCCCACGCCTCTTGCCTCAACGCCAAATAGGTCTCAGTATCCATCATGTTGGGAAGGGTGGCTGCAGTTCCGATTCCAGCCCGTGTACTGAATTCAAATGACGTTCCTTTTTTCCCGCGTTTTGTAGTGATCAGTATGACACCATTTGCTCCACGGGATCCGTAAATGCCAGTTGCTGCTGCATCTTTCAGAATCTCAACTGATTCAATGTCATTCGGATTGATCGCCGCGAGGGGATTGTTGTTGAGTGCTCCAGAATTTCCACGCAAGAAATATTCCTGGGTAATTGGAATGCCATCGACCACATAAAGTGGGTCTCCAGCAGCGGAGACTGAGGCAACTCCACGCACGCGAATGAGGGAAGGTGCTCCAGCAACACCGGATGACTGACTTACTTGGACGCCTGCGGCTTGTCCTTGCAATGCGGCCTCAAAAGACGGAGTTTGTATTCCTGTAATTTGTTTAGCATCAACTTGAACGATGCTACCGGTGACTTCTTTTTTGCGTTGCACCCCATAGCCGACCACGACAACATCGTTGATGAGAACGGCGTCATCAGCAAGTACAATATTCAGGTTGACGTTTTCATTCTCGATCTTAATCTCCCTTGTTTGAGAAATGTAGCCAACGTATGAAAATTGAATGGAATGATCTCCTTTCGACAGAGCGATGCTGTATCGACCATCTGCATCTGTAAATTGTCCATTGGTGCCGTCTGCAACAACAGAAGCGCCGGGAAGGGGCGCTCCGTTCGAATCACGGACTACGCCGCTGAGGCTTTGGGCCATTGCGGATGCCCCGAGGAGGAGCATGGCCAATAGATAAAGCGGTTTTCTAAACATCAATTTAGTTTTGGAATTCGAAATTAAGGTAGAGTAGGTGTAATTTCAACACGAAGTTCCATGCGAGTTTTCAACGATTGGAAAATATTTCAATTCGTTCGGTTACATACTTTTGATTTACAAGGGTTTGAATGACATAAACACCATCTTTCAAACCGATCAAATCCATGATGAACTTATTGTTACTCGTGTCCTTGAGATACGTAATTTGATCCGACACATTTCGACCTTGCGCGTCATAAAGCAACAACGGTGCATTCTGATCCATTTGGATTTCCCATACCGCGGAGCCAGAACTCGGGTTGGGATAAATTGCGGATAGCTGATAGTGATCAATTGACTCGACTCCGGTAGCAGGTTCTGGAAAATCGATGGGTTGGTCCACGTATACGTGGTACTCGCCGGGAGCAAAATTCATGAATGCACTGACGTCCGAAACATTGAATGAATTACCTGTGAAGTAGTCGTACCAGGTTCCAGTATGCTGAAAACCTGGTATCATGCTGAGGTCGGTCACCCTCATATTAGCCACAACCACGGCATTCATTTCTGATCCATTCAAATGCAATCGTTTTCCGTAGCCACCTACATCCCAATTGTAATTGGTCGTTTGGAAAGGGTCCGGGTAATTCATTTTCAGTGCACAGAGTCCGGAGATCACTTCATGGATTCGATAACGACTCGGGACATCCCGGTAATCCCAACGAACCGGCTTGGCCACGGTTCGACAATCATCACTGATTGTGACGCCGTCGCTGCATGTATTGATGCTGTAATCGTATCCCAATTCTTCAAATTGCCAGAGCATTTTCGGACCGGGCAATAACAAGTTAAAGCACTGGATTGCCTCGATGCGATCGAGGGCCGTTTCTAGGTCCGTAATTTGATAATCGCCATCGCCATTGCCGTATTGAAGGGCTTTGTACATGAGGCGTTCTTCGTCATGGCTTTCGGGATAAGAGATGACGCCCGGATTGGACATGCTTTGATTTTGATAGCTTGCCCAACCGAAATCGGATGCGTATCCCATGGTGGCTTCGCTGTAATCGTGCGTGACATTGGCCCAAACCATGAATCCGCTATTCACAAGCGATTGATTTTCAGAAAGGTCCACCCAATGTTCAAGGATCATGTAGATATCAGATTCATCTTGCCAAAGGTGTTGGGCATATTCGTTCAACAGGTTAATTCGAGCTTGATCGTATCCCCAAACATTTCCTGGGGTTTGGGTCATTCCTTTAGAGAAGTCCAATCGATAACCATCAACATGGTATTCATCAACCCAATATTTTAGGGTGCGTTTCATGAAGTATTTCGTCGCCGGACTCTCATGGTTCCAATCAAAGAACCAGGTTTCTGGACTTGGGGACACCTCATTGAACCAAGGATTATTGGAAGCCGGCTGGAACGATTCTGAATTCCAATACATCTTCAACATGGGGTTGGGATAATCCGCATGGTTGAGCACCACGTCTAAAATCACAGCAATTCCTCGTTCATGGCATGCGTTGACCAGTTGTTTGAATGCTTCTTTGGTTCCATACGCTTTGTCCAAAGCCATGTAGAAGGTGGGATTGTATCCCCAACTATCGTTTCCGTTGAACTCATTGATGGGCATGAGCTCAATGGCGTTGATTCCCAGTCGATCTAGGTAATCCAATGTGTCAAGTATGGTTTGATAATTGCGCTCTTCAGTAAAATCACGCACGAGTAATTCATAGATGACCAGCGATTCTTTTGAAGGCCTTTCGAAACTTTCATCGTTCCATTCAAATTCAGGTGCACCGGGTTGCATCACGGATACCGGAGTATTCTCAGTGAGCATGGATGGAAAGGGAAGGAGGTTTGGATAGGTCTCATTGGGAATCCAACCGTCATTCCATGGGTCCAATACCAACTCGGAATAAGGGTCAGCGATGCGCATGTCATCTGGCATGATGTGATAATGGAAACGGTACTCGAGACCATCTTCCAATCCATCCAATTCAATCCAATGCTTGTTTCCATCTGGGGTTTGGGTCATGAGGTAATCATAACTCAATTGCCAATCATTGAAATCGCCTACGACGAAAACGAAGTCTTTTCCAGGCGCGTGCAATTGAAGAAATGCGCTTGTTGAAGTAGGATAGTGGATCCCATCTTCCGATCCTGCTGGCGGCCAACCGGTAATGGCTTCGTCAGGCAATACGACCAAACTGGCAAAATCTGAGGCAGTCTGACCACTCAAATCACCGAGTAATTCAATGTTAAATTGCCCTCCTTCATCCGAAGTAAATTCGTATTCAATGCTCGTCCCAGCCTCAGAAACAACCTCCATGCCATTGATGAGAATAGAAAGTTGGCAAGATTCGCTCGCTTGCCCCATGATGGTGAATGACTCATTCATGTTGAGCACGGCATAACCGTTGTCGGGAGTCATGATTGATGTGCTGAATGAACCGGTACTGACTTCATAGAAAATATCAGAACCATCTGCATTCCTTCCCACCAAGGTGCCATTGCTATTCCTGAACACCATAGCCAAACTTTCAACGGTTTCGTCCGCGTCCAATTGGTAATATTCTGCGAGCGTCAATCCATTGAAATCGAAAGAATGGATGCCAGAACCCTGGGGATTCATGACGGCGTTCGGGTCAGCCGTTCCCCATGCTGTTTGCACATTTTGCCAATCACTTGGTCCTGTGCTGTTGCTCGTAATCACACCAGTGTGAATGTAGACCGGTACAACACCTTGCAGTTCGCCATTGCCAAGTGCACTGTTGTAGAACAATGTGACTTGGTCATCTACAGTTGGAAAGGCCGGTTCAGTCCAGACTATTTGAGATTGAGTGGCACTCTGAAAGCCAATGGACAAAATGAAGGCTAAAAACGATATTCCAATTGGTTGATTCATTGGATGTTTTATTGAATGATGATTTTAAATGTTCGCTCAAGAACAGCACTCGTCGAATTGAAATACAAAAAATACAGACCTGGTTCCAATCCGTTGATTGCTAAGTTTGTGTGGGTAGTGAATAGAACCTCGCGACCATTGGTGTCGAAGAGTTTCCAAGTTGCCTTTTCAGGAAGAGTTAACTCGCATGGTTGAATGCAAGGTGATGCAGGGCGCCAATCGTTCAAAACACTTGCTGGATGGTGCGTCACATTGACTGTACCGTTTCCATTGGCTGAGTTTGGAGTGGGAGGGTTGGACGTTCCACTTTGAAACCAAACCCAATCTGAAGCGCCGTCAGAACTTCGGCCAAGGCTTTGATTGCCAGACGCCAGCGTCCAATCGATAGCGTCTACAATCCGCCAAGCATCGTCTTCAATTTTGGTCAAATAGACTTGGTCATCAGCAGCATCCAATGTGAAAGTGGTATGCAGCGGCCCATTTTCCTCGAGGTCATCACTCCACAAAAGCAAGTGTTGTCCCGGGTCCAATGTGACGTTTGGAAGTTGCCAACGGTTGGGCTCCATGATCCGATTCGTTAGGAAATAAGATTGAACATTGATTGGATCATTGCCCGCGTTGAACAATTCAATCCAATCACCATCGTTTTCATACTCATCAAAGACAAAGCCGTCATTTTTTGGCATGACTTCATTGATGAGCAAGGCATCGCTCGCCCAACCATTCCATATGTGCGCAAACTCACAAGGAGAATACTGCAAATTACCCGTACCGTTCTGCGCCGCTGCGCGCCATAGGGCATCTTCTGCTCCATTTAAACCAACTATGACAGACCATTCTTGTCCGTGGATGTTGGTCCCCACGGGTTCTAAACTGTGTTGTTGAATCTCTTCATTGAGAAGCAATTCTACCGTCACTTCCCATTCGTCATTCAGAGAATTTTGGGGAATCCAGCACTGAACACATAGCGAATCATTCGTGATGGGCCCTTCAGCCCAACATTGAATGATCGGCTTGGCATCTTCCCAACCATCTTCTAGTTGAACTTCAGTCCAAAACAATCGGGAAGAAACAAAATCCACAGGTGAGTGAGCAACATGTGAACCCCAAGCATTTTGGTCAGACTCCATAAAATCTTCAGAATCAAATCCATAACTGAGCGGGTAGAAGGGGTCAATCTCAATATGTTCATCCAATAAATCAATCAACCATGCTGACCTTCCTTCAATCCATTCCGAAGAGTACTCATTTTCCATCCACCAAGACAAATACCATGAAAAGCGGGCTCGGTATTCAGGCACAGCGAGCAACCTTGTGTACAAAGGTCGATTGGAGCTTGTTGTCCAGGCATAAGGATCCTGATCGGTCCATTCACCAAACCACTGAATCCCGAGCGTATTATCCATGTCATAGGGGATGTAAATGATACGACCATCGGTGCTGCGCTGGTATAGATAAAAATTGTTCTTGTTGCCGATGTAATTGTCCCAATGGCCCGTTAGAATTTCCGCTGCCGCTGTTTTGAGGTAGGCATCCACATCAAAGATGGCTTCGAGTTCACAAGGCAAGGATTCAATCGCAGTGTTATTCAAAATGTCAATGAAGGTTGCTAGTGCTGAATAATCATCCGCCCAACGATTTGTCTTGAGTTCATAGACTCGTTGATTGGACCAACTTGGTGTGAATTTGTAATCATCTGGGTTGTCGCTGATGTAATCAAGGTCGGATGGATAAGTGCATTTCCACAGGTTTCCATGCGCATGTTCGAATCGTTTTTCCAACCATTCCCCATCAATGTGTTCGGTATTTGAATAAACTCCATAGTAAGCGCCATTGATGTACAAATTGCTATGCTGACTCCTCGAAACGGGAATCCCAGCATCTCTTAATAATTCCCAGCATAACCTTGCCCGTATTGTGCTGGGATCATTGTGTTCTCCATTCAAATTGAGTTTCTCGAGTCCTTGCCATTGGCCGTTTTCATTGAATGAATCAAATGAGATTTTGAATGATTTTTTTGGGGCATAGCGCGAAGTGTTTCCGCGTAATCGGAAGCCTACGTTTTCAATGGTATCATTCCCTAAGCTGCTCTCATGGATAAACGTTGCTGGATGCTCAACATTAGATTCAAGGTTATCCTCCAACCACATCCATTCGATGGCATCACCACATTGGATATGTATCGTAGTAATTTCTTCACTCAGAAACGCAGTGTCTTCCCCGGGGTGTTGATTGATGCCAATCCATTGAGATCGCGCATCGCTTGACCACATCAATGAGGCCAATGTAAACCACCAAATATGTTTGCCACAATTAATCATCGAGGTGATCGGGGTTGAAACTGAAAAGTTGCGCAGGCTTGTGCATCACACCTTGTTGTTTTTCATCCAATGGAACAACGTGGCTCATGCGCTTGACGTTTTTGCGGAAGTTTCGTTTGTCAAACTTTTTCTCGAGGACCACTTCATAAAGTGATTGGAGTTGGCTGAGTGTAAATTTCTTGGGTAACAATTCGAAACTGATGTGATGGCTTTCCAATTGGTTTTGAAGGGCATCCATAGCACCATCTAGAATTTCGTTGTGGTCAAAAGCCAATGGTCCGACGTTTTGTAGATCAATCCATTCGACTCCTCCGGCGAAAGAGGCGGGCTGTGGGTCATGATCTTGCAAAGAAACCAATCCAAAATAGCCGACTGTTATCACCCGTTGTTCAGGTTGCGTTCGAACAGATCTCAGCCAAGCCCGATCTTTTAATTGTTTCACTCGATTCGGGTCACCGTAAGCATGAAATTGCTTCAAATACACACCTTTTAGCTGAGTCAGCTCAAAAAGCACACGTTCAGCTGCAGCTTCAAGACCTTCATCGATGAGGATGAGATCTCCGGGCAATTGAGACATTGGATTTTGTCCTACTTCCTCATTATTCGCCTCCTTCTGATTGATTAAAAGCACTTTAAGTCCACTATCGTCATAACCAAAGACGACGCAGTCTACGGATAAGTGAAGAGTCTCATTTTTTAACATAGTGTCAAAAATACAATTTCTTCCTTCAAAGTATCACGTTTTCTTTAGTGTATTTGAAACACTTAGGTTGTGATTGAACTGAATCTGGTATTATATTCGCGCCCGTTCCAATGATGAACGTGAATTTGACTCACAAGTTGAGATGAACAAAATTGCCGTTTTAACATCTGGCGGAGACGCACCTGGCATGAATGCTGCAATTCGTGCCGTTGTGCGAACAGCAGTCTATCATGAATGCGAGGCCGTTGGAGTTTTTCAAGGTTACCAAGGATTAATCGAAGGGGATTTCAAGCGATTGCATGTTCGCTCGGTGGCAAAAATACTCGGTCGAGGAGGTACCATTTTGAAGTCCGCACGATGCGAAGCTTTTAGAACAGAGGAAGGCCGAAGAAAGGCCCACCAAGCGCTTTTGGAAAATAATGTTGATGCACTGGTAGTCATCGGCGGAAATGGAACGTTTGCAGGAGCGATGAAGTTCTGTAAAGAAACAGGATTCCCTGTGATTGGACTTCCCGGAACCATTGATAATGACTTGTCTGGAACTGACTTTACCATCGGTTTTGATACAGCAACGAACACGGTAGTTGAAGCTGTTGACAAAATCAGAGATACAGCCGACAGCCACAACAGATTGTTTTTTGTTGAGGTGATGGGCCGTGACAGTGGATTCATCGCTTTAAATGCGGGCATTGCCACTGGTGCAGTGGCCGTGATGACTCCCGAATCAGGAATTTCAATTACAGACCTCGTGGAAATCTTAAACGTAGGTCAAGCATCCAATAAAACTTCAAGCATCGTCATCGTTGCTGAGGGTCATCCTGAGGGCGGGGCATTTGAGATTGCCAAAAAAGTGCACGCAATCGACAATAAATACGAAACGAGGGTAACAGTACTAGGTCATTTGCAGCGGGGTGGTGACCCGAGTTGCGCCGATCGCGTACTTGCATCTCGTTTGGGGGTTGCGGCGGTAGAAGGACTGTTATCGGGAAAGCGGAATGTCATGGCGGGCGTGATCAACGATCAATTGGTATTTTTTCCGTTTGAAGAAGTAATTGCGAACAAATCTGCAAGCCTAGAAGATGAAGTAAGGATTGCAAAAATCCTATCGATTTAATTGATTTTGAAGAATGAATCCATGAAAAAAGTAGCAATAAATGGTTTTGGTCGAATTGGGCGATTGGCCTTTCGACAAATGTTGGGAAGGGATAACGTATCCATTGTAGCGATCAATGACTTGACTGATGTCAACACCCTGTCGCACCTTCTGAAATACGACAGTATTCACGGGAAGTTTCAAGGCACCATTGAAGTGCAAGATGGTCACTTGGTAGTAAATGGTTCAACCATTCACATCAGCGCCGAGCGAAATCCGGCCGATTTGCCCTGGGCTCAGCTAGGTGTGGACGTGGTGGTTGAATCAACAGGAGTCTTCACGAGCGATGAAAAAGCCGGGCTTCACTTGCAAGCTGGCGCTGGAAAGGTGGTGATATCCGCTCCGGCAAAAGGGTCTGTCAAGACCGTAGTATTGGGGGTAAATGATGACATTTTGACATCAGAAGACCGAATCGTTTCAAATGCTTCATGCACAACGAACTGTTTGGCCCCTATGGCCAAAGTTTTGGATGATGCATTTGGTATTGAGCATGGGTTGATCACTACGATTCATGCCTATACCGCCGATCAACGATTGCAGGATGCACCACACAGTGATTTGAGAAGGGCCAGAGCGGCAGCTCTTTCGATGATTCCAACCTCAACAGGAGCAGCGAAAGCGGTAGGGCTTGTCTTGCCAAATTTGGCGGGTAAACTAGACGGATTGGCTGTGCGAGTGCCGACACCAACAGGCTCGGTTACGGATTTGACGGTCAACCTCAAGGTTGAAGCGAGCGTGGAAGAAGTAAATGGGGTGATGGAAAAGGCTGCACATGGGCCAATGAGTGGAATTCTTGAGTATTCAGATGAACCCTTGGTCTCTGTTGACATCGTTGGTAATCCTCATAGCTGCATTTTTGATTCGGGTTTGACGCGCTCAATGGGAAAAACGGTCAAAGTGTTTGGATGGTATGATAATGAAGCTGGATATGCGACGCGTGTGGCTGATTTAGTGGACCGTCTTTGAATTCAATAAAAGAATCAACGGGTTTGAAAATTTTAATAGCAGATAGTGGTTCAACCAAATGTGATTGGATGCTGATTGATGAACTTGGTGAACCTCTAATGGAGTTTCACACCATGGGCTTTAATCCGTACTTCCATGATGCCAACATGGTTGAGGATAAGATGAGGGAATCCTCCGAAGCCATGAAGATTGCGGGCGACGTAGCACAAGTCTACTTTTATGGGGCTGGAAGCAGTTCAGCGCCATTGTGTGCGATTATCCAGGAAGGGCTCCAACGCATTTTCAAGAACGCCATGGTTCATGTTGGTCATGACTTAGATGGAGCAGCATACAGCACGTTTTCAGGAGTGCCAGCCATAACCTGCATCATCGGGACAGGTTCGAACTCTTGCTACTTCGATGGTAATCAAACAATTGAAAAAGTACCAGCATTGGCATACATCCTAGGGGATGAGGCAAGCGGTTCTTGGTTCGGAAAGCGGCTGCTTTCGATGCACTTGTACCACAAATTGGATCCGATAGTAGACAAAGACTTTACAGAAACATTTGGCTTTTCCAAAGACGATATCGTGAATCGAGTTTATAAAGAGCCCAATGCAAATGTGTTTCTCGCGTCATTCATGACATTCATTGGTCGCCATCAAGAAATTCCTCAAATTATCTCGTTGCTAGAAGAAGGATTCCAGGCGTTCATTGACGTTCACGTGAAGTGTTACGATAATTATCGAGAGGTCCCTGTGCATTTCGTTGGATCAGTTGCGTATCACTTTCAAGATGTTTTGCGCCACGTGTGTGAGCGCGAGAGCATTCAAGTTGGGCAAATTATAAAACGTCCCATTGATGGATTGGCTCAATATCACGTGAAGTACATATTGAATGCTTGAAATGGCAGAAATTAAAGCGTGCATATTTGATTTAGATGGCGTTATCGTAGATACGGCGGCTCATCATTTTGTAGCTTGGAGTCATTTGGCTGACGAATTAGGGGTAGAATTTTCCAAAGAGGATAATGAGAACCTGAAAGGGGTATCCAGAGTGGATAGTTTGGAATACATTCTAAACAAGGGAGGACTCGTTCTTGACGCCATGACCAAGTTGCAGTTGATGGATCGAAAAAATGAGCTTTACCTTGAATTGGCTAATCAAACAACCAAAGATGACTTGTTGCCCGGGATAGAGGCATTCCTGATTGAATTGAAGAATCTTGGAATTCGAATTGGATTGGGCTCTTCTTCCAAAAACGCACCCATGATCCTTGAGCTTTTGGGGATTACCAGTTTCTTTCAATCGGTGGTTGATGGTAACCGCATTACACTTTCTAAACCAGACCCAGAAGTGTTTCTCATGGGAGCGAAGGAATTGGCGGTGCAAGTGAATCAATGCTTGGTATTTGAGGATGCACAATCAGGGATCGATGCAGCGAATGCCGGAGGATTTCACGTCATTGGTGTGGGTGATGCAAAAACTTTAAATGGTGCAAAAGCAGTGATACCTGGTTTTCATCAAATGAATTGGCATTCAATCTTACATCTCCTGCGGGGTGAATAGGCATTAAAATGAAAAACATTGGAATCATTGATCCATGGATCATTGGGGTAAGTCATTGGGATGCAAGCTCCATTCAAGATTTCGAATCCCTTTTAGCCATTGGCAATGGTCGTATGGGCCAACGTGCAAATTTCGAGGAAGGATATACGGGCGTATCGATGCAAGGATCCTATCTCGCAGGGATTTACTATCCTGATAAAACCCGTGTGGGTTGGTGGAAAAATGGTTACCCAGAATACTTTGCTAAAGTCTTAAACTCAACCAATTGGATTGCCATAGACGTACGAATCAATGGGGTTGCATTGGACCTGAATTCGGTTGAAACCATTCATGATTTCTCATGGCAAATGGATATGAGAAATGGAATTTTGAGTCGGAAGTTTGAAGTAACCATTTCGGATGGAACGAGGGTTAAGGTTGAGACTGAGCGATTTTGCTCGATGAATCGTCCAGAACTTGGGTGTATCAGGTATAGGATTTGGGCAGCGCAAGGTGACGTAGAATTGATTCCTTCCTTGGATGCTGATGTTCAAAACGAAGATTCAAATTGGGATGATCAATTTTGGGAGGTACATGCCATAAAGTCGAATGAAGCTGGCAGCGCGTGTATCCACGCATCCACGTTGAAAACGGATTTTCATGTGGCACTTGAGATGAAATCCGACGTGCACAGGCATGGTACGCAGGGTGATAAAACCGAGCTGATTACGGATAAAGAGGTCCGAGAAAACAACAAGATAGGGTGGTCCTATGGGTCAAGGCTTGAGCAAGGCGAATGGCTTGAGGTTCAGAAATATGTCGGCGTGTGTACATCAATGAACCACTCGAAGAATGAGATTGATCGGGCCGTCACAAGCGCATGTCGAGAAGCTTGGGCATGTGGATGGGAAAAACTGGTTGCGGATCATAAAAAGGTTTGGTCAGGAATATGGAACCAAGCAGACATTGTTATAGACGGAGACGATCGATCGCAACAAGCCATCAGGTTTAATATTTTCCATTTAAACCAAACCTATCGGGGAGATGATCCGAGATTGAATATCGGTCCCAAGGGATTCACCGGGGAAAAATATGGAGGAGCGAGCTATTGGGATACTGAGGCATATTGTTTGCCATTCTTCTTAGCCGGTCATCCACCGCAAGTGGCCAAGCAACTTCTCTTATACAGATACCATCACTTGGGTCGAGCCATTGAGAATGCTCAAAAGCTTGGATTTGAAGATGGCGCGGCTTTGTATCCCATGGTTACGATGAATGGTGAAGAATGCCACAATGAATGGGAGATAACTTTTGAAGAAATCCATCGCAATGGCGCCATGTCGTACGCGATATGGAATTACGTGAATTACACGGGAGATCGAGAGTATTTAATTGAATTTGGATTTCCAGTTTTGTTGGGTGTCGCAAGATTTTGGAATCAACGTGCCCAATGGTCAGATCATCGAAAAGCGTATGTCATATTGGGTGTAACCGGTCCGAATGAATACGAGAACAATGTGAATAACAATTGGTACACCAATTACATTGCCGCGTGGTGCCTCGAATACGCTAAAGAAGTAGGACAGTGGATACAAAGGGAGCACCCTGCAGCTTGGAGCGCGCTTGTTCGTGAGTATTCCATCGATGCGCCGGCCATTTTTAACAATTGGGAAGAGGTTTCGAATCAAATGTTCTTGCCGAAACTTGAAGGCACCAAGATCATGTTGCAGCAGGATGGGTTCATGGATAAGGAACAACTGAAAGCGAGTGATTTAGATGAATCCCAACGGCCGATCAATCAGCATTGGAGTTGGGATAGAATTTTGCGATCGATATTCATCAAGCAAGCTGATGTTTTACAAGGCATCTATTTTTTTTGGGATCATTTTGATCATGAAACACGACTGGCCAATTACGAGTTTTACGAGCCAAAAACCGTACATGAATCAAGCCTTTCTCCATGTGTCCATGCCATACTTGCGGTAAGATTGGGAAAGATGGAAGACGCTTACGCGCATTACCAACGCACTGCGAGATTGGATCTAGATGATTACAATCGTGAAGTTCATGAAGGATTGCATGTCACTTCAATGGCCGGAACTTGGCTTTCTGTTGTTGAAGGATTTGGAGGATATCGGGTGCGAGATGGCCGTCCTTGCTTTAGCGGATGCATCCCAGAAATTTGGTCCGGACTGAGGTTCAAGGTGAATTTCAGAAATCGATTGATGGAGGTTTCCGTGAATGGTGACTCAACCCAAGTTGAATTGATCAGTGGCTCGCCGCTTGAAGTGGAAGTAAACGGCGAGCTCCAACTTTTGGAAACTCGCCGCTAATTAGAGTTTTCTACTCGGGATCACTCAGTCCCCACATGCTATTCTGAGCACCGGGCGTCCCTCCGAAAATCAAAGAATAGGTCCAAGAATCGACTTGGTCGTTTGCCAACCCTGTATCCATCCATTCCAAACTCGGACCCATGCCATCTGGCTCAGTGACCCAGCCATCATTGTCTTCATAAGAAATAGCCATGACCAGCGATGCGTCAGGTGCACGAAGTTCGATGGTCTCGCCGGTATTGTTTAGACTTTCTCCAGCATTCCATTGCTTTGCCGGAACATCAAACGGCAATACACTAGCCAATGAATCCAAGTTTCTCGCAATGACAAAGAATCCAGCTTCAGGAATTGTGTCATTAGCGCTGAAACTGAAGCTTACAGCATTTTGTAAACTCCAATCTTGCAGGCCGATTGGATAGGGATGGGGGTTATGAAGTTCAAGGAATTCCCAATCGCTATCATTTCCTTGAGCAGAATTTGGGTTGTAATGAATTTCTGAGATGTTGATGGTTGGATAGGTTGCCATATCAGGACTACAACTGTCTCCATAATGAACCAATAGTGCCAATAAGTCGTGCAAATTGATGACTTGATCATCGTTTAAATCTGCGGTGCAAGATGATTGACACCATGAAGTGTTGGCCAAAATTGTCAGGGAGGCCAATCCCAAAATCATTCTCCTCATGCTTTCTGAATTTGATTGAGCAAATCAAAAGCACTTGGCAATACGTCACATCATCCTTTCATTGGCGAGCAATAGCACCTTACAATTGCAGTTCTATCGATACCGGACAATGATCTGAACCGTGAATTTCATTGTGTATATGGACATGCTTCACGTCGCTCATCAATCGATTGCTCACCAGCATGTAATCAAGCCGCCATCCCACATTTTTCTCACGCGCTCCTCCGCGATAACTCCACCAAGAATATTCGATTTTTTCAGGATGCATGGATCTCCAGGAATCGGTGAGTTGAGCTTCGCTGAGCAGGCGAGTCATTCCATCAATCTCGTCTTGAGTATACCCAGGTGTTTTGTTGTAGTTGGCATCTGGACGAGCCAAATCAATGGGCTGATGTGCGACATTCAAGTCCCCGCAACAAACAACAGGCTTGCTTTGGTCCAGATCTTGAATGTATTTCATGAATGCGTTATCCCATTCTTTTCGAAATGGCAGTCTTTTCAATCCTGAAGACGAATTGGGAGTGTAAACTGTGACAAAATGAAATGAATCAAACTCTGCCAGAAGAACCCTTCCTTCGTTATCAAGATGTGAAACACCAATGCCGGCCTGGACCCGTATGGGTTCAATTTTCGAGAGGACTGCCGTTCCAGAATAGCCTTTTTTTTCTGCGCTACTTGAATACGTTGTATATCCCTCCAGATGCTCCAGACCAAAAAGTGCTTCACGAACTTGATCATCTTGGGCCTTGGTTTCTTGAATTCCAATGACATCAGCACCTAATGATTTAACAGCTTCATTAAAGTCTTTCTTCACAACAGCACGAATGCCGTTCACATTCCATGTCATTAATTTCATACGGGAGGGAGTTTATCACTTCGTTGATTCCAAGCATGAATTTGGGTGATTACGTTTTTTAAATCGCCTGATGACAGGGATTCGCCGAATTCCATGAGGTGACTTAAGTAGATGGTATTATCATTGAATTCACGTGACTGTTCCATGTTGATGAAATGCTGTTCATCTGGACAAGGGTGAATGTGCGTTAAGACGTAGGCATGCCTCTCTGCGCAAAACCCAATGATGCACATTCCATCAAGATCGTGGCCCAATTCAAGTACCCAAGGCATATGCAGAAATCGATCTTTCCACAAGGGCATGTACCCCATACTGAAATAAGGGTAATACCACGAATGATAGGGTAGATTCTCGGATTTCAACACTTTTTGAAGGTCCTGCATGGCCCTACGTAGCTTCGCCGCAACCGTGTTTTTGCGATTCAAATTGCTGAATTTCCCCCAACGTTTACTTGGCGTATAGTATTCCATTTCGCCGAGGGTTAGCTTGTAGTCAAATGAAGAGGGTTGATCCAAGACATAGCCGGGGTAGTACCATTTTCTTCCTGTCGTTTGACCGTATTCTATTTCTTTGAGCATGGTATAAATGCCCAAGCTGAAGTCTTGATATTCAGCATCGAACATGGCCAATAATGAGGCCATCGATTGATTGCCGATGTCGAAAAATGAGATTCCAATGAGTCGATCGCCATCGTAAACGCCAATTTCTTGGGTGTCAAAAACGGTGTGATTGAACCCTGCGTGCAAGTATTCATCTAGGGTTTCATGGATGAATCCTTTGAAACGTGCCTTGTGCTGATCGTAAAGCCGTTGACGGCTTTGGCTGATTTTTGCTGGACCTACAGTAACCGTAAAGCGCTGTTCGACTTTACGCTTGATTCTTCTGTGAGACTTGCGTAATTGGTGGTTCATCAAGTCCAGTCGTATGTTGACGACTGAAAACACATTGGCATCAATGCAAAGCAAGTCCATCTTGTAGAGCATCACGGAACCACGAAACCAGCCCGATGCGAGGTATTGGTCGTACCGGGAATGGGTTAGCTTACGGGGAAAGTGAGTTTGGACTAGCAATTTGAACGAATCGGTTTAATCCTTCGTAGCTGACATCAATTCTTTCAATCCGCCTACACTGCTCATGAGTCCGCTGGCTTCATACGGCATGAATACCGTTTTGCTTCCGGCCCCGCCTTCTTTCAATACGGCCTCGATCGTTTCGATGTACTTGACCGCAATCAAATACTGGGTTGGGTCAGCTTTGGTATCTGCAACGGCTTTTGCGATTTTCTGAATGGCTTCTGCTTCTGCTTCTGCCACGGCGAGACGAGCAGTTGCTTCGCCTTCTGCCCTCAGGATTCTTGCTTGTTTTTCACCTTCAGCGCGATTGATATCGGCACCTTTTCTTCCTTCTGCTTCCAAAATCGCCGCTTTTTTAGTTCCCTCGGCATCGATGATCTGAGCCCGTCGGGTTCGTTCTGCGCGCATTTGCTTTTCCATGGCCTCTTTGATGTCGACGGGGGGATTGATGTCTTGTAATTCCACCCGATTGACCTTCACACCCCATTTATTTGTGGCCTCATCCAAAATTGAACGAAGTTTCATGTTGATCGTATCACGGGAGGTCAAGCACTCATCCAACTCCAATTCACCAATGACATTTCTCAATGTGGTCTGCGTTAACTTTTCTATTGCGTTTGGCAGGTTATTGATTTCATAAACGGCTTTGACCGGGTCAATGATTTGAAAGTAAATCAAGGCATTGATTTCTGTGACAACATTGTCTTTGGTAATCACGCCTTGTTTAGGGAAATCAAAAACCGTTTCGCGCAGGTCCACTCGATCTTTGAGTCGAAATTGAGTGACCTTTTGACCATTGGGCCGTTCAGCAACAACTCTCCAAGCAATTTCTCGAGGTCGATCAATGATTGGAATGATGATGTTGATGCCCGCAGCCAGAGTTGTTCGGTATTTCCCCAATCGTTCAATGACCATGGATTCACTTTGTCTGACGATTCGGACACCTTTCACGATGATGACCGAAGTGAATAGGAAGAAAATTCCCGCGAGGATGCTTGTGGCTGTCATGAAGTTTGAGATATGGATTTTGGGTATACGATCAGGGTGTTGCTTTCAACGCGTTCAATGATGGCAATGTGTCCTTCAATCAATCGGTCCTGATTGTTCGATTCCGTGATTTTAGCGCGCCAATCATCACCGTCAATTTTGCATCGACCGAGTCCAGTAGAAGTATCAAATGTTTCGGTTACAATGCATTCTTTTCCAATCAAAGCCTCGACACCAGATACTCGCTCGGAACCTTTGAACCCTATGCGAAGGGCAACGGGGCGCAAAAACAAAAAAGAAAGAAGTCCGATGACTCCAGCGATGGTCAGCTCGAGTGCGATGCCCAATTCAAAGAAACCAGCAACGGCCCCTCCAAAGCAACCGATGCCCAGACAAGCCAAAACAAAGCCCGGCACCACTACCTCGAGAACGAGTAAGAGCATTCCGATGGCTGTCCAAATTTGCCAGTTTTCCCATATCATGCCTCGAAGTTATGTAGGAATTTCCTGAAACTACGAGAGTGTTTCGAGGATTTGATGGTGAATTTTCAACGTTTGTTCCAGCAATGGATCATGTGTTGAATTTGAGATGATGTGGTTAGCCTTGTTTGCACGCTCTGCGTCGGTCCATTGATTTTTTATTCTTGATTCAACCGCTTCTGGAGTGATTTTTAAGTGGTCACTTGCACGCTGAATTCGCAATTGAACAGGTGCTTCCACGGCAATGATATAATCACAGTCCTGATCTGTTCTAGATTCGAATAATATCGCCGCTTCACGAATCACATAGGGGGAGATTGGGTTTCGACTTTGTATTTCGAGCCAACGATGAAAAGCTGATTTGACCCTGGGGTGAACTTCTTGATTCAGTTTTTGAAGAAGGTCCTCATCATTGAAAACAATTTGAGCCAACTTTTCCCGATTGATTCCCACGAGCGCGCCGTCTGCGAAATTTCCGACCCCTTCGCCAAAGGCGTCGATGATCCACTGCTTCAAGGACTGATCTTGAATATAGAGTTCTTTTGCTGCTTCATCTGCATGATACACTGGGACACCCAATGAAGCGAAAATCTTAGCCACGGTTGATTTCCCGCTGCCAATGCCACCGGTTAATCCAACGATTGGTAAAAGACTTGATGCTTTTGTGGATAAGTCGAGCATGAAACAAAGGTGTGCAAAAAGGATGAAAAACAGAACTTTGCGTCATGAAGCATCTTTTAGCACCTTCCATCTTAGCAGCTGATTTCGCCAATTTGCAGGCTGAAATCGAAATGGTGAATTCATCGGAGGCCGACTGGTTTCATTTGGACGTGATGGATGGTGTATTCGTTCCGAACATCAGTTTTGGAATGCCTGTCATCAAGGCCATTGCCAAACACGCAAAGAAACCTCTGGATGTGCATTTGATGATCATCGACCCTGATCGCTACCTTCAAACGTTTCAAGAGCTTGGAGCCGAAGTATTAACGGTTCATGTTGAAGCTTGTCATCACCTTCACCGAACCGTTCATGTGATCAAAGACTTGGGCATGAAGGCTGGCGTGGCCCTTAACCCTCATACACCTGTTTCTGCCTTGTCCGAAGTGTTGGATTCGGTTGATTTGGTCTGTTTAATGTCCGTCAACCCGGGTTTTGGCGGTCAAAAATTCATAGAACGCACGTATGCTAAGGTTGAGGCGCTCCGATCGATGGCAAAAGGAGTCAATGATGAATTGCTGATTGAAATTGATGGGGGAGTTGGCACTGAAAATTGGAGGCAACTCGTAGAAGCTGGCGCAGACGTGCTAGTTGCTGGATCGTCAACGTTTAACTCAGTGGATCCCCATCTTGCCATCAAGGCCATGAAGGGGATGACTGATAATGGGTGAATCCAATTTCTTACGCCTCGATTTCTGCAGTCAGGTCGGCGTTCAAAAGTTTGGTGCACTTCGGTTCTAAGTCATCATAAGTACCGCTTAACACAGCGCATTTCCCCTTGAAGTGAACGAGCAGTGCGCATTGCTCAGCTTGAATGGCATCGTGGCCACAGACGGCAATCAACATTTCGATGACATGATCAAACGTATTGTGCTCGTCATTGTATAACACCAAATTAAATCCTTCACTGTCTAAAACCTCAAGGATTTCCTCTTGAACCACCTCTTGTTCAGCAGGGGATTGCATCACAATTGGATTTCGGTGATGGTCGCCAAGGGTAGAATGAGCTCTCGAGTGCATAATTCAAAAATAAGTCAATCAAGGATTCTTTGCCACTCGGATAGAACAAAGCGCATCATTATGGGTTTTAATGCTATGGAAAAAGCCAAACTTTTGGTTGTTAATTCTAACGCAGACGAGAATTGCAGCGCTGTCTTGTCGGATTCAGGGTATGAAGTTTCTCAGGCAAACACCCCAGAAGATACCATGTTCACGGTGCTCGAAATGGATCCTGAGATTGTCATTTGGTCAGAATCCTTGGACAATAGAACGGAGTGGCAACGAGTCAAAAGCATTTTGGAAGCTCGAAAGCCTCTGCTGTCCATAGCGAAAAACTGGTCCAAGGATGCAGAAGAAGGTTCGCCCGTTTACGATACCAATGAAACTATGGAATCCATTGGGTCACCTGTTGTCTCATTTACGGGGTTATTGGCGAGAATTGAGTCTCTGGAAATGGGTAGGGCAGGTACGCACCATTTCTACACCAAAGTCGGCAATAAACTCAGGCGCATTAATTTATCAGACATCCGTTTCATCCAAGTTGAGGGGAAGTACAGTGCAATCCAATTGGAAAGCCGTCAGTACCATGTTAAGGCTTCTTTGAAGGATTTGTTGGTTATCCTTGCTTCGGATGATTTTGTTCGGGTAAGCCGCAATTTTGTGATAAACCTGAACCACATTGATCACATCGATGTGTACCAAGGAACCGTTCATGTGGCTGGAACGGATGTTCCGGTCAGTCGGACATACAAGGAAAACCTAATGAAAAATGTTCGCTTGTTGTAAGCACAAGTGATTCAACGCCTCGGGTTTCGATTTAAATTTGTGGCATGGAAAAATCGGATGCTCTTGGTGACGAAGGCAAAAAGCAGCCTATCAATTTTATCGAGCAAAAAATTCAGGCGGACCTTGCTTCAGGAAAGCACGACGGTAGGGTTTTGACGCGATTTCCTCCTGAACCCAATGGGTACCTCCACATTGGACATGCGAAGGCCATTTGTGTGAGTTTTGGGTTGGCTCAAAAATATGGGGGGCTCACCAATTTGAGGTTTGATGACACCAATCCTGAGAAGGAGAGCACGGAGTATGTTGATGCCATTCGCGATGATATCCAATGGCTGGGTTTTGACTGGAATGGGGGCGAATACTATACCAGTGATTATTTCGATCAATTGTATCAGTTTGCCGTCGAACTGATCAAGAAAGGTTTGGCATATGTCGATGATCAAACTGCTGAAGAAATGGCCTCTCAAAAAGGCGCACCCGGTACGCCAGGAGTAGCGAGCCCTTTTCGGGGTAGAAGTCCTGAAGAAAATCTTCAATTGTTTGAGCAAATGAAGAAAGGTCAATTTCAGGAAGGAGCTTGTGTATTGCGAGCAAAAATTGATATGGCGCATGACAATATGTTAATGCGTGACCCCATCATTTACAGAATCAAATATGTTGAGCATCATCGCACGGGCAATGAATGGGTAATTTATCCCATGTATGATTTTGCACATGGTCAATCGGATTCCATCGAGCGCATTACGCACAGCCTGTGTTCACTTGAATTTGAAAACCATCGACCACTTTACAATTGGTTCATTGAATCGCTTGGGATTTACCCGAGTGAACAGACTGAATTTGCGCGACTCAATTTGAATTACACCATCATGTCGAAACGAAAGTTGCTTCGGCTCGTCGAGGAAGGTGTTGTAGATGGTTGGGATGATCCGAGGATGCCGACCATTTCGGGATTGCGTCGAAGAGGATATACCCCTGAAAGCATTCGGGTGTTTGCCGATCGGATCGGAGTTGCAAAACGGAACAATGTCATCGACGTCAGTCTATTGGAGTGGTCTTTACGAGATGATCTTAATCGCAGGGCACCGCGTGTCATGGCGGTCCTGAATCCGATCAAACTGGTCATATTGAATTATCCTGAAGGGGAAACAGAGTGGCTCGAAACAGTGAATAATCCTGAGGATGAAGCAGAAGGAACCCGTTCCATTCCTTTTAGCCGGGAGTTGTGGATTGAATCCGATGATTTTCGAATAGATGCCAATAAGAAATGGTTTCGATTGGCCCCAGGACGTGTCGTGCGATTGAAATCCGCTTACATCGTTGAATATGCAGATCATGTAATAGACGCAGGTGGGAATGTAGTGGAGGTGCACGTGAATTACGTCCCAACTAGCAAAAGCGGCTCAGATGTTTCTGGAATTAAGGCGAAGGGCACCTTGCACTGGGTCGCTCAATCGCACTCACTCGATGCGGAGGTGCGACTTTATGACAGGCTGTTTCAAACGCCCGATCCCGAAGAGTCAGGAGACTTTATGAATTCCATCAATCCGAAGAGTTTGGAGGTTTTATCCCATTGTAAGATTGAACCCGCATTAGCCGAAGCGAAAATTGGAACGACCTATCAATTCACCCGTCTCGGATATTTTACGTTGGATGCGAAATACAGTAAACCTGGGGCTCCGGTATTTAACCGTTCCGTCACGTTGAAGGACGGCTGGAAAGGTTGATTTGATTTAGGATTGAATGGGTTTTAATCCCATAGCCTCAGCCAACTCCATCATGTATGCTTTTGCAGCAATCGTTTCATTTGGAATTTTTCCATCCAAAATGGCCTCTTTAATGGCATTTTTGAGATCTCCAATGGGTTTACTCGGAGGAATGCCAAAGGTTTCCATGATTTCTTCTCCTGATATAGGAGGTTGAAAGTTGCGAAGGTGATCTTTCTCTTCGACTTCATGAAGTTTTCGCAAGACCACATCGTAATTCGCCAGGTAGCGCTTGACACGAGCTTCATTCTTTGAAGTGATGTCAGCGCGACATAGTATCATTAAATCATCGATGTCATCTCCGGCATCGAAGAGCAAACGGCGAACCGCACTGTCTGTAATTTGATTTTTCGTCAATGCGATGGGCCTTAAATGAAGCAGAACCATTTTCTGGACAAACTTCATTTTGTTGTCCAAAGGAAGCTTGAACCGCTTGAAAATCTTCGGTACCATTCGTGCACCTCGGTCTTCGTGTCCATGGAAAGTCCATCCATGGTTCTTTTGAAAACGCTTCGTGGCTGGCTTTGCAATATCGTGGAGTATTGCCGACCAGCGAAGCCAGAGGTTGTCTGAAACTTTGGCCACATTATCCAGTACTTCAAGCGTATGGTAAAAGTTATCCTTGTGTCCTATTCCATCCTTCCATTCGACGCCTTTCAGATTGGATAGTTCAGGAAAGATTCGCTCTAACAAGTCACATTTTTCCAATAGTTTAAAACCAATTGAAGGCTTGTGAGACATGATAATCTTATGCAATTCGGCATGGATGCGTTCTTGTGAGATGATATCAATTCTCGAAGCATTCTTGCGAATGGACTCGATGTTCGAATCCTCTATTCTGAAATTGAGTTGCGTTGCAAACCGAATCGCTCGGAGCATTCGTAACGGGTCGTCGCTAAATGTAATATCAGGATCCAAAGGAGTTCGGATGCACTCATTTTCCAAGTCCCGGATTCCGTTGAAGGGGTCGATGAGCTCGCCAAATGATTCAGTATTTAGACTGATTGCCAGAGCATTGATGGTAAAGTCGCGCCGGTTTTGATCGTCCTCAATGGTGCCATCTTCTACAATTGGATTTCGACTTCCCCGTTCATAAGATTCTTTACGTGCACCAACAAATTCGACTTCCCAGTCGCGGTATCGAAACATCGCAGTTCCAAAATTTTTGAATACGGTGACTCGACCTGCTTTGAGTTCATCAGAAGCCTTTTGTGCTAATTCAATGCCACTGCCTTCCACAACGATGTCAATGTCCTTGCATCTCCGCTGCAATAACAAATCCCGAACGAAACCACCTATTGCAAAAGCTGATTTTTCCTCTTGATCAGCAATCTTTCCAATGGTCTTGAACAATGGATGATTGAGGTGTGCGGAGTAATTCATTGTCGCGATACTGCTGCAAATTTAGCCCGTATTTACAAGGACTTAGCTTCTCAAGATTTTCATCCTTCCGGCTTCATCAAAATGGACCAGCATGGATGGCGTTGATGAGTTTAATGAATTTCGGCGATAGTGAGAGGCATGGTCTACTTGGCTTGTTATTGCGGTATCGATCGATGCATAATTCGCTGGAGTGGGTTGATTGCTCAGGTTGGCACTGGTTGAGGCCAGAGGAGCATTGATTCCCTGAATTAAAAAGGAGAGAAACGGGTCGTTAACCAATCGAACAGCGATTGATCCGTCGTCTCGAACCATGCCGGAAGCGAAATTGAATCGGCACTTGTCATTGAGGCGGCCGGCAATAGTGATGGGCCGATCACTGATTTGGATGAGTTCCCAAGCAGCTTCTGGTAATTGGGGTAGAAGCTGTTCCATCATTTGCTCTGAATCAACAAGCATGAGCAAAGTCTCATGCAACTCACGTTGTTTGATATCGAAGATTTTCTTCACCGCTTCTTCGTCACAAGAATGGGCCGCTAGTCCCCATACGGTGTCAGTCGGATGAAGAATGGCACCAGAATTTCGCAGACTTCGAACACAATCAATCGCATCTTGACGCCAATCTGCTTTGGATTTAGCCATGGGTGGGGGATTTAGCCAGCCAACGCTCAACAGCTTGGACTATGTCTTTCTCGATGTTCTCTGATGAAACCCTTTGGAATTGAAGTCCTGTCACTTGCTCATATAGCCCAATGTACCTTTCACTTACTTCCTGAACAAAAGATGGAGGCATATGGGGTGGATGTTGCCCCTCAAGTCCCATAAAACCATTTTCCATAAGCCACTCTCGTACAAATTCCTTACTCAACTGTTTTTGGGCTTCTCCATTCTTTTGTCTTGATTCATAGCCGTCAAGAATGAAAAATCGACTGCTGTCAGGTGTGTGTATTTCATCGATTAAATGAATTTGACCGTTGCGAATGCCGAATTCATATTTCGTGTCCACTAAAATGAGCCCTTGCTTCTTTGCGAGCGCTGTTCCTCGTTCAAAAAGGAGACGGGTGATGCGTTCGAGTTCTTCGTACACCCCTGGAGCAACAATTTGACGTCTAAGTATTTCTTCTTTGCTGATGTCCTCATCATGGCCTTCTTCAGCTTTTGTCGCTGGAGTGATAATTGGTTCGGGAAATTGATCGTGCTCCTTCATCCCTTCTGGCAGTGGCACACCGCATAATGAACGACCTCCAGCTTTGTATGTTCTCCAGGCGTGACCCGTGAGGTATCCGCGGATGACCATTTCCAATCGGATGGGCTCACAAGTGTAACCGATGGTCACTTGTGGATGAGGAGTAGCGATCTTCCATGTTGGAACAATGTCGGCAACCTCATCCAAAAAATAACTGGCAATCCCATTCAATACTTGTCCTTTGAATGGGATCGGGCTCGGTAGAATCACATCAAACGCACTGATCCTATCAGAAACGACTGCCACAATGATTTCATCATTGATGCGATACATATCGCGCACTTTTCCATGATAGGCGCTGGTCTGTCCAGGAAAGTCAAAGGTGGAGTGGTAGAGTTGTTGACTCATGAAAATCTTGGGGCTTACGATGGATTCGTTGGAATTGTTCTGAGGTTCTTTGTTTTCAATCGTTTTCAATTGTTGAAGCTTGATCAAAAGCTTTTATCACGGCCTTTACCAGCCGATGACGAATGACATCGTTTCCATCCAATTGAATGAATTCAATGCCTTCGATATTAGTCAATGTGGATTGAGCAAACTTCAATCCAGAGGTTTGCTTTCGAGGCAAGTCGATTTGTGAGGCGTCACCAGTGATGACAAACTTGGCATCCTTGCCCATTCTTGTCAAAAACATTTTGATCTGTGCAATCGTTGTGTTTTGGGCTTCATCCAAGATCACAAACGCTTTATCCAATGTTCTTCCTCTCATGAAGGCCAAGGGAGCAATCTCGATGACTCCTTTTTCGAGGTGATCAGCGACCTTCTCGTATGGCAACATATCCGTTAAAGCATCATACAAGGGTTGGAGATAGGGATCGAGTTTCTCCTTCAGATCTCCAGGTAAAAAACCAAGGTTTTCACCCGCTTCTACGGCCGGTCTTGTTAGGATGATTTTTTTGACTCGTTTGTCTTTTAATGCGGCTACAGCCATAGCGACAGCAGTGTAGGTTTTACCTGTACCAGCGGGCCCAATAGCGAAGACCATGTCATTTGAACGAATCGCATCGACCAATTTGAATTGGTTTTTTGTGCGAGCGACGATTCGATTTCCTCCAGGCCCATAGACCAGAGTTTCGTCTTTACTTGAGCTTTTCTTGAAATTTGATTCGTCTTCTCCACATAACCGTAAAACATCATCTTCACTCAAGGTGTTGTAACGCTCGATGTTCCAGACAATCATGCGAATGACCGCTTCAAATCTCCCGACGTCTTCAATGTTGCCTGAAACTTGGACTGAGTTTCCGCGTGCAACTAAGTGCATCTTGGAAAAAGCCGATTTCAAAACATTCCAATTGGCGTTTTCGACACCGAAAAAAATCAGCGGATCAACACCTTCGATGGATATCTCTTTCTTTTGCATGTGCGGATACAAAAATACGTTTCTCACCTTTGCAAAATGCCGATTGTAACACTTACATCTGACTTTGGAACGGATAGTCATTATTTGGCTATTCTGAAAGGGGCGCTATTGAAGCAAGTTCCTGATGTTCAGATTGTAGATGTTTCTCATAAAATCAAAAAATTCGACGTCGTTGAAGCTGCATTTATCCTGCGATCGGTATACCATGAGTTTCCAGAAAATACCGTTCACCTAATCTGTGTGAGAAGCGAGGAGACCCATGAAACTCCTCATCGATTGGTAGGGTGGAATGGCCAGTATTTCTTGGGATCTGATACCGGCGTCTTTCGGTTGTTGAATGACGTTCAGCCTGATTTAGTTTTTGATTTTTCCGGATTAAACTTGGATGTAAGCGCACCAACTTTTCCAGAGAGGGAAGTGTTTATTCCTGCTGCGGCGCATTTGGCAAGAGGAGGCAAACCGGAAATGATCGGAAGGCCAGTAGGCGAATTGAAATACGTTGAACCCAGAAGAATCAGTTATGAACAGGACTGCTTGGTTGGGCATGTGGTGTTCATTGATGATTACGGAAATGTCATCACAAACATCACCAAGCAGGCGTTTAAAGATTTTGGCCGTGGTCGACCTTTTGAAATTCAACTTCGAACGAGTCGCATGTCGATTCGATCCATTGAAGCGAATTACCAGAGTGTTCCAGTTGGAAGAGAGGTGGCCATTTTCAATTACGGTGGATTACTGGAAATCGCGATGAATAACCACAGTGCTCCCGGAGACCGGGGAGGTGCTGATGCGTTGTTGGGATTGAAACGGGACCAAATCATTCGAATCAAATTTGAAGATCAAAGCCAGGTGGGATGAAGCTACTTCGAATCGTGAGAATGGAGTTTACTCCAGAAGATGCATTGGATTTTGATGCATATTTTGCCACCGTCCGTCCAGCAATATTGCAAATGGAGGGTTGTCATCAAGTGATCTCTCTGGCCGGAATTGACAAGCCTGGATTGCGGACCACTTTGAGCATGTGGGAATCCCCCGATGCACTTGAGCGTTACAGGAAATCTGAGCTTTTCGCACAAGTCTGGCCAAAGACCAAAGAGAAATTCGTGGCCAGTCCCGTCGCATGGAGTTTGGATTGCCCGAATGAGGCTTTAATCGAATCGTTCGCGTTGTAAATTCGAAGCGAAAATGTTTGCATTAGCACTAAAAGAATTCCGGGGATTTTTCAGTACACTGTTGGGGTACGTGGTGGTATCGATTTATTTGGTGCTGATTGGTTTAGTGGTTTGGGTTTTTCCAGGACAATGGAACATTCTTGATGCAGGGCAGGCCAGTTTAGAAAGTTTTTTCATTTGGGGTCCTTGGGTGATGATTCTGATCATACCGGCAATTACAATGCGCACTTTTTCTGAGGAGATTCGGTCGGGAACAATGGAGCTGTTGCTGACCAAGCCCATTTCAACGGGTGGAATAGTCGGAGCGAAATATTTAGGTGCATTGGCGGTATTTGTGATGTCCATCCTTCCAACTCTGATTTTTATCCCGGTGATTGGATGGCTCGGTGAGCCCGAGTGGAATTTTGATGCGGGCGCCATTCGTGGGAGTTACATCGGGTTGCTGTTAATTGGAGCATCCTTCATGGCCGTAGGTGTAGCAGTGTCAGCGTGGACTCGGAATCCCTTGGTTTCCTTTTTGATTGGTCTTGTTGTATTGGTTTTTGGCTTCATTGGGTTTACTGCGCTCGCCAGTTTTGATTGGCTAGGGACTTGGGATTATGGCTTTAGCCAATTGGGAATGGAGCCACATTATCGTGCGCTTAGTCGGGGTGTGCTCGCTTCGGGAGATGTCTACTATTTCGCGTTGGTGATTGGTTTCTTTTTGTGGCTTGCGCGGTTTGGATTGGACTCATTTCAACATGGTAGCCAGCATTTTCTCTTGCGCTGGATCTTGGGGGTAGCGATACAAGGGGTGCTATTCAGCTTGGTCTCCATGGTCGGCTTTAACTGGGACTTAACCGAAGAACAGAGATTCACTTTAACTGACGCCACAGTTGATTTGGTTGAAGGGCTTGAAGATGAAGTGTTTGTGACCTGTTATTTAACAGGCGAATACCCTGCGGAATGGAAGCGATTGGAACGTGCCATACGGAGCCAACTCGAGGATTTGTCCTCGATGTCGAATGGTAATATCCGATTTCAATTCATTGACGTTTATGAAATTGATGATCAACAGACCATAGGACAGAATGAGGAGAAATTGATTGAGCAAGGCTTGCAATATTCGAGGATTGCATTTGTGGAAAATGGTGCGCAAGCTTTTAAGGTCATTTGGCCGGCAGCGTTGGTTACTTACCAAAATAAAACCGAACCGGTGCAATTTTTTCGCTCCGAAGTTCCGGAGCCTACGGATCGAATGATTCAAGGATCAATCAATTCGATTGAATATGAATTAACTCGGGCGATTCGCAAGCTCAAACAACTTGAGAAACCTCGGATTGCTATCATTGAAGGGCATGGTGAATTGGATGAAGCTGAATTTGCTGATTTCACAATGGATTTGGAAACGGATTATGAGGTGTACAGAGTAGAGATAGGCGGGCAGGTAGGAATGCTATCGGAGCGAATTGAAGGGATGAGTAGGAGGGTAAATCGATACGATTTGGTAATCATCGCTAAGCCTGATTCAGCCATTGATGCCAAGGATCAGGTGATCATTGATCAATTCATCATGAACGGTGGAAAGGCGCTTTGGCTAGTGGATCCGATTCGGGTTGATTTGGATAGCCTAGCAGCGAACCAAATGACCATGGGCGTGACCAATGAATTGGGCATTTATGATCAACTCTTCCAATATGGGGTGCGGTTCAATCGGAATTTGGTGATCGACCTCCAATGCGCGCCCATCGTTATGGGAGCAGGGCCTATGGGAAATCAAGAGAATTGGCAAATCTTCGATTGGTACTTTGCCCCCGTAGTTCTCCCATTTGGCATTCAACATCCAATCACCACCAATTTGGACCCCATCAAATTCGATTTTGCCTCTCGGTTGGATACGGTTCAGACGGATGGGGATTTGAAAAAGACGGTATTGTTGGCTTCATCTGAGCTTTCCAAAGAATACAAATCTCCAATTAGGGTTTCGAGCAATATTGTTCAATTGGAGCCCGAGTACTTTACTGAATACAGTCTTCCAAATCAGCCGCTCGCGGTCTTAATCGAAGGGGAGTTTCGTTCAGCTTTTGAGCATCGACTTCCTGATACCCTGAAAAATGATACCGACTTTGCATTTCAAACCAAAAGTGTGCCCACCGCGCAAATCATGATTGGTGATGGGGACATTGCAAGGAATCAAGTGCGCTATGGACCCAATGGTCCGATGATCTTGCCTTTGGGCTATGAACGAATGCCTCAAGACCCTCAAAATGGTCGTGTGCTGTATGACAACAAAGAGTTTTTAAGGAATGCGGTGAGCTACCTTCTCGACGAGACAGCCGCAATTTCAGTGCGATCTCGGACGATTACCCTGCGTCCACTGAATGAGATGAAAGTCAAAAATGAACGCGTCATGTGGCAATCCTTTGCTATGATTTTTCCGATTCTCATTATTGGATGCATGGGATTGATTTTCGTGTACCGAAGAAAGCATCGTTTCAGTAAGAAATTCACTGTGTGAATTCCAAGCCATTGACCCATGAATAAGAATTTGAGGCTTTTTTATCTTTTGTTGATTGTTACCCTAACTGCAGCGGTCATTCGATTTTATCAGAATGAAGAGACAGGGGAGTTGCGTGCGGTCGATGCTGCTGATTTCGCCATTTCTGACACGGCCTCTGTCAATCGAATTTTCATAGCGGATAAGGACGGAAACACAGCCCTTTTGGAGCGCACTGATGATCGCTATTGGAGTCTAAATGGGAGATACAAAGCGAGAAAGGATGCGACTGATTTATTGCTGAAAACATTCCTTAGGGCGCGGATCAAAAGTCCTGTGCCACGAGCTGAGTTAGATAATGTAAATCGATTGCTCGCAGGAAGAGGGAAGAAAGTGGAAATCTACCAAGGGCAAGAAAAACCTTCGAAAATTTGGTACATCGGCACGTCCACCCAAAATCACACAGGAACGCACATGGTGCTCGGTGATGATAACGGAGGCATTGCTGATGAACCTTTCATCATCCATATGGAGGGGTTTACTGGTTTCTTGTCGACGAGGTTTTTTACCGATGAACGAGAGTGGAGGTACACCGGTGTCTTTGATTATCCAGGAGATCAGCTGCGAAAAGTAGAACTCGTTAAAAGAGATTCCATGGATAGGGTTGTGATGATGGAATTAGGCAGCAATCGGATGTTGGAGGTAAGTGGCGCTCAATTGTTGACAAGACAAGACACGATTTTCTGGCAAGACAAATTCAATTTGTTCAAAAAAGTCCACCTGGAAACCTACAATAATCACCTGACTGAAAGTGGCGTTGATAGCATATTAAACCAAGCAAAACCCGCATTTACCTTGCGGGCTTGGACTGCTCAGGACACCGTTCCAAATGAAATCGATTTGTATTGGAAGCGTCCGATCACAGACACCTATGATGACAACGGCATAAAGAACGAATGGGATGGATCGAGAATGTATGCACACTACAAAGGCGAAATTGTGCTTGTACAACGATTTGTTTTCGATCCCTTGCTCGAAGGATTATGAAGCGTCCAGCGCTTTTGCTACAAATGATTGCCAGGAAAATCCTTCCTTCCATGAATCAATTTCCATTTGATTGATCTCTGAAGGGATCAATGCTTTGGACAACGTATTGGCTAGTTCTTCTGGCTGAGCAGGATTGCACAAAAAGCCCAAAGGGTTCCGATTGAAATATTCAGTCAGCCCTCCAACTTTGGTGACGACCGTTTTTTTCTGGTAATGCATGGCCAGGGCCGTAACTCCGCTTTGCGATGCGCTGCGATACGGCAGACAAACCACATTTGAAGCACTGAAAAACAATGGTACCCTTTCTTCAGGAATGAATGATTGATGGAGGTGTATGTGATTTGAAAGTCCTGTCTTGTCAATGATTCCTTGGTATTTTGACCAAGATTCGTAGCACTCTCCAGCAATCAATAAGTGCACATTTGATTGATTTTTCTTCAAGAGCTCAAAAGCCAGAATCAGGTCTTCTAGTCCTTTGTAAGGTCGAATCAATCCAAAAAATAAGATTACTTCGACATCCAGTGGCAGCCCTAAGGCTTCTCTTGCGCTATTTTGATCAATTCCAGCAGGAAAATGAGAATAGATGGGGTGAAACAATTCCTTCACAGGGAGTTCATCATTTCTTTGGCTGACAGAAGCATGGACCGCGCGACTCAATGTCCACGCTTCATCAATGTTTTCCAGAAACCTGTTGTTCCATCGTGATTCAAACCATTTGGCCTCATGCGATTGAGCGTTATGAAGGAGTCCAACGATGCGGAGACTCGGAAGCTTTTTTTTGGTTCTTCTGGCAATGCCGATCAGAGAAGGTGCCAAAAAAGCCTGCCAGAATGGAATGATCAACAGATCCGGGGACCAATCAATGAGCTCACGACTGCATTTGTCCCAACTCGGTGGCCAAATGGAATCAATCATTGGTTTAGCATGAAGTTTCGGGGGACTCGTCGGATCAATTTGGCTCGTTCCAGGGAAAAGCAACCGGGGATATTGCCTAGAGTAATTGACGGTCAACAAATCATGACCTTCAGCCATGAGGGTCAATCCCAATTGTTCGTTGAATTGGGCAATTCCTCCGCGATATGGAGGGAAAACAGATGCCATTGCAATCCTCATATTGCAAAATAGCACCATATCACAGGACGAAAGGAATGGCATCCTTTTATCTTTGACCGAAGTACGGTTGAAAAATGGATGCATTCATCATAGATGGGGTGAGGACTCCGATAGGAAATTTTGGTGGTTCGTTGGCACCAATTCGAACGGATGATTTGGCTTCGATGCCATTGAAACGGATTCTGGATCAACACCCCAACCTCGATCCTACATTGATTGGTGATGTGATTTTAGGTTGTGCCAATCAAGCAGGCGAAGACAACCGAAATGTAGGTCGAATGGCTTCCCTTCTGGCAGGAATCCCACCTTCGGTTCCAGGTGTTACTATCAATCGTTTGTGTGCATCCGGAATGGGAGCCGCAATTCATGCGGCACGAATGGTTCATTGTCAGGATGCAGGGTATGTCCTTGCCGGCGGGGTCGAACATATGACCCGCGGACCGTGGGTGATTTCCAAGGCTTCGAGTCCTTTTGGCAGAGACAGCGAAATGTTCGACACGAGTTTTGGGTGGAGGTTCATTAATCCTCGTCTTGAAGCCCTTTATGGAGTAGATGGGATGGGGCAAACGGCTGAAAATTTGGTAGATCAATATGGAATCAGCCGAGAAGATCAAGATCGATTCGCCGCATGGTCGCAGAATAAAGCAGCGTCATCTCAAGCGCTTCGGGCAGAAGAAATGATGGAGGTGAGGATTCCACGAAGGAAACAAGAAGACTTAGTTTTTGCTGAAGATGAGTTCATCAAGCCCAATACCAGCGCAGAAGTATTGG
Organism: Bacteroidota bacterium; assembly: GCA_027624855.1. Taxonomy (GTDB): domain Bacteria; phylum Bacteroidota; class Bacteroidia; order Flavobacteriales_D; family Sanyastnellaceae; genus UA16. The sequence goes on from JAQBTQ010000005.1 coordinate 104,877, forward strand.
CTAAACTTCGTCCCGCTTTTCGTGCCGAAGGTGGTAGCGTCACTGCTGGCAATTCGTCGGGTTTGAATGATGGCGCGGCTTCATTACTCATAGCCAATGAGTCTGGAATCAAGCGTGCTTCATTAAATCCCATGACTCAAATTTTGTCGAGTGCAGTGGTGGGTGTAGAGCCCAGAATCATGGGAATTGGGCCAGTCGAAGCTTCAAGACGAGCCTTGGAGAAAGCCAATTTGTCCATGGACGATATGGATTTGATTGAATTGAATGAGGCGTTTGCTGCGCAGTCATTGGCCTGCATTCGAGCCTGGGGTTTGGATGATTTAGATGAACGAATCAACCCTCGTGGAGGGGCCATCGCTTTAGGACATCCCTTGGGTATGACCGGGGCACGTTTGCTCTTGACCGCATCAAAGCAACTTATTCGATCCAATAAAAAATACGCTTTGGTAACCTTGTGTGTAGGTGTTGGTCAAGGGTATGCTGCTGTATTAAGAAATGCTAGAATCTGACCATGATTCAATCCTTTAAGAGCATGGTGCCCGTAATCGATGAATCGTCATTTATTCATCCATTGGCTGTCGTAATAGGCCATGTTACCATCGGACCTAATTGCTACATTGGGCCAGGTGCAGTCTTACGAGGTGACTGGGGAAAAATCATCCTACATGCGGGATGCAATGTGCAGGAAAATGCAGTCATTCACATGTTTCCGCAAGAGCAGGTCGTGTTGAATGAAGGAGCCCATATCGGGCACGGTGCGATGATTCATGGGGCATGGATTGGAGAACAAGTCATGGTGGGCATTAACTCGGTGGTGCTCGATGAAGTTGTCATCCAAAAAGAAAGCATTGTTGGTGCCCTTTCCTTGGTAAAGGCCAAATCACATTGGAAGCCACGAAGCTTGATTGTTGGTAATCCAGCAACGTTAAAAGGGACGGTTTCAGATGAAATGATTGAACACAAAATAGAAGGGACGCGACTGTACCAAAATCTCCCTCAAGACATGCATCAGTTTAGTGAAGAAGTTCAGCCACTTAGGGACGGGACCACGTCGCGACCAGAGGACTTCCCGACGTTTGATACGTGGCATAATCGAAAGTCCAATCGTGGGTAGATCAGGAAATCGTCGGGTTCAGTTTAAGGAGTTTGAGGTTCACGACGAAAAATCAGCGATGAAAGTGGGCACCGATGCACTGCTTTTGGGATCATGGTCCAAAGTGGAGGAGGCGAGCATGATAGCTGACATTGGATGTGGATGTGGCATCGTCGCACTTATGGTGGCGCAACGAGCTAAAAATGCTCTTGTAATTGGCATCGAATTGGAGCCCAAAGCCGCATCAGAAGCTGCTGAAAACATCCGAAATAGCCCTTGGAGCGACCGAGTGCAAGTGGTCCAAAGTTCGATTCAAGAATTCGCCAAAAACCAGGAGCTTCACGGTCGTTTTGATGTTTTGGTCAGCAATCCACCTTTTTTTAAAAATCATCCCAAATCGCCCCAATTGGAACGCAATTTGGCTCGCCATGATGATTCGTTGCCTATCGAGGTGCTTCTAAGTGTAGCAGATCAGTTGCTAAAAGAGGAGGGGTTTTTGGATTTGATTTGGCCTTCGGATCGATGGGACGAGTTAAAGGCTATGTCCGAATCGTTAGGATTCGCCCTGTTAACAAGGATTGGAGTAAAGGGAAACACCGATGGAGAAATACGTCGGTTTCTGTGCAGATGGCAGAAAAGAAGTCCACTAAGCGCAGCTGTAGGAGCTCAAATGGATTTGAATGAGGAGTTGGTCATTGAAACCAATCAGCGCATCAACGGAGTTCCGATACTTTCCGAAGATTACATGGAACTGTTGGATGCGTACGTTAGGTATTGGCCAAGTGCCCGTTGAGATCAGGCTCCAAGAACTTGCTTGAGGCGATCAACTTGCGCTGACCACAACTCTTTTGAGTCTTCAATTTCATCTTCCTCAGCAAAATCGGTGATGACAAGTGCGGTATCACCTGTTAGATCGTCGATTTTAATTCTGAATTCAAAAAAGTTGCTCGTGCCTTCTTCTTCATCCTCTAGCCAGCGGAATTTCACAAATTCATCTCTTTTCTTAGTGATCAATCGAGCACTTTCTTCGCTGCCATCCCACATGAAGATGTGAACGTCTTTTTTGATATTGACGTCATCACAAAACCATTCTGAAAGTCCACTCGGTGTGCTGAAGATGTTGAACAACACCCCTTTGGAACTATTGATTGGAAATTCAATTTGGAATCTTACTTTCTCCATCATGCCTTAACTCAGGGTAAGCAATATACGGCGATTATTTCGTACGCAATGATGATTTAGCTTTTTATGGCCAAGGATTGCCTACAGTCAAATTCAAGTCATTATATTTGCGCCCGCTCGGCGGGATAGCTCAGCTGGTTAGAGCGCAGGATTCATAATCCTGAGGTCGAGAGTTCAAGTCTCTCTCCCGCTACTCTAGAAAACGGATGCTGCCTCGTGGTATCCGTTTTTTTGTGCAAATAGTTTTTCGTGGCTTTGGTGCGGGAGTGATGAAGTCAATCAATACCAAATTGAATCAATAATGAGGGCTCTAATCTTTAATTGGAATCCAAATTTCCTCTTCTGAAAGAGGGTCATTGTTTTTGTATTTGGAACCCAATACTTCAAAATGAGGCCGATCATCCAATGAATGACCAGAATCAGGTAGCCATTCGGAAAAGATCCAATTGAAAATGGAGCTGTCACTGCTGTTTCCGACGTAGTGAAAGACTGCATAGAATCCGCCGTGCAGTGTAAATGCATTCATATTGATGGGAACTGACTTGAAATCGGCAGACTCCACCGCTGCCCATTTTTCAAAAGTCGAATGCGGATTAAATTCTTGAAAATAAGATGGGGGGTATACCTGAAGTGAAAATTTGTCCTCCGAAATTCGTCCTTGGATTTCATGAATTCTTGGTGAAAATTGACTCCATAACATTCCAGTTTTGTTCTCCGCCAAGCTCATTTGCGTGTGCATACCAATGAGTGTCTTTGTTTTCAAGTGGACGAGTTTTGGAATCATATTTCGTTTGTTTCGATAAAATTGTGGCGCGGTCGCAATAATCGTGCGAATGCTCGCAGAGAATGCCTTTTGAATGATTGCTTCTGGAATTCTTGAAGGGGTATCAATTACACATTAAAGGGATTGGATCGAGCCTTAGAGATTCATTTCATGTGGTAAGTTCCAATGTATCACCTTATTTTCGCTCTGCTGTTAATGCATGGCATAGAAATCGATTTTGCTGTAGAGGATACACAGCCGGTAAAATCGAGCTAAAAACCACCAATTTCAGTTTGTTGAAATGAATCAATCCTTGAATCCTAAGCCTATATTCTTAGGAAAGCAGCCATACCAGAGTCATTCCCATGAAATCTCAGGTCATGAAGTGACATTGGAGGGCGAGACCTATTATAAAATATCCTCGGTTGATCGGATGCGTCCATTTTTCATGAGCATTGTGAGCCATTCTGATCATTGGATGTTCATTTCAAGCACAGGTGGATTATCTGCTGGACGAATTGACAGTGATAACGCCCTTTTCCCTTATTACACAGACGACAAGATCACAGAATCTTCAGAGTTTACAGGTAGTAAAACCGTTTTGCTTGTTGAGCAAAACAATCAGCGATTGTTGTGGGAACCCTTTTCAAACAAATACATCGGAGTCTATCAAATCGAGAGGAATTTGTACAAGAATGCCTTCGGCAATAAGATTATATTCGAGGAAATCAATCGGGATTTGGGATTGATTTTCAGTTATCAGTGGGCAGCCAGCGAACGATTTGGTTTTGTTCGTCGGTCGAAATTGCAATCCACCAACGCTTCAAAAATTGGCATCAGCATCCTCGATGGTGTGCAGAACATTCTACCCTATGGCGTTCCTCAGGGATTGCAAGCATCGAGCAGCAATTTGGTTGATGCATACAAGAAATGTGAGTTGGAAGGCGATCGCATTGGAATCTTTGCTTTAAGCGCAATCATATCTGATAAGGCGGAACCGAGTGAGGCGCTTAAGGCGAATGTCGTGTGGTCTATTGGCTTGGATGACCCAAAGGTCTTGCTCTCATCGAGGCAATTGGCATTGTTCAGAAGTGGTCAGGAGGTTGAAACGGAGCGGGACGTCAAAGCAGAACGAGGAGCATACTTACTCCAGAGCTCATTCGAACTATCAGGAAATGACAAAAAGGAGTGGGCCCTAGCTGCCAATTTGAACCAGTCGATGAGCGACGTGATCGAATTGAGCCAGCAATTAAACGATCCCGAACGATTGGAAGATCAGCTGAAACAGGAAATCCATGAGGGAACGAACCAGCTTATTGCGCTCATAGCAGCGAGCGATGGATTACAATTAACTGCTGACCGTCGCCGAAACATTCGACACTTCGCAAATACGATGTTCAATGTTATGCGGGGAGGAATTTTCGATGAAAATTATAGCATTGATAAATCGGATTTCCTTGCTTACATCAACCGAGCAAACCATAAAGTATTTTTCAAAAAATCGGATACGATGGCTGCTTGGCCAGATCGTTTTGATTTGTTTTTTCTGAAAGAGGTCGCAAGGAAGGACGATGACTTAAACTTCAAGCGCCTTTGTGCTGAATACCTGCCGCTAAAGTTCAGTCGCCGCCATGGTGACCCCAGTCGCCCGTGGAATCGATTTTCAATCAACCTTCGCAACCAGGAAGACGGATCCAAGATTCTGGATTACCAAGGAAATTGGCGTGATATCTTTCAAAATTGGGAGGCTTTGGTTCATTCTTATCCAGCGTTCATTGAGGGAATGATTTTCAAATTTCTCAATGCCACGACCTTTGACGGATACAATCCTTACAGAGTATTTAAAGACGGCTTTGAATGGGAGACCATTGAACCTGATAACCCTTGGTCATACATTGGTTATTGGGGGGATCACCAAATCATCTATTTGCTCAAGTTTTTGGAGTTTTTACAAGCTTATTATCCCGAGAAGCTCGAGCAATACTTTGAAGACGACTCATTTGTTTATGCAAATGTCCCGTATCGCATCAAGCCATACGAGGAGTTGCTGAAGGACCCAAAGAATACCATCGATTTTGATTACGAAAGAGAGAAGAAAATCGAGTTTAAGAAGAGTGAGATTGGGGGAGATGGGGCGCTTTTAAGGGAAACACATGTTTTCATTTACAAAGTCAACTTTATAGAGAAGATTATGGCGACCATGCTCGCTAAAATCTCGAATTTCATTCCGGAAGGGGGCATCTGGATGAATACTCAACGTCCTGAATGGAATGATGCGAATAACGCCCTGGTTGGAAATGGCGTTTCGATGGTGACACTCTACTATTTGCGTAGGTTTCTCGTTTTTTTCCGAAATGTCTTAGAACGGACGAAACTGGAACATGTGCAAGTTTCAGATGAGCTGTTGCAGTGTTTTGAAAAGATGCTGCACACGTTGGAAACGCATCAATCTGTTGCATCGGAATCCATTTCAAATGCACAGCGCCGCAAGATCCTGGATGGAATTGGACAAGCAGCGAGTGAGTATCGTCAAAAAATTTACGATGAAGATTTCTCAGGGCGAAAGTCTCCTTTGAAATTGTCAAAGCTCGCTGAATTCATCAGTGTAACCCTGGGACATCTGGAACATTCAATTGAATCAAACAAGCGGAGTGACAACTTGTACCATGCCTACAATTTGATGACAATTGAATCTGATGGCGGCATATCTATCAGTCATTTGCCAGAAATGCTTGAAGGTCAGGTGGCGGTTTTAAGTTCTGGGTACCTCAATTCACAGGAGAGTTTGGACGTACTCGATGCGCTAAAGGCAAGTGCTTTGTTTCGCGAGGATCAATACAGTTATGTGCTTTATCCTAACAAATCATTGCCTAGATTTTTGGAAAAGAATAACATCGATTCTGCACTGGTAGAAAATTCAGAACTCCTGAAGAAACTGGTGCAGGATGGAAACACGAGTGTGCTAAGACAAGATTGCTTAGGGGGCTACCACTTCAGTGGGAACTTTAATAACGTAAACGCCTTGCGGAAAGCGTTGAGTAATCTGCCCGCATCGTATCAATCGATGGTTAGCAGGGAGCAAAAGGCAATTGAGGAAGTTTATGAAGGGATTTTCAACCACAAAGCTTTTACTGGAAGGTCTGGAACATTCTTTGGTTATGAAGGATTGGGGTCCATCTATTGGCACATGGTTTCCAAATTGAGGCTGGCTGCATTTGAAGTGACCAAATTTGCCGTTGAATCTGGAGTAACTCCCGAAATCAAGGGAAGGCTTTTTGATCACTATTTTGAAATCAATGCAGGAATTGGAGCCCATAAGTCTCCGCATCTGTATGGTGCCTTTCCTACAGATCCCTATTCGCACACACCAGGGGGCAAGGGAGCTCAACAACCGGGGATGACAGGACAGGTAAAAGAGGATTTACTGTGTCGATTTGGCGAATTAGGTGTTCGAGTTAAGGACGGGTGTTTACATTTTGATCGTGCGCTTATGCATCAAGATGAATTTTTGTCGGAACCAGCTGTATTCGAATATGTGGATGTAGCGCACCGCAATTCAGTCATTGAATTATCGAATAACAGCCTTGCATATACCATTTGTCAAGTGCCTGTGGTGCACATTCGAGGAGGTGAAGAATGCATCGAAGTGAAGATGAGTGATGGGTCAATTCAACGCGTTGAGGGTCTTGGCTTGGATGTTGCATTGAGTAGAGAAATATTCGAGCGTTCTAATCGAATCATTCAATTAACCGTGTTTGGGTAATTCGGATTCGATGAGACAAAACATTACTGCGCTTGGAATGATGCTCAATAGCAATTCTGTTTGGCCAATAACTACTCCTATAATTGGATTACTTTTTCTCCTGGCGATTTTCTCCTGTAGCCAGAACAATCATGAGCAAAAAATGAGCAATAAGTCGGCATCGGAAATATTGGGCAACCCTGAGTATACAGCAATATCCTATGGAGGTTATCGTGGTAAAACCCGCAGTCAACAGCCCTCGCTGGACGATTTAAAGGAGGATTTGCTCATCATGCATGCTCTGGGCATTAGAGTGTTGAGAACGTATAACGTGCAATTGCCTCATGCGTCAAATGTGGTCAAGGCCATCGATGAACTGAAAACAGAAAATCCTGAATTCGAGATGTACGTTATGCTCGGTGCTTGGATAGATTGCGCTGGAGCTTGGACAGATGCCCCAAATCATTCTTTGGAGGATTATGAGGCGAATAAAGGAGAGATCCAGCGCGCGGTCGAGCTGACCAAACAATACCCAGAAATTATCAAAGTGATTGCCGTCGGCAATGAAGCCATGGTTCATTGGGCAGCTTCCTATTTTGTGAGCCCTAAAGTCATTTTGAATTGGGTAAAGCACTTGCAAGAATTAAAAGTGTCCGGCGATTTACCCAGTGATCTTTGGATTACGAGTTCGGATAATTTCGCATCATGGGGCGGTGGTGGAGCCGAATATCACAACAATGATTTGAATGAACTGATCAAGGCCGTTGATTATGTTTCCTTGCACACTTATCCATTCCATGACACGCATTACAACCCAAATTGCTGGAAGGATACGTTGGATCGATTGAATGATGTAAAAAATGATTTTGCAAGCGACTCAATGAATTCATTGTTGGTCGTGGAGCAAGCAATGAGTCGAGCAATAGAATACAGTCAAGGACAGTATCAACAGGTCGCTGAATATGTGCATCGTATTGACGAGGATAAGCCAATTCATATTGGAGAGACAGGCTGGGCAAGTATTTCCGACGGCTTCTATGGCCCAGAAGGGTCGCGTGCGGCGGACGAGTATAAACAAGCACTTTTTTATCATGGAATGAGGGAGTGGACGCATCGCGAGGGCATTGGATGTTTCTTTTTTGAAGCCTTTGATGAACCATGGAAAAGTGCTTCAAATCCAACCGATTCTGAAAATCATTTTGGATTGTTTACGGTCAAGGGCGAAGCCAAGTATGCCGTGTGGTCAGATGTGGATTCTGGGAAATTTGAAGGACTGCAGAGGAACGGAAATGCCATTGTCAAGACCTATTCCGGAGAACTTGAATTGTTGGAAAGGCATGTGTTGATTCCAGCCAATTAAACATCGAAATGGGATTGCCTAAAACCTTTATTCAGCTTCAATTTTCAAGCACATTGGTAGCAATATTGCTGTTGTTCAATGCCTCAGCACAACAATTTCCGCATCGCGTTTGGACAGAAGACGGTAAGCTCCACACGTCTATGGGGCCCTATTTCATAAAAGGAGTATGTTATCATCCAGTTGCCATTGGCGAAACGGATCGTAGCTTTTCAAGACTCAATGAAGACTTGGCTTTGATGATAGAAATGGGGGTGAATACGATACGTGTTTACGAGCCGATTGAGTCAGAGGAAGTACTCAATGAAATTCATGCAGCTGGTATCAAGGTCATCTTAGGTTTTGGTTACAATCAAAATGGCAAGTATGATTTGCTGTCCAATACCTATTTGGATTACGTGAAGCGCTTCAAGGAACACCCGGCTATATTGCTTTGGGAACTTGGAAACGAATACAATTATCATCCAGAATGGTTTGGTGGGAGCATAGATGAATGGTACAAGACTTTGGAAGGAGCGATTGAATCTTTGCATGCATTAGACCCTAATCACCCTGTGTCGACTGCACATGGGGAGGTGCCTGAATCCGAACTTATTCATCGCCTCGAAGCACTTGACCTATGGGGTCTTAATGTGTATCGATGGGATGAATCACAGACGGCATTGGATGATTTTGCCTCACAAACTGATAAACCGGTTTACTTCAGTGAACTTGGTGCAGATAGTTTCATGACAGAGAGTAATGCGGGCTTTGAAGAAGGTGAGAACCAAAAAGCTCAAGCAATGGCTTTGTACACCATTCTTTCGAAGATCAAGATGAATGATCATCCTCCGGTTGGAGTGGCCGTATTTTCATTTACCGATGGTTGGTGGAAGGCGGGTAATCCGCAGCAGCAAGACATTGGAGGGTGGGCGCCAGGAAGCAGCGGCGTTCCATACGATGGTACCGCTAATGAGGAATATTGGGGGTTGCTTGATATCGACCGAAATCGAAAGGAGGCTTTTTGGACGGCTAAAATGTTCTTTGAACAGATCGATTGGAATGACTGAAATGAATAACCACAGCAAAGCAATTTTGATTGGTTCCAATTTGAAATGAGATATTGGAAGAGAGAATATGAGCAATGTGACTGAAATAAAGGTTTTCGAGACCTCCCGTCGGGGAGGACGATTTTGTGCGATTCCTAAGGAAATGTTATCGTGCGAAACGAAGTTGGAGATTCCGCTTGCTGAATTACAGCTGTTCCCGGAAAAGAAGAAGCAGACAATCACTGGAATAGGAGGGTCTTTCACCGATGCTTCGGCATTTTTGATTCATCAAATGAGTCCTTCCCAACGAAAAGACATTCTCGAGTCCTATTTCGGTGAAGATGGAGCAAACTATTCATTGACGAGAACGCACATGAATTCGTGTGATTTTTCCAGATTTCATTATAGTTATGCAGCCATTCCGGGAGATAACAACCTGGATCATTTTAGCATTGAGCAGGATCTGGAATTTCTCATTCCCATGATTGTTTCCGCTCAGAAGATTTCGAAAGCAGGTTTTAAAATCATTGCATCACCATGGACGGCGCCGCCTTGGATGAAGGATAACAATCATTGGGTTGGAGGACAATTGCTTCCGGAGCATTATGCTACATGGGGCCTATTTTTTGCTAAGTATGCAAAGGCTTACCATGATGCTGGAGTGCCCATTTGGGGATTCACAGTTGAAAATGAACCCCATGGGAATGGCAATAATTGGGAGAGTATGCATTTTACTCCGGAACAGATGACAAATTTTGTCCAATTCCATTTGGGGCCTTCACTCGAGAAGCATGGATTAAGCGAATTGAAAGTACTTGGCTATGATCAAAACCGCGATGGATTGGAGGCCTGGACTTCGGTTATGTATCAAAGTGAATCAAGTTCGAAATACTTTGACGGAACCGCAATTCATTGGTACGATAGCACTTATGACTACTTTCCTGAAGCGTTAGATAAAGCACATTACACTGCCCCGAATAAACACTTGATCCAGACAGAAGCTTGTTGTGACGCCCAGACACCGAAATGGAAGGATGATGATTGGTATTGGCGTGCGGAAGCAACTGATTGGGGATATACTTGGAGGGAGCCAGAGAAAAAATACCTTCATCCAAAGTATGCTCCAGTGCATCGGTATGCACGAGATATCATCGGCTGCTTGAATCATTGGGTTGATGGTTGGATCGATTGGAATATGGTGCTTGACCGCCAAGGAGGTCCCAATTGGTTTGAAAATTGGTGCATCGCTCCTGTTATAGTAGACCCGGAGAGGGATGAAGTGTATTTCACCCCGATTTATGATGTCATGTGCCACTTCAGTAAATTCATCCGACCCGGATCCAAGGTATTGGAACATAATTTATCGGACCCTGAATTATTGAGTCTAGCAGTGGAATCCGCTACGGAAGGCCATGTTTTGGTCATATTCAATCCCACGAACGAGCAAAAGAAAATAAAAATTACCGGAATTGATTTGAATCACGAATGGAGGGTTTCTCCAGAAGCGATTCAAACAATCCTTATCAAAAACATTAATTAAAAGGCAAACATGGAGGATTCTATATCACCACAAAGGCAGGTCGTGCCGATGGGTCAGAAAATAGCCTTTGGCTTTGGGATGTTAGCGAACCAAATGTTTCCTGCAGCCCTCGGCGTTTTCATCATCGTGCTAGTCCAAGACTTGGGTTTCGCGGCCATTTTATGGGGAATCATTCAATTTGTCCCTCGAATTTTTGACGCAGTTACGGATCCCATCATGGGATTCATATCTGACAATACCAAGTCCAAATGGGGGAGACGCAGGCAGTATGTTTTCATAGGGGCCATCATCATGGGATTGGCCTATGTGGCCATGTGGCAGTTATTCAAAGAGAACAGTGTCACTTATAACTTCATTTACTTTCTGGCTTGGTCCCTCGTTTTTTATTTAGGGCTCACCATTTTTAGTGTCCCATATGTAGCCATGGGGTATGAAATCAGTGATGATTTTCATGAACGAACGCAAATCATGGCCATCGCCCAGTTCATTGGGCAGTGGGCATGGGTCATAGCCCCTTGGTTCTGGGTCATCCTTTATGATCCGAACTGGTTCCCTGAAGGCGCGGATGCCGGCGTCCGAGAACTGTCCGTTTGGGTCGCCATCCCCTGCACCTTATTTGCCCTCGTACCCGCCCTTTTCATCAAGAGTAAATCCACTCTCGACCGGACAGACTTCGCGCCAATCAATGCGGCTGCCATCTTGAGCAGTGTCGGCAAGATATTCTCCTCTGCGTTCGAGGCTTTCCGCATCAGGCAATTCCGTCAAATTGCAGGCGCGACATTCTTGATTTTCAATTCCTTCAATATCATTGCCTCCTACACCTTTCTCATAATCGTCCACTATTTGTTCAATAGTGACCCCGCGAGTGCAGGAATATGGCCCGCAATGCACGGTTCTGTGGGTGCCCTGGTCACCACATTCCTCGTCATTCCATTGGTGACGCAGATGTCCAAGGTCTTGGGTAAGAAAAGGGCCTTCATTGTGTGCCAACTGATCTCCATCGTCGGGTACATCTGTTTCTGGTTCCTGTTCGTTCCCGGAAAACCTCACTTGTTCCTTTTCGCTCTGCCCTTTCATTCGTTCGGGATCGGCAGCCTGTTCACCATCATGATGAGCATGACTGCTGATGTCTGTGATCTCGATGAACTTCAGACTGGAAAGCGTCGGGAAGGCGTGCTCGGAGCCGTTTTTTGGTGGATGGTCAAACTTGGCTTCGGCGTGGCTGCGTTACTAAGCGGGTTTTTCCTGGATACCGTTGGATTCGATGCAGAAAATGTAACTGAATCAGCAGTGACAGGAATGCGGCTATTCTATACATTATTG
>JAQBTQ010000006.1 GCA_027624855.1 Bacteroidota bacterium
ACAAAGATTTAATGGATCAGGCAATGAAGAAGAAAAATATTCACAGTTCAAAATACTCAAACGTTCGAGCAAGTATTTTGAATAGTGCTTTTCGACTTCGAGCAATTCAAGGAAAGATTACAACAATAGAGGAAGACGGAAAAAAAGAGAAGTTCATCGTTGATGTAACCTGGTTGGATGATCAAGGAAACCTCTCAAAGGCCCACATGAAGTGGTTGAAAGAGGAAAAAGACTTTTATCCAAAATCTGTTGACATGAGCGAATTGCCAAGTCCGAAATATGAAGAAGATCTGCGATAACCTTAGAGATAAAGTATGACAGGGGGAGCAAAAGCTCCCCCTTTTTTAGTCTTTATCCATAAATGGATATCGGAAGTTGGTTGGCGGAACAAAAGTCTCCTTAATGGTCCTGGCACTTGTCCACCTCCAAAGGTTCAATACGCTACCAGCCTTATCATTCGTTCCGGATCCTCGGGCGCCACCAAAAGGTTGCTGTCCTACCGCAGCTCCTGTAGGTTTGTCGTTGATGTAGAAATTTCCGGCAGCATTCTCCAGTTTTCTGGTTACGGATTCAATGACATGGCGATTTTTTGCGAAAATTGCTCCGGTCAAGGCGTATTCACTTGTCGTGTCTACCAAATCGATAACACGTTCAAATTCGTCGTCTTTGTAAACGTAAATTGTCAAAACAGGCCCAAAGATTTCTTCAACCATTGTTTTTGATTGTGGATTGGTCGTGACGGCTATAGTGGGTTCAATAAAATATCCTGTTTCCTTATCCGCACCACCTCCAGTTAAAATTTCCACTTCACTCGATTCCGCTAAAAATTTTAGGTAGCCTTCAATTTTGAAAAAGGATCTTTGATCGATGACTGCCGTAACAAAGTTTTCAAAATCCTCAGGAGAACCCATTTTCAGCTTCGCCACTTGGTCAATGAGTAACGCCTTTGTTTCCTCCCACAAACTTTGAGGAATATAGGCTCGACTGGCTGCACTGCATTTTTGACCTTGAAACTCGAAAGCGCCGCGAATTAAGCCTGTCACAAGCTCATGAACATCGGCTGAGTGATGTGCCAAAACAAAATCCTTTCCTCCAGTTTCTCCTACGATCCGAGGGTAGTTTTTGTAGCGCGAAATATTGGCTCCAATTTCAGACCACAAATGACGAAATACGCCAGTGGACCCAGTGAAATGCAACCCCGCTAAATCGGGATGTTTAAATACAACCTCTCCCGCAACAGGTCCATCGCAAGTAACCATGTTGATTACACCATCTGGAAGTCCTGCAGCCTTAAAAACCTCCATGATTACTTGCGCGCTGTACACTTGAGAATCCGCTGGCTTCCATACCACTACATTTCCCATCAAAGCTGGTGCAGCGCAGAGATTTGCCGCAATGGCAGTAAAGTTGAAAGGCGTAACAGCAAATACAAATCCCTCAAGACCGCGGTATTCCATTCGATTCCAAATACCATCTTGACTATCCGGCTGAACATTTTGAATTTCTTGTAAGTAATAGGCGTTAAACCTCAGAAAATCAATGAGTTCACAAGCAGCGTCAATTTCAGCTTGAAAAATGTTTTTGGATTGAGCCAACATGGTAGCGGCATTGATCTTAGCCCGATACGGGCCAGCAATCAAATCAGCGGCCTTTAGGAAAACAGCAGCCCTTTCATTCCATGGCAAAGACGACCAACTTTGCCTCACAGCCAGAGCTGAGTCAATCGCTGCTTGGACATGGGTGTGATCGCCATAATTAAAATGTCCTAGTACATGCCGATGATCGTGTGGCGGAGACATGGGGCGCTTGTCCGACGTTCTGACCTCTAGACCACCAATGTACATGGGCACATCAATCGGGTCTTGTTCAAATAACATCCTGTATGTTATTCGCACTTCATCTCTCTCCGGAGTCCCCGGCGCATAGGATAAAACAGGCTCATTGATCGGATAGGGGATGTTGAAATTTCCTTTCGACATGGACATTATTTTTGTTCAATTCAATGTGCAAAGCTAATCGATTCGATATGAGTTGTCGGTTGAAAATGGCTATATCTTCGGCTGTTGGAGTCACCTCATTAAGGCATAATTACATGAATTTTCCTCTAGAACATGATCGCTTTGAGCTGGGCCATTCAATGGTTTTTTGTCGTTTCGCAATCATCTTGCTTTTGCTCTTTTCAGTCCAAAGGTTGCAGGGGCAAACAAATGACTGGTCCGAAAAAGACTTGTCTAAGTCTGTTCATCGTGCAGATGAAACTTTCAAAGCAGGCGAAATGGAACGGGCATACGGGCTGTTCGCTCACCTGGTATCAGTGGCGAACGATCGAGCATTTGTTCATTTTCGCTTTGGAGCGACATGCACGTATTCTATCAAACATTTAGAGGAAGCAGAAGACCATTTATTGAAAGCCAGAGAACTGGGTATTCTTGAGTCGGAGTATAAAGCTGATTGGCACTTCTACAAGGGTCGAATTCATCAGCTTCGATTTGAATTTGATGAAGCGGCCGTTCAATTTCGACAAGCGATTGACTATGCACCCAAAAAATGTGATTGGATTGATGATGCGAAACTGGGTTTTGGGCAATGCACGAACCAATCAAATTTCCCAAGTCAGTTAGTCAAGATGGGAGAGAAGGCGATATTGACTTCAAATTCCAAAGATTTTTATCGATTGTATGACATGCCTGCTTCTGCCGGCAGGCTTCTAGTCGTCCCAGAACAATTGCAATCGAAAGAAGACAAAAAGCGTCACTATGAAACGCAAATGCATTGGCTTCCTTCAAAGAGACTTGCATTTTATTCAAGCTATGGATTGGACGGCGATACGGGATTGGATATCTACTGTGTCTCGATTGATGCGAATGGGGAGTATGGAATTCCAAAACGATTGCCATCTCCAATCAATGGCGACTTTGATGATTGTGCGCCAATTTGTGTTCCTGCTGGTCAGTCGGACTCAGAATTTGACGCCCTTTACTTTTCCAGTTCTCGGCCTGAATCATTGGGAGGGTATGATATTTTTTGGGTAGAAGGGAAACTCACCAGCCCAGAGAACACAGTGATTTTGTCCAACATGGATCAGGCTATGCAAATGCCATTTGAAGTCAATAGCCCTGAGGATGAGTTTTTATTCTGGAAAAATTCTGAAAGCGACCAAACTTGGCTAACAACCAATAGAAATTTAAACTTTTCAGGCACTGAGGTATGGCGTTTTAATGACGAATTTCTCGACGTGGTTCCTGTGGCCTTCACCTTCCAAAATGCAGACCTCGATCAATCAGGTGTTTTATCCATTGTGAAATCCAAGGATCATTCACTTGCTCAACGGGTGGAGTTACAGCCCAATGAACAGGTGCATTTAGCGCTTGAATCTGGGGATGATTTCATCATGAAATGGGAACTTACAGATGGCACCCAATCATGGGAAGAGATGATTCGAATTCCTTCAAAGAATTCAGGCACGCTAAGCGGTGACATCATTAAAATTGGTGAAACTGGAACGTACAGGGTGTCAGAAGCAATCGCAGATAATACGTTTTTGAAGGTTGAAGGATTGAATTGGACCTTTGATGGTATGGCTGCAAGAATGCTTACAGGGGTGTTTTCGCAAAAGATTCAAAGTGATGAGATTGCTGAATTAAGAGGTCAAAACATAGGGCGAATTCAAATTGAGCGAACCATTGAGTCGGCATACAATGACTTCGAAACTGTGGACGGTAAAGGAATGCCAAAGTGGGTTTCTAACGCATTGAATGAAAGCATAACAAATGCCGGGTCAATGGAATTATTAGTCGTTTCAGACATTCGAAATGAAATGGATAAGACCAAGGCTTATTTAAAAGGTCACTCATTGCTCATCGCTCCAGGAAAGTCAGGTTGGACCATTCAAACTGCCATTGATTTACACGGGACGGATCAAACATCAGAATCCATTGAATTGATATCAAATGTGCTTGAAAAGGCCAACAAATCTCAGGACGATTGGGCATTGGCTGCGGCAGAATTAATACGTCAAGCGGCAGAAGTTGAAAATCCATCTGAATTGATTGAGGCGTCCCAATTTTGTGAAGCGCAAAGTGACGCAATTGCCGAGGAGGTTGAATCCATGAACGTGTTGCTTGAAAATGTCAATGCGCATCAACGTATAAATGAGTGGCTGAGTGAAGCGCTTCCAATGAATGCCCCAGGATTTAAAGATGATTTTTCCAAAGTAATCAAGGATACTCCGGTTGTTTTCAATGCGTTTCTTGAATCGGCTTCCGAAAAAACCACGCCTTCCGATCATCAAGAACTATTCAAGAATATTCAGCTGGGCCTTTGGAATGCTTTCACTGATTCCATCGCTCAACTTCAAGATTTGGGTGTATACGACCTTCAAGATATGCAAGACGCTCAAGCTTGGTTTTTACGAAGTGGAGGTTTGATGGAAGAAATTCAACTCTCTTCGAATCCATTGGACCAAATTGGCAAAGGACAACAGGCCATTGGATTGGTTTGGGAAACCTATAGAGCTGGAGCAGACCTCAAAAATCAGGTGGTCTTGGAATCCCAAATGACTCCAGGTAGTTGGTGGCAAGATTTTGGCCCTAAATCTACCAGTGGACAAGCAGAAAATGACGAGGAATTTCAGGGATATCAGCTCTTCGTAAAACATGATGATCCCATTCTAGACCAAGCTCATTTGTATCAAAAAGAATTGGACATCTTGCGCACAGCTTCGAGAAATGGTGAAGCTTACAAAACCTCCATGAAGCGTGCCATCGAAATGAGATCCACCATAGAAGACGAAATGATGGCTCTATTCGGAGGTGAATCGCGCCCTGCGAATAAGGCTGATCTCGAAAGGGAAGGAATAAAAAGCCTTGAAAAAGTTGAGAATACTGAACCTCGAAGTGAGATCGATACCGAAACAACCAAAGCAACCAATGCCGCAGTTACAACTTCAACCGCAGGGACAGAAGACATCTATTCATTCACCATCCAAGTAGGAGCATTTGAAAAGGCACCAGACTTCTCCAATATTGAAGCCAAAGAGGATATTTTTCAACTCGAAGAACCGGGGGTATACTTGAAATTCGGTTTTGGTAAATTCAAGAGCCGTGAAGATGCAATGAATCAGCTTGCCCAAGTTCAAACGTGGGCTCCGGATGCGTTTATTAAACCGCTTCCAACCGCTGACAGCCGAACATCAGAAAGAGAAGATGATGTTGTTGATGTAAAGAAAACGGAAGCGAGGTCAAAGGAATCGACGAATAAATCATCCGAGACCAAGTCAAATGTCAAGAAGAAATCAGTGAAATCTCGAGAAAAAGAGGCGCCGGAAGCAACCAATGAGCCCGTCAAAAAGTTTCGAGTGAAAATTGTAGAATACAGCGGAACGTTGAAGCCTTCAGAAGTCGCAACATTGCTCAGGCTCGGAAATGAGGTGCCACTCAAAACCCGTCGCTTGACGAATAAAACAGTGTATTATTCGGAAAACTTCAAGACCGCTGCTGAAGCACAAAAGGCACTAAAAATTTGCCTAGGAAAAGGATTTACGTATGCGGAAGTCGAAGTCATTTATTAAAAGCATCTTTCTTGTTGGAGTTGGATTGATGGCCTCCAATGAAAAAGTGTCTTGTCAGAATCTCTTGATTAATGAAGTTTTGGCAAGCAATTCATCCTATGATTATGATGACTTTTTTCAATTTGAGGATTGGATAGAAATTTATAACTCTGGAAGCATTGTCAACCTCGCGGAGTATTATTTAAGCGATGATCCTGATACGCTGAATAAATGGATGTTTCCATCATCGAATCCGGGATTAACGACCATTTTACCTGGTGGCCATCTGAGAATCTGGTGTGACAACGATCCGCAACAAGGTGAAGATCACGCCAATTTCAAAATCAGCAGTGAAGGTGAAACTTTATTTCTGGTTGCTCAAGATGGCACAACCATCTTGGATAGCATCACGATTGGATTGCAACAAAATGACATCTCCTATGGCCGAACTTGTGATGGTTGTCCAGATTGGCAGTATTTCAATACCCCAACTCCTGAAGCACCTAACGCCGATCTTCTTGCACCGACTGCTACGCTTTTCATCAATGAATATCAGGCCAATAATTCTACTACCGTTTTCGACGAATCCTTCACTTATTCAGCATGGATTGAAATCTTTAATCCGAACGACTTTCAAGTGAACCTTGCTCAATACACCATTACATGGAATGGTCTGAGTCATATCATCGAAAACACGGCCCCTTATTTAACTACCATTGATGCGAATGGATTCCAAATCTTTTGGTTGGACGGAAGTACGGAAATGGGGGCAAATCATTTCGGCATTACTCCAAACGCGGATGGATCCATCCAGTTGTTCGGACCTGATGAAGAACTAGTAGACGAAGCATCTTGGATATCCAGTCTCGAAGAAGACCAAAGCCACGGCAGGGTGAGCGATGGTTCACCTACATGGGTAAATTTTGAAATTCCAACTCCCAGGGTAACGAACGCTTTACAAATTATCCCACCCGCAAATGTTATCATCAATGAAGTTCAAACAGACAACTTCATCACCTTTGCTGACGATTTCAATGAATTTGACGACTGGATCGAATTATTTAATCCTACGAATCAACCCATTGATCTAGCTGGATATTATTTGTCTGACCGGTTGGATTTACCTCAAAAATGGCAATTTCCAACAGGCGTCGGTGATTCCACCGTAATCAATCCAGGAGGTTACATGATGCTATTTGCCGATGAAAATGGTTCACAAGGTTGGAATCACTTAAACTTCAAATTGAGCGCTTTGGGGGAGCCGCTTGCTTTGCGTTCCCCGGATGGATTCACTGTTGCCGATTCACTCTTCATCCCAGGACTCTCGCCAGACCGATCGTGGGGGAGAACGTATGATGCAGCACCGACATGGATAAACTTTTTTATTCCCACGCCAAATGCCTCGAATGGGCCCGTTAGCATTCCATCCGAAACCAATGAATCAATTCCAGTGATTTATCCAAATCCTGCGCTGCGAGGATCCATTGTTAATGTTAGTGATGCGGGGAAATTACTCGATGTGAACGGTAAAGAAATCATGCAATGGCAAGCCCACGAATCGATTTCTTTGGATATTTCCTCAGGCATTTACCTGGTTGTTTGGGAGCGCTTACCAGCTGCCGCTCCAACGATTCAAAGGTTGATTATTCAATAAATAGCACAGAATCGAGGTGTTTAAAGCAAAAGCGTTTACTTTTGCACTCCATTTTTAAAAACACCTGCGGGACCAGGTGAATCTTAACACTTCTGCTTTCGTCCCAAGGCAGAATACAAAACCCACTGGGAAAGCCATGAGCGAAGAAACCCAGAAATCCGAAGAGCAAGCTGAAAATCAAGCTGCTCCTACCGCAGAAAGCACGGATCAAGAAAACAATCAGGAACAAGAAGCTGCTCCAGCAGAAGAAGTGGTCAATGAAGACGCTCCTCAAGTTGAAGCTGCAGTTGCTGAAGAATCTCCAGAATCCACCAAGGAACCCGTTCAAAAATTAGAAGAGCGACCTGCCCTTGCTGAACCAGGAGAATTTGATTGGGAAGCATACGAATCAGAATCTGATGATTACGATTCAAAAGACCGAGCTGAGCTTGAGACGACTTATGAAAATTCTCTAAACCTCATTCAAGAAAAAGAGGTTGTGGACGGAACGGTTGTTTCAATCACTAAAAAAGAGGTGGTTGTCAACATTGGTTACAAGTCTGAAGGAATTGTGAACGCGAGCGAATTCCGTTACAATCCAGACTTGAAAGAAGGGGACGTCGTTCCCATTTTCATTGAAAAGCAGGAAGACCAGAATGGTCAATTGATTGTATCGCATCGCACTGCCAGAATCTTCAGCGCTTGGGATAAAATCAACGAGGCCAATGAAAAAGGGCACATTATCCAAGGTGATGTCAAGTGTCGCACCAAAGGTGGTTTGATTGTTGATGTATTCGGAATTGAGGCATTCCTCCCCGGATCACAAGTAGATGTAAAGCCCATCCGAGATTTCGATGTTTACGTCGGAAAGCAGATGGACTTCAAAGTGGTTAAAATCAACCAAGAATTCAAGAATGTCGTTGTTTCACACAAAGCTTTGATTGAAGCAGAATTGGAGGAACAAAAACGAGTCATCATTGGAGGCTTGGAAAAAGGCCAGGTATTGGAAGGCACCGTCAAAAACATCACTTCCTATGGAGTATTTGTGGATTTGGGCGGCATCGATGGTCTTGTTCACATCACAGACATGTCATGGGGACGAGTCAATCATCCAGAAGAGTTGGTCGAATTGGATCAACAACTCAACGTTGTAATCCTCGACTTTGATGACGACAAAAAGCGAATTGCTTTGGGCATGAAGCAATTGACGTCACACCCTTGGGATTCCATGACAGAGGACTTGGTTGAAGGTGGACGAATCAAAGGAAACGTTGTTGTGATCGCTGACTACGGTGCTTTCGTTGAAATTGCACCTGGAGTTGAAGGTCTTCTCCATGTTTCTGAAATGAGTTGGTCTCAACACTTACGCAGTGCGCAAGATTTCCTCAGTGTTGGTGATGATATCGAATGTGTCATTTTGAACATCGATAGGGAAGAGCGAAAAATGTCGCTAGGATTGAAGCAATTGAAGCAGGATCCTTGGGCAGAAATCGACCAGCGTTATCCAGTAAATTCAAAACAGAAAGGGGTTGTTCGAAACTTCACGAACTTCGGATTATTTGTAGAGCTCGAAGAAGGAATCGATGGATTGGTGCACATTTCTGACTTGTCATGGTCTAAGAAAATCAAGCACCCATCGGAATTCTGCAGCATCGGAGATGAGATCGAAGTCGTTGTGCTCGAATTGGACAAAGAGAATCGTCGCATGAGTTTGGGACACAAACAGATGGAGGAAAATCCATGGGAGGTGTTCGAAACAATTTTCGCAGTGGGATCAAACCATTCTGGAACGGTCGTAAAGATTGATGGTAACCAAGCAGTGATTGCCCTTCCTTATGGACTTGAAGGCTCATGTCATGTAAAGCATCTCAATAAAGAAGATGGTACAGCCATTGTTGCCGAAGAAACTGCTGATTTCGTAGTGCTTGAATTTAACCGTAACGCCAAGCGCATTACAGTAAGCCACACGCGCACGTTTGAGGAAGCTCCGCAGTCAGCAGCGCCAGCAAAAGAACGCAAACAGCGTTCCGGCGGTGGAAGCAATCGCATGATGAACGAGGTAAATGCCAGCGTAGAGCGAAGCACATTTGGTGATTTGGATGTATTAAGTGCCTTGAAAGAGCAAATGGATGAAACTCCTGCTGAAACAAAAGAGTCAGAACCTGCGAAGCCTAAAAAAGCCACTAAAAAGAAAGCCGATGCCGTTGCAGATGAAGCAGCAACTCTAGAAACTTCCGCTGAAACGGAGGCTTCAGCTTCAGAGGAAGAAGGAGCAGAAAAGGAGGAGGCAAAGCCAAAAGCGAAGAAGGCACCAGCTAAGAAGGCTGCTACGAAGAAAACAACAGCAAAGAAATCTACATCCAAAACCAAAAAGGATGAAGACAAAAGCTAAACTTCACTTCGAAGAATAACCCATGAAAAAAGGGAAGTCATATGGCTTCCCTTTTTCTTTGAATGTATCTTTGTACCCGATGGAATCACAGGTCCTAATGGATGAAGCTCTTTTTGAGCGTGTATTGGATAGGCTAACACATCAGTTGCTTGAACATCATGATTTCACCGAAACAGACCTTGTGGGCCTTCAACCTCGCGGTTTTTGGTTAGCGCAAATCTTCCAAGAAAGGATTCAAAAGTTACTTCCGAATGCCCAGATTAATTGTGGAGGATTGGATGTCACCTTTCACAGGGATGATTTTCGCAGAAGAGAAAAACCCATTTCACCTGCGTCAACGCACATGCCATTCATTGTAGAGAAGAGGAATGTGATTCTAATCGATGATGTTCTTTTCACGGGAAGAACGATTCGAGCGGGTCTCGATGCACTCTTGGCTCATGGAAGACCTGAATCAGTGCAGTTATTGGTTCTAGTTGATCGACGTTTCCAAAGAGAATTGCCCATTGAGCCACAATACATAGGTAAATCAGTCGACAGCATCGATTATCAGTATGTGCAAGTACTGAAGAATGAGGACAGCAGACGTTGTCAAGTCATGTTATTCAACAAGAAGCCGGAATGAATCAACTATCTGTTCGTCATTTAACCGGTATTAGGGGACTCACGGAAAATGATGTCCAATTGATTTTCCAGGCGGCGAAGGAATTTAAAGAGGTCATCAATCGCCCTATCAAAAAAGTACCTTCGCTTCGAGATCTGACAATTGCCAACCTTTTTTTTGAAAATTCAACGCGTACGAGGCTTTCATTCGAACTTGCAGAGAAGCGTCTCAGCGCGGATGTCGTGAATTTTTCAGCCGGAAGCAGCTCGGTTTCAAAAGGAGAAACCTTAGTGGATACCGTCAATAACATTTTGGCTATGAAGGTGGACTTGGTGGTAATGAGGCACCCCCATCCTGGAGCATCGCAATTTTTAGCCAATAAGGTTGATACGATCGTGGTCAATGCTGGC
Organism: Bacteroidota bacterium; assembly: GCA_027624855.1. GTDB lineage: Bacteria > Bacteroidota > Bacteroidia > Flavobacteriales_D > Sanyastnellaceae > UA16. The sequence goes on from JAQBTQ010000006.1 coordinate 10,588, forward strand.
GATGGCACCCATGAACATCCGACACAAGCACTCCTTGACGCCTTTAGTTTGCAAGAAAAACTTGGTGACCTTTCGAATAAGAATGTAGCAATTGTTGGAGACATTCGTCATTCTCGGGTGGCATTAAGCAACATCCTTTGTCTAAAGCTACTTGGCGCAAATGTTAGGGTATGTGGTCCCAAGACTTTGATACCGAAGGGAATCAATTCAATGGGAGTTGATGTAAGCCATAATTTACAAGAAACCCTCGAGTGGTGTGACGTAGCGAACATGTTAAGAATTCAGCTGGAGCGCCAAGAAAAGGGAACCGTACCGTACTTTCCTTCATTGCGAGAATATGCAATGACCTTTGGATTGAATAAGGATAGGCTGGACAAACTTGACCATGAAATCACCATTTTACATCCTGGACCAATCAATCGAGGGGTAGAAATCACGAGTGATGTAGCCGATGGAAACCACTCGATCATTTTGAATCAAGTAGAGAACGGAGTGGCCATTCGAATGGCTGTTTTGTATTTGCTGGCTTCGAAGACCTAACTATTGCACTTTCTTCTATATTTACAACATACAAGCGATTCATGAAATTCTCCACCGAAATCAAAGACAAGATTGCCATTGTCACTTCTCAAGTTGAAAAATTAGATGCATTGCATGCCCCTGAATTAAAAGGGGAGTTGGTACGTATCGCCAAGGAAGGCACCAATCACATCGTTTTGGATTTGGAGCAGTCTCGGTATTGCGACAGTTCTGGCCTAAGTGCTGTACTCATTGGAAATCGATTATGCCGAGACTCCGGTGGAAGCTTTGTATTATCTGGACTTCAACCTTCTGTTGAGAAACTTGTCCAAATCAGTCAACTCGATAAGGTATTGAAAATTGTCCCTACGGCATCCGAAGGATTTGACTTCCTTGTAATGGAAATCACTGAAAAAGAAGTAGGCTCCGGCTCTAACTAATTCTAACCCATTCATTCAAACACGATGAAGCACATTGTACTTTTTGTTTTCTCACTCCTGTCACTTGCTGTTGTGGCGCAGTGTGATCCTGATTTTGACTTCGGAGATGCTGAGTGGGGAGCTTCTCCCGACCCATCAGTTGGTGATCAATTTGACACCGCTTATGTCGACGTTCCCTATGCAGATGTGTTTCATGTGCTCGTCCCAACAGACGCATCAGCAATTGATCCGATGTTCACCCTTCCATTGGATTCAGTGATTTTGTTGAATGTGACACTGATTGACACCGTGACGTCCGAAACGATGGCACTAGAGGATATTGGATTGGAAATAGTTTGCAACAATCTTGGGTCTTCACCCGACCCTTGCACCCTCATTTCAGGCGCCCAATATTGCGCTTCTTTAGAAGGTACTCCAACAACTGGAGGAGTCTTTCAAATGTCCCTGGACGTGAACGCATTTGTTACAATTTTCGGCGTTGCAGTGGCTCAACCCTATCAGTTCAATGGTTACATTCTAGATGTTATTGGTGAGTCTACAGGGAATAATGTTGCAGAATCATCAAATGACATTCATTGGAAATTGTTTCCAAATCCTGCAAATGACCAACTCGAAATCCAAGGATTACCTGCTGATGCTAAAATTGAAATCTTCAACGCATCAGGTCAGTTGATCACGGTGGAGGAATCATCCATGCGCGGGTTGAATCGGTCGTTCGAAACGAGCACTTGGACTGCTGGCCTCTATTTCGTCGTCAGCACGACTGGTCATGGCGTTCAATCCCGACAGGTTGTCATCGAACATTAAACACACTGAGCCATTAAACATTGCAGTTTGAAGTTGTGATAATTGGCTGTGGTGCAGCAACGCCAACTTTGCGCCACAGACCGAGTTCACAAGCGATAAACTGGTGTGGTAAGTGGTTCGTTGTAGACGCTGGGGAAGGGGTGCAGGTTGGGCTTCGCGAAAATCGAATTCCAATTCAAAAAATCCATTGTGTCTGCATCTCTCACATGCATGGTGATCATGTATTCGGCTTGCCCGGATTAATTGGAAGCATGAACCTTTATGGTCGAAAAGAATCGCTAACCATTATCGGACCGGCCCCATTGAAAGAGTTTTTATGGAATTGTTTACGTTCCACTGAAACCCATATTCGATTCGAAATCAACTTCATAGTTCCAGAGGAACATGATGCAGTCGTTGTGATGGACTGGGGGGAATCTTCTCTTAAAAGCGTTCCGGTTAAGCACAGAATTCCAGCATTTGGATATGCTTTTGAATTCAAGCCTACAAAAAGAAACTTGATTAAAAGCAAAATTGATTTGCATCAATTATCGCGTAGTGAAATACTGGCTTTAAAATCAGGACAGCATATGACGAGGGAGGATGGCACCTTCTTGAACCCTAACGAGCTTTGCCTTCCACTTAAATCCTCCCTGAAATACGTTTACAGTGGGGATACACGTCCCTGTCAACAGTTAGAGCAAGCAGCAGATCAAGCTGACCTCCTTTACCATGAAGCTACCTTCACTCACGATTTGGCTAAAAGGGCAAAGGAAACAGGTCATTCTACTGCTAGAGAAGCAGGTCAAGTTGCGACACGTGCGATGTCAAAAAGATTGCTCATTGGTCATTTTTCGAGTCGGTATAAGGATGAAAGCAAACTTTTAAAGGAGGCTGAAGAATTTCATGAGAATGTCCTATTGGCTCATGATGGATTGAGAATTGCACTTAAGCCAGAATAAGACCCGCAAGTTTATTTGGAATGGTTCTTAATAGTTAAGTTTGCATTCCCATGAGTACGCATGTTTTAATCGCTGATAGTAGCCCAGTGTTTCGATATGGGTTGGATGAAATTCTTAGCAAAAAAGAAGGGTTTCACGTAACAGCACATGCTGGCAGTGGTGAAGAATTAGAGGCAATTCTCAAAGAACCCAAAAATCAATGCGACCTCGTCATCATCGATTGCCTTTCAACGGGATTTGGAGTTGACAACATACTGTCGTCGTTGAGGCTAAGACCGAACATTAAAATGTTAGCCATCACATCTTCCCACAGTGGACAGAGCATCGTGAATTCTTTGCGCGCAGGCATAACGAGTTACGTGAAAAAGGACTGCAGCATGGAAGAGGTGATCCAAGCAATTGAAGAGACCAGCAAAGGAGGAACGTTTTTCTGTGGACAGATTCTCGCCGCAATTGAAGCAGAAAGTATTGAAGTGGATGACTTGGAACTTGCCAATGCCAATTGCGATCCGATTTTATTAACCGAGCGTGAAATCGAGGTTTTGACTTTGATTTCAGAGGGGCTCACGAATGTGCAAATTGCAGATAAGCTTTTTTTGTCAAACCACACCGTGAACACCCATCGAAAGAACATCATGCAAAAGCTTGGAGTGAAAAACACCGCCTCAATGGTCATGTTCGCCGTTAAATCAGGATTTGTTAGTCCCAATCGCTTTTTATTTCAGAATAGTTAAAACACCCCAAAGGGCTCCTATTATTTGGACTTTGGCTTCTGAAAACCGACATTTGCAGTCGCTTAATGACAGTTGACTGACCCTGATGATGATTGAAACTTCCTCCTTTTTTGACATTCACAAAACCGAAACTTCTCGAATCAATCAAGTCGATTTCGACAACCTTGAATTTGGAAGGGTATTTTCGGATCACATGTTCTTAATGGAATATGAAAATGGTGAATGGATGCGTGGCAAGATTGAGCCATACGGCCCATTTACTATGAGTCCTGCTTCCATGGTATTCCACTATGGTCAAGCAATTTTTGAAGGAATGAAGGCTTATCGAATGGCAGACGGCGGCGTCTCCATTTTTCGACCAGGAAAAAACATCGAACGATTCAATTTATCCGCAAAGCGGATGTGCATGCCGGAAGTTCCTGAAGACATTTTCATGGAGGCTCTTGCTACACTCGTAGAGCTCGATAAAGAATGGGTGCCAGGAGGCGATGAATCTTCTCTATACATCAGGCCGTTCATGATTGCAACGGATTCATATGTTGGTGTAAAAGCAAGTGAGAAATATGCATTCAGCATTTTTACTTGCCCAGTAGGTGCATACTACAAAGGAAATGTGAGTGTCAAAGTCGAAAGAAATTACACAAGAGCGACCCCAGGAGGTACCGGCTATGCAAAAGCTGCAGGTAATTACGCGGGTTCACTGTATCCATCACGACTAGCAAGAGAAGAAGGATTTGATCAGCTGATATGGACTGATGCGATTGAGCACGAGTACATCGAAGAAAGTGGTACAATGAATGCCATGTTTGTGCTAAATGGGGGACTTGTATCACCTGCAACTAGCGACACCATCTTAAATGGTGTAACCCGGGATTCGGTACTTACCATCGCCCGTGATTTGGGAATCAATGTGGACATTCGGAAAGTCGCTGTTAGCGAACTTCGTAGTGGATTGGAGTCTGGCTCGATCACTGAAGCTTTTGGCGTGGGAACGGCAGCCACCATTAAACCCATTGCTGAAATCGGAATTGACGGGATTCACTACCCCTTGAAGCACGTCAATCATGCGAAAAGCGTAGCGAATCAGCTGCTGAATGAACTTGATGGCATACGGAGAGGCAAAATCGAAGATCGTCATGCATGGAACATTCCTATTTAAAGGATAAAACACCCTTCTTGAGTGAATTCGTCAAAATTAGCGTCTTCACATTGCTATCACTGCTCACTCTTGAATCAGCGATAGCCCAAAGTCGATATTTAACATTCGGCACTGGTGCAACTCCTATGGCACTTTCAGGAGACTATCGAGCGATGGGTTGGAATCCAGGCCAGATGTCATTTTCACCATTGAATCATGAAAACTGGAAATCCGCGGTCGGCGGGCTTGAAATCGGCGCCAGATTGAGTTCTGAAGCGCTTAACAGAAGTGATATTTGGGATGGAATCCTCAATCGAAATGAAACCAATGGCACATGGGATGTGTCAGACTGGAACGGATTCATCGATTTGGTTTCTAACGAATCCATCGATTTTAATGCTGAAGCCTTAACCGCCGGTTCTGCAAAACATCTTGGTTCTTGGGTTTTTGCTTATTCCAACACCCAACATTTTCAAGCTGAAGCCTTTTTCGACCAGGCGCCTTTGGAATTATTGGTTCAAGGTGGTTCAGATCTTTGGACCGGTTATTTCGATCAGCTCATAACGGTAAGCGGTGACACGGTCATGAATACCGGAGAGTTTTCAGCAGAGGAATTGCTCAACTTTAGTGGTGGCGTCAACATAAATGGCGACGAAATCATTTCAGACTTACTCGGCACTTCACGCCTCGGTTTCTCTTGGCAACGATGTCACAGCATTGGAGTTTCCAAAGCTTGGAAACTCGGTTCGCTCAGGTTACATACGGGAGTTTCCGGCAGAATCATCCTCGGAAATGGCTTCTTTCAATTGAAGAATACCGAAAACGGATTGGATGCCTTTGGTGCCTTTTCCAATGGCTTTGGGTTATCAAATATTGCAAGCATTGCTACCGGTGGTGTGAACAATGTCGAAGATTTAAGACAATGGGGACCAGTGGGGCAAGGTTGGGGACTCGATGTGGGCGGTGTACTTGAATGGAAAGATAAAGCTTGGGTTTCCGCATCCATTTCTGACCTGGGCGAAGTTGAATGGCGAGGCGAACGTTATTCGACAAATACCAGTTTAAACTCCTGGTCCACACCCGTTTCTAATTCAACTTCGATTACTTCCATTGTCGTTGGTGCAATGAATCCGAATACGTGGTTCGAAGCGGCAGAATTCGAAACCAGGGTCATTCCGAATGGAGCTACTTTTCATATTGGGGGTGGATTGCACTTGAATCGGTTTTTCCTGATAGCTGGTGAAATGGCCTTCGACAATCCCGAGTTGATTGGTAATTCAGGGACACGTTTTGGTGGCACTTTGATTTTTGAACCCCTGAGGTACATTCGAGGAGATATTGGGTTGAGTAAATGGGGCGACCAATCCATGCGAGTGCCCGCAGGAATTCTGATCAAGACTGGGAAAAGGGGATATGAATTTGGCATTCAATCAACCGACATTCAAGCAATTTGGAAAGACAGCCAACCAGAATTAGGATTCCGTGCCGTCGCTATGCGTTGGATATGGTAAAAATGGTCGCAAAATTAGGAAGGGGGTTCCTCTTAGCCTTTATCTCAACAAGTTTGTCACTTGGCTCTTGCGCTTCAGAAAACGAAATTGAAATGAATATTGACACAATAACACTTGGTGCTGGGTGCTTTTGGTGCGTCGAGGCCGTTTTTGACCAAATCCAAGGTGTAAATCAAGTCACTTCTGGATACATGGGTGGGCAAATAAAGAATCCAAGCTATCGAGAGGTTTGTACTGGAAGGACAGGACATGCAGAAGTTGTTCAAATCCAATTTGACCCAAGTCAAGTATCAACTGAAACAATTCTAGAAGTCTTCTTTTCGACGCATGACCCCACTCAACTCAATCGACAAGGTGCAGACGTTGGTACCCAATACCGTTCTGTCATTTTTGTTCGGAATGAAAAAGAACGGGATCTAGCAGAAGAGTCGATTGCAAAGCATCAGCATCTCTTCCAGGAAAAGATTGTCACCACCATTGAGGACGAATCCGCTTTTTATGTCGCGGAAGACTATCATCAATCGTATTATGAACTGCACGGCGAAGCTCCTTATTGTAAGGCCGTAATTCGCCCAAAAATATCCAAGCTCCAATCACAGTTTCAGCCCCTTTTAAAAAGCGTCAATTGAACTGTTTATTCCGATTCTGACTCCTCGATGAGCTGATCCAACAATCGCTCTATTTCCGCCAATTCACCTTCCGAAATTCCCTGAGAGAGCTTCGCTTGCTTTTTCATTTGTCGATACATCGCACTTTTCTTGATTTCAATGGCTACATACACTGTGTAGCTTCCATCATCTTGGATATACTTTTCCATCCCAATGACGCGCATATCCGCAAGTTTTGCGCTTGTAATTTCCCGACCAAGTGTTTCGAATCGCATCATCGCCTCGTCTACAAATTCTCCTGAAGTGTTTTTCTGATAATCGTCCGTAACGACTTCAAAGTAGCTTTGAACTTGCTGAGCGAGTTGCTGACGCGCACGCATCTCCGCTTGACTTTGTGCTACATTATCTATTTTGCTCATCCCTTTGCCAGTTCCTCGATAGAATCGATTGTTCGACTCGTATTTTCCACCTGAGAATGGCTCTTTCACTTTTTGACCTAAATCAATCGAATTGCAGGACATGAAGCTTCCTAAAAGGAGAAGGCAAAAGGGAAACAAAAAGGTTTTATAAGAACGAATCATAGGGATTAAAATTGATTTATTTCTGAGTAACCAATGTCGTGCCAAACTTCGCATTAAATTTGTTTCCATCGATCACCACCATGAAATTCTTACCAAAAAGCATCAAGGATCGAATCGCTTCACAAATGTTGAAACGCATGCCGGGCTACGCGCGCGACAAAAAAGGGGTAAACCTGAGGAATGCGCAAAACTTGATATTGACCTATGCTGAAAAGGATGAGGCTCGATTCAAACTGGTCAAGGATATCGCTATTTATCTAAAGCAAGAATATGACATCAAACATATCATGAGGCTTGCATACATAGATGATGACGAGAAGGGGGTACCGCCGTGGCACATGCGAAAATTGGAGGCAGACTTCTTTTGTAATTCTGATTTGAACTGGTATGGCAAACCTGTCAAACATGTCGTGGCCATCATGGAAGAACCCTATGATTTGCTGATTCATTTCGACCCTGACTTGAAGGTGCCATTGGATTTTTTTGTAGCGGAATCGCACGCCAAAATGAAAGTTGCTAATTATTCGACTTTGCGAAATCGAGACTTTGACATCTTACTTCCATCGAAAAAAGACGACACCTGGAAACAGCGAAATCATCGAATCATTGAGTTTTTAGCTGAATCGTCCATTTCATGAAAGTTCAAACGAATTTGTCCGGTTTAGGAGTGAACCTTGTCACTCCGTTTAATCAATCAGGTGAAATAGATTTCCCAGCTCTCGAGAAACTGGTCAATAGATTGGGAGATTCGAAAATTGATTTCATTCTTGTGAATGGCAGCGCCGCCGAAGCATCTTTACTCAGTTTTGACGAACAAGATCGAGTTCTCGCTTTTGTAGCCGAAATCAATGATGCCAGGGTAGATTTGGTCTGTGGAATATCAGGAGCTGACACACGCACAAGTGTTCAACGCGTCTCAAAAATGCTGCAATCGGGATATGTGGCTTTGTATGCAGATGAACCATTGCCGCGCGCCTCTTCCAGTTCTGGATTCGTCGGGCATTTTAGGTCCATAGCTCAAGCAACTGAATTGCCTCTCATCATCCAACATCGTTCTCCGTTGAAGGATGGCCGTTCCATTGAGGGGATTTTGCAATTATTGAACGAACCAGGAATCATTGGTGTTGTAGAGTCGACTGGTGATGTCGCATTGAGTGGCGAAATCATTCGAAACAAACCCCGTGGAACAAATATTTTTTGCGGAAGAGATGTCATGAATCTCCCCTTAATGGCACTTGGATGTGATGGCGTTGTTTCAACCATTGCCAATGCTTTTTCAGATGATTGGTCAAACATGCTAGGTCAAATGCAGTTTGGCAACTTTCAGGACGCAAGGAGCACGCATCACCAATTTGCGCCATTGTTAAGAATTCTCGAGACTGAAGGTGAGCCCACTGGTATCAAGGCGATATTGAACCATTTCCAAAAAATGGAACACACCGTTCGACTCCCAAATACGCCCGTCTCTGAAGAAGTGAAATCTTTGATTTACAAAGAGCTTGCGCATTTGCCACAGGAGAGTGTCGAGTTACTCTTGGGGTAACAAGATTATCATCTGCGAACTGCCGAGAATTAGGTAAGTGCGTGAATGATGGACTCAACCTTACTTTCAATGGCTTTGGCGTTGAGCCCATACTTATCCAATAACTGCTTTGGGGTGCCACTTTCTCCGAATGAATCTTGCACCGCAACCTGATCCATGATCACAGGATGATGCTGAGACAAACATTGCGCGACCATTGAACCGAGCCCACCAATTTTCTGATGTTCCTCTGCCACTATTACGCAGTTTGTTCTTTTTGCAGATGCTACAATGGTTGCTTCATCCAAAGGCTTGATTGTATGAATGTTGATGACCTCTGCTCGAATTCCTCGATTCTTCAATGCTTCACTAGCCAACAAAGCTTCCCATACCAAATGGCCTGTTGCGATGATCGTGACATCATTTCCCTCCGTCAACGTTTGGGCCTTTCCAATCTCAAACGGAGCGTCATTTTTGATGAACACAGGAACTTTAGGTCTTCCAAATCTCAAATACACGGGCCCTTCATGTTCCGCAATGGCCAAAGTGGCTTGCCTTGTTTGCTCAAAATCAGCAGGGCAGATGACCGTCATATTGGGTAGCATAGACATCATGCCGATGTCTTCCAAAATTTGATGCGTTGCTCCGTCCTCTCCAAGGGTCAATCCAGCATGTGAAGCACAAATCTTCACGTTTTTTTCTGAATAGGCTATGGACTGACGAATTTGGTCATACACCCTTCCCGTAGAAAAATTCGCAAAGGTTCCAGTGAATGGAATTTTACCTCCAATGGTCATGCCTGCTGCGATTCCCATCATGTTTGCCTCAGCAATGCCGACTTGATAAAAACGATCTGGAAAAGCGTCCTTAAAGTCGCCCATTTTCAATGAGCCGGTCAAATCCGCACATAATGCGACGATGTCGTCATTTGCCTTACCAGCTTCAAGCAAACCAACACCAAATCCACTTCGAGTATCCTTTTGAGTGGATGGAGTCAATGTATCTATGTATCGAGAATTCATGGAATTAGTTTTAAAAGGTTAAACCCACAACGCCGTCTATCAATAGTCCTCTAAAGTGGAATTCAACTGATCTAATGCTGCCACTAATTGATCATCATTCGGAGCAATTCCATGCCATTCATGCGTTCCCTCCATAAAATCCACGCCTTTACCCATTTCTGTTTTCATTAATATCATGGTGGGCTTACCCGAACCGCGATTCTTTTTAGCCTTTGCAATCGCCCGCCTTAAATCCTCAAAGTCATGCCCATCACATTGTAACACATGCCAATTAAAGGCTTCCCATTTTTTCTGTAAATCGCCGAGATCCAACACCTCTTTTGTCGAACCATCAATTTGCTGACCATTGCAGTCAACAAAACTGATTAGGTTATCGATGCCGTTGTGCGGTGCATACATAGCAGCCTCCCAAATTTGGCCTTCTTGGAGCTCACCGTCTCCATGCAATGAAAACACCCAAGAATCCTCCCTGTTTAACTTCTTAGTTTGTGCTGCGCCAATTGCTACGCTCAATCCTTGACCGAGCGAACCTGAAGCCACTCGAATGCCCGGCAACCCTTCTTCAGTGGCGGGATGACCTTGCAATCTTGAGTTCAATTTGCGAAAAGTAGCGAGTTCATGAATTGGGAAATAGCCCTTTCGAGCCAATGTAGCATACCAAACGGGGCTTATATGGCCATTGGATAAGAAAAATAAATCTTCACCCAATCCATCCATATCAAACTGATCGGCCCGAATGTTCATCACCTCGAAATAGAGTAAAACAAACAATTCTACACACCCTAAACTACCACCAGGGTGACCTGATGCAGCCCCATGAACCATCCGGACAATATCCCTTCGGATTTGGATGGAAATTTCATGTAATTCCATTGAAACGTTGATTTTAAAAAACCCACGACATTCTGTCGCCAAGTTCGAGTGCAAAATTACCTCAGAAGCTTACCAAACTCCTCAATTGTTGGTAAAGTGTGAAAAGCATTTAACCGCGCAGGTGTACTTTCGCAACTGCGACAAAAAATAAAATAGGATGGCCTTGAAATGCGGGATTGTTGGATTGCCCAATGTGGGAAAATCAACCTTATTCAATTGCTTGAGCAATGCAAAAGCGCAAAGTGCTAATTTTCCTTTTTGCACGATTGAGCCAAATGTTGGAGTGATAACAGTTCCAGATCCACGACTTCAGAAATTGGCTGAATTGGTGAATCCACAAAATGTGATTCCCACAACCGTCGAAATTGTAGATATTGCAGGTTTGGTAAAAGGAGCGAGCCAGGGCGAAGGTCTCGGGAATAAATTTCTTGGCAACATTCGAGAAACAGATGCAATCCTCCATGTGCTCCGATGCTTTGACGATGGGAATATCGTTCATGTGGATGGCAGTGTGGATCCCATTCGGGATAAAGAAGTGATTGATATGGAGCTCCAATTGAAGGATCTCGAAACCGTGCAGGCAAGAGCGACCAAAATCAAAAAAGCAGCTCAAACAGGGGATAAGGATGCAGCCAAAGCCTTCACTGTCTATGAGCGAATCATCGCTGCTCTAGAATCTGGAAATTCTGCCCGATCATTGGCATTTGATGAAGCAGAAGCGGCCGTAGTAAAAGAATTGCAATTGTTGACGGCTAAACCAGTTCTGTACGTTTGTAATGTGGATGAAGCTTCCGTTGTTTCAGGAAACGCCTATGTTGACCAGGTTCAAGAGGCAGCAGCTCAAGAAGGTGCGTCAACCATCATCATTGGAGCAGGGATTGAAGCGGATATAGCAGAACTGGATGACCCCGAGGAGCGTGCACTATTTCTAGAGGATCTGGGATTAAGCGAGGCGGGTGTAGCGAAACTCATCCGGAAAGCATACGAATTGCTCAATCTTCAGACCTATTTCACGGCTGGTGAAAAAGAGGTCAGAGCATGGACATTTCGAAAAGGATATAAAGCTCCTCAAGCGGCTGGGGTCATTCACACCGACTTTGAAAAAGGATTCATCCGAGCTGAAGTAATGGCTTACGATGATTTTGTCTCGTTCGGATCGGAAATGGCCGTAAAGGAAGCAGGAAAACTTCACGTTGAAGGGAAGGAATACCTCGTTAAGGATGGAGACATCATGCATTTCCGATTCAATGTTTAAGGTCAGGGGCATACATCTTGTAGCATTTGTATTGCTCGCTGCAAGTTGCGATTCAGTGGTTGAGACCGAACCCACTTCAAAGCAGATTCCGCTCGGAATTACAGAAAAACTCAATAACCAAGAGAATGCTTGGAATGAAGGCGAAATTGAAGCATTCATGTCCAATGGATATTGGGCAAACGACTCGTTGTTGTTCATCGGTAAATCTGGAGTGACCCTAGGATATAATCATACGCTTGAAAACTACCTCAAGTCGTATCCAAATCGCGAAGCAATGGGAACACTGAAATTTGATCTCTTGAATTGGAGGCCCCTGGGTTCGGACCACGGGTTACTTATCGGAAGTTGGCATTTGCAACGAATGGGCAGCCTAGAAAGTCTTTCAGGGCATTTTTCACTGACATGGAAGAAAATACAAGGAGAGTGGTTCATCATTGCAGATCACAGCAGTTAACCTCGTTGAAATGGATTCCTCTTTGCTTTTCATCTTGATTGCTACTGGTTTTGTATCATGGCAAGCCAATCAGCGACCAGATTTGAAGGATAAACTCTTGTTGCATCCTTTTCGCGTTAAACATGAAAACCAGTGGTTTCGGGTCTTGACCCATGCTTTCGTTCATGGTGATTCAACTCATTTGTTGGTGAATCTCTTTGTCTTATGGCAATTTGGTTCCCAAGTGGAAGCACTCTTGGCTAGTGACTCCTTGGTTCCCCTGGTGAAATTGCCCGGTAATTATTCTTTTTTGATGCTGTATTTCGGTGGAATTTTATTTGCCGCCCTTCCGGCCATGTTGAGGCATAAGAACAATCCGGATTATCGCAGTCTTGGGGCCAGTGGAGCAGTGAGTGCCGTTTTGATCTTTTATATTATTCATTTTCCGACCGTCCAACTATTGTTGTTCTTCGTCATCCCCATACCTGCATTTCTCGCTGGCATCTTGTTCTTCGTCTACGAAGGGTACATGGATCGAAAAGGAGGGGGAAGAATTGCTCATGACGCCCATCTTTATGGAGGTCTTTACGGTCTAATTTTCGCGCTGCTTTCGAATGATTCAGCGATGACCGACTTCATCACAGCAGTCGAAAACTTTTTGTACTGATAGCCTACTATTTCGCACGAACGATTCGAAACAAATCTTCGTTATCTCGTTTCATGAAATACTCTTCTCGAGCAAACGATTCCAACAATTTTGGATTGGTGGTAAGCGCTTCTAGTTGTTGATGCGTTTCTCTTATTTGCTCTTGATAATGTGCAACGTCGGCGTGCATCTGATTCAGTTGCCTTTGACTTTTAGTCAGATAGACCAAATCAATGTCTGATATGAACGTGACCCAAAACAGACCAAACAAACCAGTCAATAGATAACGGTTTTTCAACGCCTCAAATAACCGTGCATTGAAATCAGCCCTCTTCTTCATCCGGTGCAGATGGTTCTTTTGGTAAGTCGTCATTCAATGCTTCATCGGCACCTTCTGGCATAGATAAAAAACCACCCTTCACGATGGAAATTTTTAAGGCTTTCTCACCCTTCTTGAAATCTGCTTTCAGCAAATCACCTTCTTGAATTTGTGAGTTTATGATTTCCTCAGCGAACGGATCCTCAATGTGTTTTTGGATTGCACGTTTCAATGGACGAGCGCCATATTTCTCATCATAACCTTCTTCGACCAAAAAGTCTTTAGCCTTCTTGGTGATTTCAATTCCATAACCCAATCCTTCAATTCGATCCACAAGCGCTTTCAACTCAAGGTCAATGATTTGATGGATGTGTTCTATGTCTAAACTCTTGAAGAGGACAACATCATCGATTCGATTCAAAAATTCTGGACTAAACGCACGTTTCAAAGCTGTTTGAATCACCGAATCTCGATTGGCATGCTCATTTTCTTTTTGAGCCGCAGTACCAAATCCAACTCCTGTCCCAAATTCCGCCAATTGACGTGCGCCAATGTTGGATGTCATGATGATGATGGTATTCCGGAAATCAATTTTTCTTCCCAAGCTGTCCGTCATTTGACCATCATCGAGGGCCTGCAACAACAAGTTGAAAACATCGGGATGTGCCTTTTCAATTTCATCCAATAAAACGATGGAGTAGGGGTGACGTCTCACTTTCTCGGTAAGTTGGCCTCCTTCTTCATAGCCGACATATCCCGGAGGAGCCCCGATTAATCGACTGATGGCAAATTTCTCCATGTACTCTGACATGTCAATGCGAATCAATGATTCTTCCGAATCAAACATGAACCTCGAAAGCACCTTTGCAAGTTGGGTTTTACCAACCCCTGTGGGGCCCAAGAAAATGAATGATCCAATCGGTTTATTTGGATCCTTCAGACCCGCACGATTCCGTTTGATTGCCCGCGCCACTCGAAGGATGGCATCGTCTTGCCCAATGACCTTTCCTTGCAAATCATCATTCATTCGCGCCAGGCGTCCGGACTCTTTTTCAGCGATTCGATGAACGGGGATTCCAGTCATCATGCCAACAACGTCACCGACATGATTGATGGTAACCGTGACCCTTTTATTCTTGCTATCCTCTTCCCACTGAAGTTTCGCCTTTTCTAGTTTGTCATTCAACGTTCGTTCGTTATCCCTTAATCGAGCCGCCTCTTCGTACTGCTGAGAGCGAACCACACGAACTTTCTCTTCCTTAACCTTTTCTATTTCAGCCTCAATATCCAAGATTTCTTGAGGAACATGAATGTTATTGAGGTGCACCCTAGAACCGACCTCGTCCATGGCATCAATGGCCTTATCGGGCAAATGCCGATCGGTGATATAACGGGCGGTGAGATTTACACAAGCCTCGATTGCTTCTTCTGTATACGAAACACTGTGGTGATCTTCGTATTTATCCTTGATGTTGTTCAAGATTTGAATGGTCTCTTCAATCGAAGTGGGTTCCACCAAGACCTTTTGAAATCTCCGCTCCAGCGCACCGTCCTTCTCAATGTGTTGTCGATATTCATCCAGTGTTGTTGCGCCGACGCATTGAATCTCTCCACGTGCAAGAGCCGGCTTGAACATGTTTGAGGCATCGAGTGAACCGCTGGCACCACCTGCTCCTACAATTGTATGAATTTCATCAATGAACAAGATGACATCCGGTGATTTTTCCAATTCGTTCATGACTGCTTTCATGCGTTCTTCAAACTGACCACGATATTTTGTGCCAGCAACCAGTGACGCTACATCCAAGGTCACAATGCGTTTATTGAATAAGACACGACTGACCTTCTTTTCAACGATTCGCAATGCCAAGCCTTCAGCAATTGCTGATTTCCCAACACCAGGCTCTCCAATGAGAATGGGATTGTTCTTCTTCCTTCGAGAAAGGATTTGCGAAACCCGCTCAATTTCTTTTTGCCGACCCACAATTTGATCCAAACGCCCTTCCTCGGCCATTTTTGTCAAGTCACGACCGAAGTTGTCGAGCACCGGGGTTTTGCTTTTTGGATCTGCCTTTCTTGTGCTACCGCCTCCAATATTGGACTCGGAATCTCCCTCATCTCCATCTGTAAAATCTGCGGACTCAGCCCGGGGTGGAGGAGTTGCCTTGATTGCATCATTGGATTGAATCATGTCTTCATATTCTTCCTTTGCGACATCGTAATCAATATTGAAGGCGGACAATGCCTTTGTCGCCACATTGTCTTCATCTTTTAAAATACTAAGGAGCAAATGTTCTGTGCCAATTAAACTCGACTTGAAAATCTTCGCTTCTAGGTAGGTAATCTTGAGGATTTTTTCGGCTTGCTTAACCAATGGAATGTTACCAGCACCCACCGAAGAACCGGCTGTTGGTCGAATGCTGCCTTCCAGCACCTTTCGGAGTTTTTGCAAATCCACATTCAAACCTTCCAACATCCTCACGGCAGTTCCTTCACCTTCGCGGATGATGCCAAGGAGCAAGTGTTCTACTCCGATGTAATTGTGTCCAAGGCGAAGTGCTTCCTCTCTGCTATAAGTAATTACGTCCTTAACCCGGGGTGAAAATTTTGCATCCATATCACTGGCTTTTTTAAAAGTCCTTTGTTTGATCCGTTCAAGGCACAATCCATTGTGTTCCCTGACGCTTCTAAACTACAAACGAGTTATGTCAAACATCTTGCCAATTTGGAGGTTTATTCACAGCACAATGGGGAGATTTGTGGGTAATTGAATCCTCTATCCTTGTGCATCAGGCTGATTCCAAGAGTATTTTCGTTATTGCGATTAACCACAAGGGAAACCAACCGAATTAGGAATAACTGACACGATGGCAGAAGGAGAAAAAATAGTCCAGATCAACATAGCCGAGGAGATGAAATCAGCCTACATCGATTATTCGATGTCGGTCATTGTATCACGGGCATTGCCCGATGTACGCGATGGATTGAAGCCAGTGCATAGGAGGGTGCTTTACGGCATGCTGGACCTTGGAGTATTGTCGAATCGCGCTTACAAGAAAAGCGCAAGGATTGTAGGTGAAGTGCTCGGTAAATACCACCCTCATGGGGACAGCTCTGTTTACGATACCATGGTGCGAATGGCTCAAGATTGGTCATTGCGCTATCCGATGGTTGATGGGCAAGGAAATTTCGGTTCCATTGATGGAGACAACCCGGCAGCGATGCGTTACACCGAAGCTAGACTTCGGAAGATTGCAGAAGAGATGCTGGATGATTTGGAAAAAGAAACGGTGGATTTCCGACCCAACTTTGATGAAAGTTTAAAGGAGCCTACCGTCTTACCAGCTAAAGTGCCCAATCTGCTCGTAAATGGTGCATCGGGAATTGCAGTCGGGATGGCCACGAATATGCCTCCTCACAACTTAAGTGAGGTTATTGATGGGGCGGTGGCTTATATTCAAAATCGTGACATTACGGTGGAAGAGTTGATGGAACATGTAAAGGCTCCTGATTTTCCAACCGGTGGTATCATCCATGGCGTAGAAGGCGTGCACGAAGCATTTCACACCGGTCGAGGTCGAGTCGTCGTCAGAGGCCGTGCAAGGATTGAAGAGACCAAATCTGGAAGAGAAGTCATCATTGTCGAAGAAATTCCATATCTCGTCAATAAGGCGGATATGGTTCGGAAGACCGCGGAGTTGGTCAACGACAAGAAAATTGAAGGGATCTCAGAGATTCGAGACGAATCGGACCGAAAGGGCATGCGAGTGGTGTACGAAATCAAGCGCGACGCGATGGCCTCGGTCGTCTTAAACAAACTGTATAAGTACACTAGCTTACAAAGCTCATTCTCAGTCAATAACATTTGCCTTGTCAATGGCCGGCCTCAATTGTTAAATCTGAAGGGGCTCATCTCAAACTTTGTCGATCACCGTCATGAAGTAGTGACACGTAGGACTGAGTATGATTTGAGAAAGGCGCAAGAGCGGGCGCACATCCTGCAAGGGTTGATCATTGCCATCGATAACCTTGACGAAGTCATCAAACTCATTCGCGCCAGCGCAACGCCAGAAGAAGCAAGGAATGGGTTGATGTCCAGATTTGAATTATCAGAAATTCAAGCTCGTGCGATTTTGGATATGCGATTGCAAAAGCTTACGGGCCTTGAGCGGGATAAGTTGAGAGCCGAATATGACGAATTGCTCGCGACGATTGCAGATTTAGAAGACATCTTGGCGCGATTGGAACGACGAATGGAAATCATTACCTCTGAACTTCTGGATATCAAGGAACGCTATGGAGATGAACGACGCAGTGACATAGAGTTCAGTAGCGCGGATGTTCGAATGGAAGATTTGATTGCTGACGAACAAGTGGTCGTCAGTATCAGTCATGCAGGATACATTAAAAGAACCAGGCTTTCGGACTATCGGTCTCAAAGCAGAGGAGGAGTGGGGTCGAAAGGGGCAACGACAAGAGATGAAGATTTTGTTGAACACATTTTTACCGCAACCAATCACAATTGGCTGTTAATTTTCACAGCAAATGGCCGTTGTTTCTGGATGCGGATATTTGAAGTTCCAGAAGGCTCAAAAACATCGAAGGGCCGTGCCATCCAAAACCTGATTCAAATCGAATCAGACGATAAAGTCTTGGCTTATATCCCCGTCCAAGATTTGAAGGATGAAGAGTACGCGAACAACAATTTCGTGGTCCTCGCCACTCGGAAAGGGCTCATTAAGAAAACCACCCTGGCTGCTTATTCTCGTCCACGAAGCAATGGAATCAACGCCATTACCATCCGAGAAGGGGATGAACTGCTTACTGCAAGGCTCACCAATGGAGACAACGAGATCATCATTGGTAAAAAATCAGGTAAAGCAATCCGTTTCCATGAAAGCACCGCTCGTGCAGTTGGAAGAACTGCAATGGGAGTTAAGGGGGTAACACTGGAGGGTCCGAATGACGAAGTCATAGGAATGGTGTGCGTTCGCGGATTGGAGACTGAAATCTTAGTCGTTTCTGAAAATGGATATGGAAAGCGCTCGGCCGTTGAAGATTATCGAATTACCAATCGTGGGGGAAAAGGAGTGAAAACCCTGAGTGTGACCGAGAAAACAGGCTCATTGATTAGCATTTTGAACGTCACTGATGATGACGATTTGATGATCATTAACCGTTCAGGAATTACCATTCGCACTGGTGTGGAAGAACTTCGTGTCATGGGTCGGGCGACCCAAGGAGTTAAGCTGATTTCATTGCGTGGAGACGATCAAATCGCCTCGGTTTGTCGCGTTCCGAAAAGCGATGACGAGGAGTTACCTGATGATGGGATAGAAGGCACGAATGATTCTTCAGAATCTACAGACTCCTCAAACTCGGTAGATGCAGCGGATGCCAATGAATAAAGGTCCATTCAATTGCCTTTCTGGCATTACTTTTGCACCGCGATAGCGCACGAAAATAAAAGCTACAAAGGAATGTACAATTCAAAATTGATGAAGAACTACTTAACGATTTTATTCTTAGCGATTACGACCTTAGCATTCGGTCAAAAGCAAGTCGTATCCGCTTACAATGCCAATAAATCTGGAGATTTCAAGGCTGCAGCAGGATACATTGAAGAAGCTACAACCATCGAAAAAGCTGCCATCAAGGAAAAAACTTGGAGGTACCGTGGGGAAATCTATTTGAACATTGCCAACGACAGCACCTTGTCCCTGGAATTTCCAGAAGCCCTGTGGATTGCGAAAGACTCATACACCAAAGCACGTGAATTGGATGTGAAAGGAAGCTACGAGCGTGAGATCATCACAGGACTTGGATTGGTTCAAACAACCGCTGCCAATCAAGGAATCGGCGACTTCATTACTGAAAATTATAATGTAGCCGCTAAAAAATTTGACTTAAGCGCTGAGGTTGCAGCGATGTTTGACGTAATTGATACAATGGCAGTTTACAATGCTGCATTGTGCTATGAAAAATCTGACGAGGCAGATTTGGCTGTAGCACGATACAAGACTTGTGGGAGCTATGGCTACCAGGTGCCGAACGTATACCTTTTCGCTGCTAACGTATTGAAGCAAAGTGGACGTGTAGAAGATGCCCTTGCAGAATTACAAGCCGCACGAATGCAGTTTCCGCGAGAACAAAGTCTGATTATTGAAGAGCTGAACATCTATTTAGAAGCCCAGGATTATGAGAGAGCTGAGAATAATTTAAAATTGGCAGCCGAAGGCGAACCAACCAACGAGATTCTGTGGTTTAGTCTTGGAAGTGTCTATGATAATTTGGGTAAATCTGATTTGGCTGCAGAGGCCTATTTGAAAGCCATTGCATTGAGACCAACATATTTTGATGCGAATTACAATCTAGGAGCGATGTACTTCAATGACGCGGTTCAGCAGATCAATGAAGCGAATGATATGTGGGATCCTCGAATGAAATCCGCCGAAAAGGCTAAACAAAAGGAGTTGGAAACTTCTGCCAAAGCTGCCTTTGCAGCAGCAAGACCTTATTTAGAAGCAGCACATGAAACTGATCCTATGGATGTTCAAACAATTCGATCTTTGCGAGATGTCTACGCAAGGATAGGAGAAGATGACTTGACCATTAAGATGAGCGAACTGTTAAAATCCCTATAGAGGGGTTTATAATGAGATGGGGACGTTTGTCCCTTTTCTCTTTCAAATGTCATTTAACATAATATTTATTATCATTCAATATAGGTCACTCAAAAGCCTACTATTAAGGATCGTACAAAGAGAATGCAGTAAAGCATCGACTTTTAGAATGAATCAACTAAATTTGCAACTTCTTTGGAGGTTTGGCAGAGTTGGTCGATTGCACCGGTCTTGAAAACCGGCGTACCGCAAGGTACCGGGGGTTCGAATCCCTCAGCCTCCGCAAGTAAAGCGTTTGAACCTCAAACGCTTTCTTTTTTTATAAAAGCGCGGAACCTTTTCACCCGGTCCTGAGTTTTACCCTTATGAAATTCTATCCACGCCAATTAGCTGTTCTACTGTTCCTTTCGATGTGGTGCAAGAACCATGCTCAAATAAGTGTTTACGGATTTTACAATGAAACGTCGAATCCTGACGTACCATTGATTTTGGGCCAATTTGAGGCCTTATCAGGCGAATGGCTGCAACTTGACACCTTGGAATTTGCCTCCGCAGTTGTTGTCGGCTCCAGCGCCTTTGACTCGGGAACTCAAAGCTATATGTTTTCTGGAATTGGTTTTCCAATGGCCACCAGTCCATTTGGTTTCTGGAATTATGATGTAATCGAGGATGAAATTTTGGATAATCCACTATTGAATTATACCCTTAACGCAATTCAACACGATATGGCCAATGACCGACTCATTGGTTTGGCCACGGTCGCCATTGATTCGTCCTATGTTGATTTCGGCAACGGATATGGGTATTGGGAATATGAATGGGGAAATCAACTCGTAGAATTGAATGCTCAAACTGGATGGATAGAACCAATCGCTAATGTATCAGGCATTAACGGCGTGGTTTTGGGGGCTACAGCCTATGATTCTGATAATGATATATACGCTTTGGTCGGTATGGATTCGAGCTTCAACCAAAAGTTCATCCAGCTGAATGGTTCCACAGGTCAGGTCATTTCTTCAGTCAACATACAAATCGCCCCAAATCGGGGCTTTAACGAATTGGAATGCTTCGTGGCGGGATCTTCTTTTTTGGGCATTGACCGCCCCTATGGAAACAGCGGAAACCAGCCCGCCCAGCTCGTTTCTATCAATCCACTCACAGGCGAATTAACTCCATTAATTGATTTGCCACAGCTTTACGCTTTTACCCCAAATGCAAGTGTTTTTGATCAAGATAGTGGTCTGTTCATCATGCTTTATTACGATTACTCTTATCAAACCCACATGATCGTGCTGGACCCCACAGAACAGGCAGTTGTTGCTGACCACATCATTCAAGGCACCTTCATCGAGCTCCAGGTCAACAATCGGGAATTCATGGTTGCTTCATACGGAAATGCCAATTCTATCCCTACAGAATTCGAGCGTTCAAAGGAAGAGATTTTTTGTTGGCCCAATGCCGCATCACATCAAATTGCAATCGCATCCCACGCTCCTTTTCAGATAATTGATCAATCAGGGCGAACCATGGCCGCTTGGAATGATTCAAAAACCATAACCATAGACTCTTGGCCAAACGGATACTACATCATTCAAAATGCTAAGGGATCTGTGAAGCGCTTTCTCGTCGATCATTAAGAGTCGGTCATTTTTTCAGCCAAGTTTCAAAGAACATGCAAAAATGACTGGTATTCTGATAGTTACAGGACGAATTGTCAGAATAATCCGCTGAAAATTGCCTTGGCCTACGGTTTGATGCCATGCTGAAAATGACATTTCAACATGGACGTAAATATTTTCACTTTAAAGAGTCAAGCAGCGATTAATCAGGCTCAGCAAGAAGCTTTGATAAGACAGCACCCTGCCATCGACACGACGCATTTGTTGGATGCACTATTGAACGGAGATGATCCAATAATACCCAATCTCCTAAGAAAAATGGGCGTTGGTGTCGAGATCATCAATAAAGCAAATAAGAAGCGATTAGAGGCTCTTGGCCAACAAGAAGGGGCTTCTCCACAATGGACTAGAAATGCTGCACAAGTTCTTCAACGCGCTGCTGGATTAGCCCGAAAGGCAGGAGATGATTACGTTTCTTCGGACCGGTTGTTTGAATCCTTGGTTTTAGAAAACGACAGCACTTCGAGTTTATTGAAGGATGCTGGAGTCGAACCAGCCCAACTAAACGCGGCCATTGCATCACTCCGACAAGGCGCAAAAACCACTTCTGCTAGTCAAGAATCAACGTTTGAAGCGTTACAGAAATACGCTCGCAACCTGAATCAATTGGCATTGGATGGGAAATTAGATCCTGTAATTGGTCGGGATGAGGAAATAAGAAGGGTTCTGCAAATTCTCAGCCGAAGAACGAAGAACAATCCGCTACTAATTGGTGAGCCAGGCGTAGGAAAAACTGCAATCGCTGAAGGAATTGCTCATCGGATTATTCAAGGTGACATTCCAGACACGTTGATTGGCAAAAACATCTACAGCTTGGATTTGGGAGCGCTGATCGCCGGTGCGAAATACAAAGGAGAATTTGAGGAGCGATTGAAAGCTATAATTAAAGAAGTGCAAGATGGCCTCGGCGAAGTCATTTTATTCATTGACGAAATCCACACCCTTGTTGGAGCCGGAGGAGGCGATGGAGCAATGGATGCAGCCAATATCTTAAAACCAGCACTAGCACGAGGTGAGCTCCGCGCTGTTGGAGCCACCACCCTGGCCGAATTCCAGAAATATTTTGAAAAGGACAAAGCACTGGAAAGACGATTTCAGCCTGTTCTGGTTGAGGAACCCAATCGTGAAGCTTCGATTTCAATTTTGCGAGGAATCAAGGAGAAATATGAGCAGCATCACCAGATACAAATATTGGATGAAGCCATCATTGCGGCAGTGGATTTATCCACCCGGTATGTCAGCGAGCGTCACCTTCCAGACAAAGCAATTGATCTCATTGATGAAGCAGCCTCAAAATTGAGATTGGAGATGAACTCAAAGCCCGAGGAATTAGATGAATTAAATCGTAAGATTCTTCAACTCGAAATTGAACGGGAAGCAATCAAGCGTGAGAACGATACAGCCAAACTTGCCGAGCTCACTATGCAATTGGCCAATTTTCAAGAAGAACGCGACCAATTGCAGGCGAAATGGCAAAGTGAAAAAGAAGTTGCCGATCGCATCGCCGCCGGCAAGGCGCGAAAGGAACAGTTGAAATCAGAAGCCGAAAAGGCAGAACGTGAAGGTGATTATGGAAAAGTAGCTGAAATCAGATACGGAATGCTCAGCGAAATTGATGGCCAAATTGAGTTGGACAAGACTGAGTTAATTAATATCCAAGCTGATTCCAAAATGATTAAGGAAGAAGTTGATGCCTTTGAGGTGGCTGATGTGGTTGCGTCTTGGACCGGGATTCCTGTGCAGAAGATGCTGACCGCAGAAAAAGACCGTTTGCTGGATTTGGAATCTTTGCTTCGAAGTCGGGTTGTCGGACAAGATCGAGCAGTTCAAGTGATAGCTGATGCCGTTCGTCGGTCACGCAGTGGGTTGAATGACGAAAAAAAGCCTGTTGGATCGTTCCTATTTCTAGGAACATCAGGCGTGGGTAAAACTGAACTGGCGAAAGCCTTAGCCGAATCGTTGTTCAATGATGAGCAAGCCATTGTGCGGTTGGACATGAGTGAATTTCAGGAGCGCCACAGCGTAAGCCGACTGATTGGCTCGCCTCCTGGATATGTGGGCTACGATGAAGGCGGGCAATTGACCGAAGCTGTTCGCAGACGGCCCTATTCCATTGTGCTTTTGGATGAGCTGGAGAAGGCACATGACGACGTCTTCAATTTGCTGTTGCAGGTGCTGGATGAAGGTCGACTCACAGATTCAAAGGGACGAACGGTTAACTTCAGAAATTGCATCATCATCATGACATCGAATGCTGGAGCAACGGCAATTCAAGAGCGTTTTCAGGAGATTTCTGGAGAAATTGATGAGGCAGCTCTGGCTGAGATGAAAGGCGATGCCATGATCGAACTGAAGAATAGACTGCGTCCAGAATTCATCAATCGAATTGATGAAGTCGTCATGTTTGAACCCCTTCAAAAGAAGCAGTTGAAATCCATCGTAAAAATTCAATTGAAGCAACTTGAAGATCGGTTGCGCCATGCAGGCATTCAACTCATGATTTCTAACGATGCGATGGATTGGTTAGCAGATCAAGGCTACAGCCCAGAGTATGGAGCTCGGCCACTCAAGAGATTAATCCAAAATCAACTACTCAACGTATTGAGCAAGGCCCTCCTCTCCCATCAAGTCAGTGCTAACACCCCAATGGTCGTCGATGTTTTTGAAAATCAAATGGTCCTACGAGAGCGCATTGCTGAGGAGGAGTGTTTCGAAATATCCTGATACGTCGAGGTATTAAATTAATGAGAATGGGACGAAGCGTTGTTACTTTGTCCCATTCTTTTGTGCTACCGCATGAATTCTCCTCAACCGCACCCGACAAATTGGTACAATGATCCCGCCTGGTTATCGGCGGTGTCAGGAAATGCGGGAGCAACACCTTTACAATTGATGAGGACAAAGGTGAAAGGCGTTTCAGCCTTGATCACACCTTCTTGGTCACTCTACGCAGGAATGCCAGGCGATGCCGAGCTAGATGACATCAAATCCCGCTTGGATGAATCCAAAGAATCTTTAATAGTTGCTGACCTCCCTCCTGGCATTTCATGCGATTGGAAAGCACCCTGGATAGTCCATAATTTGCACACGAGATGGCTTGAAGCCAATGAATCAGGAGTATTTCCGCAAATACCCAAGCACCGGGCCAAACAAGTTAGAAAAGGCGTCCACGCAGGCATTCAAATTTCAACCTGCACGGACCTCGAAAGGATGGTGAAACTGCATCAAAACTCGAGGGACAGAAAATCAATTCCTTCGAACGAAAAAGCATTGCGGTCATTGCTCAAAGTCATTTTTGAAACCCCGTATCACAGCAGCTTCATTGCCACCAATCAAGACGGTGAAGACATCGCAAATGCCATATTTATCCACCATTCAGATGCTACCGTTTATGCTTTTGGTGGTCAATTTCGGTCGCCAGTTTCAGCTTTGGCATCGGTGATGTTGATTCAAAAAGGAATCGAATCTGCACAATCCTTAGGTCATAAAGTCTTCGATTTTGGCGGGTCGGCCGATGCTGGTGTCGATCAGTTCTATGCAGAATTTGGTGCGATTCAGAAAGTGAAACAACGAGTGGTTCGGGTAAGAGGACCTCTGAAAATATGGCTGAAATTGACTCGTCCAGATTTGTTTTGAGCCGAAACTAAGTCAATTATCGAACCAGCGTTACCTCACCTACATACTCAAAAGGTTCGAGGTCGCAAACGTGTTTGGACTTCATGATGATGTAGTAGGTTCCTTCACTCACCATTGGATCAGGACGCCATGCCTTTCCTGCTTGCTGGGTTGAAAACATCAATCCACCCCATCGGTTGAAAACCTTCAAATCGTAGAGATTGAATTGACCGGGATCAACACCAATTTCATTGCCCCCCACTCCCAACAATTTCGGAGACAACGCGTCATTTCGCCCATCGTTGTTGGGCGAGAATACATTTGGCACAACGTATTCAACACCATAAACAGGGGATGGAATCTCAACATCGAGCTCCCAGGTTTCTTCGATATCGCAGTATGCGTTGTAGACATAAAGGCTTCCAGTATACACTCCTTCTCCTGGGAACGTAGCCTGAACAGTGGCTTCATTCGAAGTTATGATACCAGGGAAATTCCAAGTCAATTCATCAGCCATGTCGTTGGCATATTGCAATAAAGTGAATCCAGTCTCTTCACACATGGCTAGTGGCTGAATGACCCAAGTGGAGTCAAAGAGGTTGGCAGGCAAAACAACCACCTCGATGGACTCCGTATCCGCGCATTCACTTCCGGCTCCAGCAGTCAATGTAACGAGATACGTTCCATACGCAGGATAGGTAAAGGTTGGACTAACTTCATCATTTGGCAATCCGGCCCCTCCTCCAAAATCCCATGAAAAAGGCCCACTGCTCGGACTTAGATTTTCAAAAGCCACTTCCAGTCCCGTGCATGGCTCAGAAATGACTTCGAAAGAAGCCAACGGCAAAGCCGGCAATTCCAATGCTGTGGTTGCATTATTGACACAATTAAATGCAGATGAATTCAGGGAAAGAATGAGGTCTTCATCCTGTGGAAACCAAATCATGCCTGGATGCGTGTTGGTTAACGCACTAGGCTCCGAATCGACACCAAAATCCCATGACCAATCGATGAATTCAGTCCACGTCGTGGTATCAATCGCAATCTCTCCCAACCAGCCTCCATTTGAACATTCCAAATCCACGACTTCAAAGTCCGTATTCCACGGATCATGTGCGGTGACCTGAAAGAACAGAGAATCTGAACAAGTTCCCGTTTCGAAAAACAAACTGACTTCATACACACCAGGCGTATCGTAAGTGTAGGACGGTTCTGCTTCATTGCTTACGTCATCAAAGGAGGTTAGCACCCCAAAATCCCACGTATAATTCTCGCTCGGATTGGATGTCTGGTCGAATTGAACCGTCATGCCTGTGCACGGTTCAGGAATTTCATAACCTGGTGAAAGGATATTGCATGTCACCACATCCAAAGTGAAATCCCTCAAGATTGATCCAATTTGCTGTCCATCACGCCACTCAATAACACATACCCCCAAAGCGAATTTTCCAATCAAATTGGGCGTGCCTGTCAACAATCCCGTAGTCGGATTGATGGACAATCCGGCCAAAGACCCCAATGGGTTGGCTGCATTGAAACCAGGAGCCCATGAAACCATATTAAAGGGAGGTCCGGTGGGTGGATTGGGAATGGGAACCAGATATGTTCCACCAAGAAAAATCGGACACAATGAGTAACTCAAAGAATCGCCATCGATATCGGTCGCTCCATTGTCCAATTGAAAAGGATAATTGTTGCATACAAAGGCCTGCGGGAGCTCATTGAATGTTGGAGTCGAATTTGGCTCATTGATTGAAAGGTTGCCGGGTATCGTTGTGGTTAATGAAAATCCTTGATCTTGAGGCATATCCAAATTGGTAATGGACGGAGAACGACAACATCGTTGATGCACCAAGGTGTATGGCTGCTGACTTGGTTCCACAGTCAAGTAAATGATGTATTCAGCTCTTTCGATGCACAGGTCTTCAGGCAAAAACGCACAATTATTCGGATTTTGAGGGATGATATCCGTGACCAAGTTCAAATCAAGGTTACCTGAAGCCGTCGTTACAAGGGTGGTTCCTTGGTAGACCCCTATTGCTGCGGAAGCATCAAATCCCGTTCCATTGGTATTTGACGAACTGCAATCACGATAAATGTAGCAGTGAATTTCAAATTCGTTCTGGCCATTGCTATTGGTCCCGATGAATTGGTATGTCATTTCCCCGCCAACCAAATGCGTAGCATGCACCTTTCCAGGCTTAATGAAAGGAATCACAATCATCCCAAAAATGAATGCCCAAAAGAAATTGACTGTGTTCATAATCTGGTCAAAGGAATACCAATGTACGAAAGTTCCAAAGGGTACCATAAAGGCAATAACTTTACACCATGCATGGGATGATTCAAAAGGCTTTGATGTTTCTCACTGGAAGCATGACCTGCTTAGCATCTTGGGCTCAACAGAGCGTACAATGTGAAGTGCTGCGGTTTCAAAGCCAATCTTCCGCATTCATTGAAATCCACTTGAATTTTGCGAGCAATTTGTTTCGAGCAGAACAATCAGAGCAGGGTTGGGCGACTGAAGTTCAGTTTGAAGCGGTTGTCGAATCAAGTGAAGGGATTGTCAACTACGGAAAATCGAAAATCATCGCGCCGTTTAGCCTAGATTCCACTGAAGCTGTAAGTGGTCAACAATTTCATTTGGAGAGAATTACAGTTCCTTCTGGAATGTTCGTGGTTAAAATAAAACTATCCGATGCGCTAGCTGAGAATCGGATTGAACAAACCCTTGAAGTAACCACTCAAATCCCTGAACTAGACCTCCCTCACTGGTCAGACCCCTTTTTAGTAGAGGCATTTTCGCCTTCGATAGAAGGCCAATCGGCTTCAATTTTATCACGTTCTGGATACGAAATGTTGCCAGCACCAGATGCGGCAATCACCTCGGATGCCGATAAAATCCAAGTCTATGCTGAATTTTATAATGCTCATGACGTGGTTGATTCCACCTTCTTAATTTCGTGTTGGTTGGAAAATGAACAAGGAGGAATCCTCAATGGTTCTCGACGGTTTTTCAAAAAATCCCCTGCCCCTGTGATCCCAGTATTTACTGGTGTTTCAACAGCTGGCATTGCAGCTGTAGACGAAATTCAATTGGTACTTCAAGCTACAACAAGACAAAATCAGCTCATTGCAGAAAATCGTTTGCCAATTCGGGTGGTTCAATCAACGCTTGAATCGTCGGATGCGACAGGTAACTTTGATATCCCCGGTTATTTTAAATTATTCACTGACTCGACTGCTTTACAACAACACATTCGAGACCATCACCCAAAGGCGGATGCATCGCAACGCAAAACAATGGAACGGTTCATTGAAACTGCCACCGTGGATCAAATGCAGGCATTTCTGACCCATTTCTGGGAACAAGCTTCAACAGATAATCCAGAAGCTGGCTGGCGTACCTATACGACGGCAATTGCTTATGCCGACTCGGCCTATGGAGCGTGTCGAAATGGACACGGAGCTGAAACAGACATGGGATACATTTATCTGCGGTATGGTCCTCCGAATACCATTGTCAAGCGGCACAATGAAACGGACTATTATCCCTACGAAATTTGGCATTACCACCGCGCCGGACCTTTTACCAACAAGCGATTTCTTTTTTACAGTCCACACATGGTTGCAGAATGCTTTAGCCTTTTGCATTCTGATATGTTGGGTGAAGTTCAAAACGCTGATTGGTTGCACCTGTTGCGCAACAGAGAGAATAGACTCCGCGTCATTGACAGCCAACTGAATCGTCTAAATCCCCGACGCGACACATTCTCCGGTGAGGAACCCGAGGACTTGTTTTTCAATCCACGATGATGTCGGAAGAAAGGAATGATCGCATCGTCGTCGCCATATTAAACTGGAATGGCCGGCACCACCTAGAAACCTACTTGCCATCCGTTGTACTGCATTCTCAAGGTTTTGCCGATGTCATTGTTATTGATAATGGAAGCAGCGATGACTCGGTCGATTGGCTATCAATGAACTTTCCTAGCGTAGAGATCATTCGTCTAACTGAAAACAAAGGATTTTCTGCAGGTTACAATGAGGGGCTCAATCAAATTGACGCGGATTACTATATCCTGCTGAACAGCGATGTCCGTGTTTCTCCCAATTGGATTGATCCCGTAATCCAAATGATGAAAGAACAACAATTCATCGCTTGCCAACCCCTCATTCGCAATGATTCAGATCCTGAATTGTTTGAATATGCGGGCGCAGCTGGGGGGTACATTGACCGCGACGGCTTCACTTTTTGTGCTGGACGGATGTTTGAAGTATTCGAAAGTGATGAAGGACAATACAACGCAAATCGCGAGGTTTTTTGGGCGTCTGGAGCGGCTTTGTTCATCAAAAGCTCTGCCTTCCATGAAGTTGGCGGATTGGATACCGCATTTTTTGCTCATATGGAGGAGATTGATTTGTGTTGGCGATTAAAAAATCGCGGCTATCGAATTGGGTGCTGTGGCGATTCCGTCGTGTTTCACCTTGGCGGTGGGACATTGCAAAAGCTCAATCCCTTTAAAACCTATCTGAATTTCAGGAATAACTTATTCCTGCTCGTGAAAAACCATCATCGCAAGTGGCTCTATCCCATGCTCTTCCGAAGGATGATTTTAGATGGAATTGCGGCGATTAAGTTTTTTTTCGAAGGATCTCCAGATATGTTTTTTGCCGTCTGGAAAGCACACCTTCACTTTTGGGGCAACTTTTCCTTGATGACCAAGAAGCGAAAAGAAGAGTATGCAAAATGTCAACATGCTGCAGAAACCGCTATAGCTCACCCCATAAATTATGCGGGATGGTACAATGAAAGCATCATCATTGACTACTTCTTTAAGAAGAAACAAACGTTTGATGCATTGAATCCGGATTGCTTCTGCAAATCCCGAATTTTGAACGCCGACAACCAACCATAAAACTTCAATCATCAAGAACGATGAAGTGGGCAATTTCGTCGGGTGAAACGGGATCCACTTCAAGCCCCTCTATTCCTTCCCATCATTTTCATGTGGGTTGGCATGGTTTCCGATGCATTCATGGGCTTTGTAGTCAGCAGTATTCTGCTGATCCTGGGCATTGTGAGTGGAAAAATCAAATGGATCACCGGTCATTTCTTGATGTTCGTTCTGGGCTTTTGCCTCACTTCATACGATTTCAACGACAAATACTCACCCAATCATTCCTTCGCGGATGAATGGCTATGTTCAAAAGACTGGATAAGGAATTTGGGACAGAGCAGGCTATTGCACTGCAGCTGTTTATCGAATGAACAGGTGTTAACCCTTGAATGGAAAGATGAAGCACCTCCCCCTTTTGATACAGCATTTCTTGGGTATTTCAAACCAATCTCTAACGATAGAAATCCATTTACTGAATGGAAAATCCGAAAGGGAATTGTTGGTGAACTCAAACCGGCTATTGAAAATGACTCGCTAGGCAGCTGGCCTTCCGAATTATCAACCAGCCAATTCAGATTGAAAGCCTTGCTGGATCAAAATTTTTCCAACCAACCTTCAGCATTTCTATTCGCGCTTTCTTCAGGAAACAAGAGCTTTATCTCAAGGGAACTCAAAAATGCCATGAACCATGCTGGTCTGGCTCATTTATTGGCAGTCAGCGGCTTTCATGTGGGTCTCATTGCCATGATAACAATATTGCTGTTGAGGTCAAATCGACTCCTCTTCCGGTTTTTCGGATTTGTGAGCATTGGGTTGATTTGGATCTACGTGGAGTTTTGTGAATGGCCCGATTCTGCAATTCGAGCCGTCCTGATGTTGAGCTTATTTGGTTTGAGTCAATTGACTTATCGGCGCATCTCTAGTTTTCAAGTCCTCTCGCTTGCTGCATGGGGGATGTTATTGCACAACCCGGATCGATCATTGCTTCTTGGAACCCAATTGAGCTTCATCGCAGTAATTGCAATTTTGTTGGGACTTCGAGGTGTCCATTTGTATTCAAAAAGAAAACGAATCGTCTCTTTTTTACTCGTTCCAATAGCAGCTCAATGGGGTACAATTGGCCTATCGTGGAGCGCATTTGGAATCTTCCCAAAATGGTTTTTGCCATTCAATATTCTCGCAACTCCAATCATTGCTGTTGTTGGCCTAGCCTACCTAGGATGGCTTATTGGAACTGCCCTTGACCTGCCAGACAATTTCCTATCGTTTATCGCAAACTCCCTTGATTCATTCCTTTCTTTGATTTTCGGGCACCTTATTCAAGGCGATGATTCATCTTGGACGGTCTATGTCGGCGGATTTCCCTCTCATTTTGGATGGATTGTTAGCGCCGTATTCTTCATTGGTTCTGGGGTATTGGCCTACAAATTGCGAACGCCCAAGCATGTTTTCAAAGTTGGTTGCCTTCTGCTATTAGCCCTCCTTCCTTGGGTTTTGATTGGTCAAAGCGAAAACCTGGAAATCATCTATAAAAATGATGTGATTGTTGTAATGAATGATCAGCATCCGGAGGTTTTGTTGTTCGAGCAAAAGGATGAATTTCACATTCAAAAAATGCTTTCCCGCCGAAATGTTGCGCTCAATCAATTGAATGTCGTCAACCCAGGAGATTTTTGGTGCAAGCCCAATGGTGATTGGTTGATTCGGTGCAACGAACACCTTACAATTGGACAAATAAAAAATCGTCCAATCAGACTGAGCCAATTGGACGATTCACATGTATCGATTGCATTCGGAGCCGACAGCGATCAATTAACCGCTTGGGGAGACCCCGTTCGCTTCCGATTCAAAGCGTTCAATTCAAATGCAACAAATTGGTGATCACTTGATCCACATAGCCTTCCCATTCTGGCAAATCTGCAATGGGTAAAATCGCATTGACTCGATTGTTGCGACGACTATAGATCGCCTCAACATAGAATCCGTTCAATTCAAAAATGCATAAAATGTAGCGATTCTCAACGATGCGTTGGGCCAAGCAAATTCCATGGTCCCACATATAATTGGTTTTCTCGTCAAGCGGAAGGCGGTTAAAAGCGGTCAAGTCCATTTCGTTATATACTAGTTGTAAAGTCGTAGCACTCATACGCCTAAATTCAAATAAAGGTTTCACGTCAAATCCAGTAAATTTGATGTATGAGTCCGATCCGACTGATCGAGTGCCCGCGTGATGCCATTCAAGGTTGGCCGCACCCTATCTCCACCGAGGATAAAATTGCCTATTACCGAACCCTTTTGGATGTAGGATTTGATGAGCTGGATCTCGGTAGCTTTGTATCACACAAGGCCGTCCCTCAGATGGCTGATACCCGAGCGGTGTTGAATGCTCTGTATGATGAAGGGAAACTGGAGGGAAAAACGGAAACATTGGTCATTGTTGCAAATGAACGAGGAGCTAAGGATGCACGATCAGCCCCGGGTGTAAATGGTGTCGGATTCCCTTTGAGTTTGTCTGAAACCTTTCAAATAAGAAATACGGGAGCAGACATCCAAGCTGCATGGGATCGCTTGGAGAACATTCAAGAAATACTTGCTGCAACCGACATCAAATTGGTCGTTTATCTGAGTATGGGATTTGGAAACCCATACAATGAGGAATGGAGTGAATCTCAATTGTTGGATTGGATTGGCCAATTAAATGACCGGTTGCATCCTGACGTCATATCATTGGCTGATACCATTGGAAATGCCTCCGTTGAGAAAATTAATTCGGTTTATCAAAAAGTTGATTCGGCTTTTGATGACACCTCATTCGGATTGCATCTCCATGCCTCCCCATGGAACGCTCGAGAGAAAATCAATGCAGCATTGGATGCAGGTTGCACCAGGATCGACTCAGCCATCAAAGGAATCGGGGGCTGCCCCATGGCACAAGATGAGTTGATTGGAAATTTACCTACTGAATTGGTCGTAGAAGCATTGACTGAGCGTGAGGCGCTTCAATTCAACGAGCATGCCTGGAATCAAGCATTGAGCTTGGCAGCAGATTTATTCTAAAAAAAAAGCCTCAATGTTAATTGAGGCAATATTCAAAGAGGTTGAATTCAAATCGATGACGATGTAGATAAATCTGTTCGAACTTATGAATGTCGATGTGTATGCGATAATGTTTCATGAGCGTGGCTAAGTGACAATATTTACGCATTCATCTACAAAAGGTTTCGTTTAATCGAAACTAAGTTGAGAAAAGTGCCAAAGCCAAGCCTGCAATTGTGACCAAAAGTTTATTGCGATTGAAGCGATGACCGTCACCCGCCTCAAAGAGTATGGTCGTGCTGATATGCAGCAAAATCCCAATAAGTATCCCTCCTGCCCAAAGAGGCACCTGCTCCGCCATCGCACCCCCTAGGTTGATCAACCCTTGATAACTCAGCATGCCAAACAACGGCATCAAACCAAATAAGATCAATGCCACCCACCGTAATTTGCGCCCTAATCCCATCGCATCCAACATGCCCATCAAAACCAAGGCCACGGGGAACTTGTGGAGAATCAAACCAATGAGCAAGGTGCTGTCGACACCTTCGATTCCATGCAAATGAAAATGACCGTCATGAGCATGAGCATGATGATGATGATGATGGGTATCAGTGTGAAGTGGCATTGACTCGATGAATGCATGCAAACACAAACTGAGAAACATGGCCAACGGCATCTTCGAGTTTGAATGGTGCTGATGGACATGAAGGTGCCCGTGCTCAACACCTTGTGAACCATACTCAAGCACACCTTGGATAAGAAAACCAAGAACCACAATCCATCCAGCCTTCGGATTTAAGGCGTATGTCTCTGGAACGAGGTGATTGAAAATGATCCCAATCAAAAAAGCACCACCAAACGCCAGAATTAAACTCAAATGTGGCTTTAACACATCGCCAAAACGATCATAAGCCAGAGCACCGAGCGCAGTAATGGCAAGAAGTACGAATGCTGCTATCCACATGGCATTTTTCGAGCCACAAGTATACACCGAGGACTTTCTTCCATCAAGGGATTCAAGGAGTAATCACCAAAACGATTGACAATTTCCCATCCAACGCTTTGAAACAAAACCTCCCATTCCTTTTCGGAAATGGCTTGAACACGTTCAACGAAGTGATACTCTTCCCCCTGTACTTCGTATTGGATTGATTTTTCAATCCATCCCTCCACTATTCTGCGATGAATATTGAACTGGTAACCACCTTTGAAAATTTGCTCGTGCGGAACCAATGTTGATTTCACATGATGCACATGTAAAAAATCGAGCACAAAAATGCCCTCATCCCTCATGACATGGTGGATACCATCTAACGTTTGCTGGAGATCGTTGAAGCTCTCGAAGTATCCAAGACTCGTAAAAAGTGACACCACCGCATGAAAAGAATTCGCTGGAAAGATTTTCTGAAGCTCTCTCATATCCCCCTTTAAAAAGGACACATTGGGGAATGATTCGGTGTTTTTTTGAGCCGTTTCAATGCTGTTTTGACTCAGATCAAGCCCAATCGCGCTGTGGCCTTGAAGGCCAAACTGAATGGAATGCCGACCCGCACCGCACCCTAGGTCCAATATTTTTTTTGAACCACTTCCTGACCCACTTGGAAATAGCTGATTTACCAACCGTTCAACAAACTGCTTCGCCTCAACATCATCTCGTTTTTCATAGAGCACATGGTAAGCTTCGGTATTGAACCACCGAGCAAACCAATCACTTTCGCTTTTCCACAAATCCATCATCATTACTCATCCTTGTACCATGAACGAAGTTCGGGGTTATGACCGTAATTTGAAATTATGTCAGGTGTTTTTCCAGAACCATCATCCTCAAATGAAGCGAAACAGTGGTTTCCAATATCCTTGGATAGTAAACCCTGTGAATTTCAATGGAATGGTGCGGTACACGACGAGTCGACGCGATTTGTCATCCATTGGATGGAAGAACGGCTGGAGGCCCTCAACTCCAGTACTTTACAGCGCAAAAGAATTGTTCGCGTAGCAATTGAAATGCTTCAAAACCTGCATCATCATGCCGTCGAGCCAAAAGCTGAGGTCACTTTTGCTGTACACGAACAATCCAATAGCCATTGGATTCTTTTTTCTAAGAATTGCATTCCGTCCGACCAGTGCAGTGACCTCAAACAACGATGGGAATCGCTCAAAGCACTCTGCAACCAAGAACTTCGAAAACAGCAACGAAATCAGATCGCATCAAATGATCGAAGTTTACATGGTGGCGGTGGCGTGGGATTGAATGAAATCATCCGTAAATCGGAAGGGAATGCGGATATGCAAATTGTAAGTGATCATTCACAGGCCTGGGTTACTTTCATCGCTGAACTACCTTTATTCTCATGAGTGCCATACGACTAGAAGGAACATCCAAGACACCCCAAGTAGATTTCAATACTGCTCCGCTGTCTATGTCAATTTCTGGTAGGTCCATACCAGAAAACTCCATTGCGTTTTACACCCCTTTAATGGAATGGATCGATGATCATTTGAAGGATGGAAAAGATTCTGTCGATATTTCGATTCGATTGGAATATTTCAACACGAGTAGTAGCAAATGCATCATGGATTTACTGAAACGTGTCGAGAAGTCATCCGTGAATGCGACGGTTTCATGGTATTATGAAGAAGAAGATGAAGACATGCTTGAAGCTGGAGAAGATTACGATGCCATCATCGACCTCCCATTTCGGCTAATAGCCACCAAAGCTTAATCAATCAAGCTTTTTTCCCCATCCCCACCTTTCCGGCCAACGGTTAGCAATGAGGAAATAGAGGAAAGCGCTCATCGCCCATAAAACGATCAAATTAAAGGTAGAGGTCCTCATTTTGACAGGTCCAAGTTGTTTAAAAGGAGCATAATACGGTGCATTCCATGCTTGCAGTCCCTGAGGCATTTGATGGATAAATGAAGATGCTTGAACCAGTCCACGATCAGACAATTCGATACGCTTCTTGCGATCTGTCTGCATAACCCATTCATGAAGCGCCTCATTGTGGTGCTTATCCTTTAATTCTTTTAAATCGACCGATTGGCTCAAAGCTTGTCTCACTTCATCTCTCTGAGAAAAGGCTTGCTTGTAAACCGCTTTGTAAGCATCTCTGGCATCTAGCGCATCATCAATTCCACTGGTATCCCAATTCCAAGAATTCAGTTCTTCCAGTGCATTTTGCCATTCTCGCTCTTTCAAGGTTCCATCTTCCAATTCCGTGTACGATTGGTGCCAAAAATCCCTTCTCCAAGCCGCTCTTTCCATTTGGTCTTCTAATTCTACGAATGGTAGAGTGGACTCATTTTCTCGTGTCAAGTACACAGCCAATGATTCAAAACCCCACCTTGAAGCCATCAGATTTCCTATGAGCGGAACCCGATCGATTGAAGTAAACATGGGATTGAACCGATCAAATCGAATGATGGCTCCACCGAAAATGATTTGAGGAATGATAAGCAGCGGAATGATGATATAAATCGTTTTGGCAGATTTCATCGCTGATGATAAGTTCAACCCGAGAATATTGGCGAAACTACTTAAACTAAAGAGCGTTAGGAATATGAAAAAGAATGCGTTAGGTATCTCAAGGATCCAAGTTGAAATGGCGGCATATAAACCGCTTTGAATCGCTGAAATTCCCAGCATGACTCCAGTCTTTGAAGCCAAATACGCGTTCCAATTAAGCTGTAAGAATCGCTCCCGACGCAATGTGGGACGATCGCGGAATATTTCCTCAGCGCTGAAGCTCAATCCCAAGAACAAAGCAACGATCACAGAAATGAACAAGAATTGCGGCAAATTCTCGCTCCACCGATAAACGAAGCCTTGGTCACCACTTTGAAATCGCGTGAACAAAGCAAGAACCAACGCTAAGACAGGTGCTTGAAGTAAGTTCATGATAACATAGGGACGATTTTTTCGCTTGGCGTGTAAATCACGGCGACAGAAAATCACAAATTGATCCCACCAACTAGGCGATTGGTGAACAAATGGGATTACTGAAGGATCCGGAGGAACTGACTCCAAATCATTCACCATGTTGTAATAGTCATTCCATTCTTCGGGTGATACGCGGCGCTCATCTGTTAATTGGCCATATTCATCCACCATGCATGCTTCAATCGTCTCAAAAATCTCTTCCGGGTTAATGGTTCCGCATGCTGTACAAACCGAATGATTGGATTGAACTTGATTCGAAAGTTGTCGAACATAGTCTAGACATTCCAGTGGATTTCCCTGATAGACCGGATAACCTCCGACGTCCAATAGCAATAATCCATCAAAGAGTTTGAAAATATCAGAACTCGGTTGATGAATCACGACGAAAACGATTTTACCGCGTAATGTCTGTTCCTTCAGTAAGTCCATGATGTGCTCACTGTCCCGACTTGACAAACCGCTCGTAGGCTCATCAACGAACAAAATCGATGGCTCGCGTATCAGCTCCAAAGCAATGTTTAGGCGTTTTCTTTGTCCGCCAGATATCGTTTTATCCATAACCGATCCTACACGTAAGTGACGGATTTCCCAAAGCCCCAATCGTTGCAAGGTTCGATCAACCCTTGAAACGAGCTCCTCCTCTGCCAATTGACTCAAGCTCAATGCCGCACTAAATCTCAAGTTTTCGTAAACGGTCAATTCGCTGATGAGGACATCTTGTTGTGCAATGTGACCAATGCTTCCGTTCGCTGAGGCAGATTGATAAATGGAATTTCCATTGACCAATACATCACCAAAAGTGGGTTGAAGGGAACCATTGAGTACGTTGAGAAGGGTGGATTTTCCCGAGCCGCTCGCTCCCATAATGCCAATCAATTCTCCAGATTGCGCATGAATACTCAACGGACGCAACGCTGGCTCCTTTGGATAAGAAAAAAAATGCGCAATGTCTTTTGCATGAAAATCCAGATCGTGATCCAACCGGTCGCAGGATGAACACCGTTGAAGGATATCACTAAAAAACAAGGCATGACCTGAAGGATCCTTGATTACACTTCCTTGTGCCATAGGACTGATGGACCCCGGAATCAATGCATTCCCATTCAGTTTCAACATTCCATCTCCGATGTCCTTGATTAAAAACAGATCCTCGAGAGAAAGTCTGCAACACAACAAGGTCTCGTCTTCTTCATGCGAGACCGCAATGGAAAACAATTCATCATGGTCTCTAGCTTCATTCGCTTGAACCAATGCTTTTATTTTCCGCGAATCATCGACGTCTAATTTCAATGCATCCGCTACAGCATCCAAAAAGCTATCTGCTTCATCAATGGTTCCGATTGCTTGAGCCAGTTCGGACAATCGAGCGTACATGATGAGGCGATCGCGCACTGTCAATTCGCCTTGAATTTGATGGCAGAGCAATAACAACCGAACCGACAATTTCGCTCGGCGTTTGGCTAAAGGAACAAAATCTGAAGAGTCGGGGGTTCCGACATTCAATTCTGACAATGCCCGGTCATAATGCTTGAGATACGTCTCTGTTAATTCGTAGGAAAGCCTCCCTGACAAATACCGACTTGCCGCTTGACGACCAAGCATGGCTTCACGCGCTGACCTACCTGCCGCAAAAACAGCAAATAGACGCACCAAAGCATCCAAAATTCCCGTGGTCATCATATCGATGCATACGAGAAATCATTGCAATGGTTACATCCTGATGCTATCCAAAACTCCTCATTGCTGGCGTTCAAAGCAACCCTTATCAGGAATCCCAATGTTTCTCGGCAAACCATCCAAGTCCAAGGCCACATTAAATTGGCTTGATCCCCCATCCCACAAGGTGTTATTCGACGTCAAATGAAAGTCGCGATCCGAGGTTGAGGCAAATGGTGGCTCATTTGAAGTGGTACAAGCTTCGATTAACTGTAATGGGAAATCTGGATCATCAACATCCAATGCCGAATTTCGGACGATTGGATTAACCGGGATATTCAGAAGACTGACCACCAGTTCGTCAAAATCCGTCAAACTGTAATTGTTCCCCCAGAAAATACAATTATTGAATTCAGAACCCTCGAGCGAGCGAATTTGAATATTGCCATCTATGTCTTCGTACCAATCTGTGAACAACACCGAAGGTGATTGGCGAACGCCTTCGCTCCAATAATTGGCAAACGTGCAATGATCTAAACGGTAAGCACCACCAAGTGTAAAAGCAGCCGTCGATTGACCACAATCGTAGATTAAATCATTGTACCCGTCAATGGTAGCTCCTTGAGCATACAATCCGTAGGCACTCATGTTATGAATGATGGTATTTGTCAGGGTTAATGCAGGCAGCGTTGATCCCGTTGTATCCACTTGAAGACCAATGGTACCATTCTTCAGAATGGCATAATTCATCGAACAATTCACACCACCGTACAACCAAATCCCTCCACGTTGAGCCGTTACCTCCTCGATACCGTAGTCTGTCTCAAATTGAAAGTCCAATTCAATCCCCCATTGACCTGCTTCATCTGAATAATTCTCCTCCAATCGGTCCCCTTGAAAGACCACTTCATTATTCAAAGTTCCTTGAACATCCAACGTTGATTGATAAACGAGTAAACCGCCTCCTTTATGGACATGCACTTGGGTTCCCGGCTCAATCGTCAAGCGGCATCCAGGCTCTATTTCAACGATGCCATAAATCACATGCGGTAAATCATTTTGCCACGTTTCATCGCAACTAGCCAAAGGTGTAATTTGTTCCAATCCCCCGTGAAAATGAGCATTTTGACCCCAAGCTATCAGCCTCACTTCTTGATTGATTCCATTCGCATTAATTCGAATGGCGTCTTCAACGATGAATGGCGTTGCTGCTGATGTCGGATCAACTGTGACTTCAACAAAAATCCATAAGCTATCTCTACCGAGTAATGGCCAGTCCTCGACGGTCGGACCAACAGCGCCATCGACGTTCACCCGAAATGGAGAATCCACACCTCCCTCTAGTGCAATTTCATCAATTAGTATGGCATTAGCATGTGGGTTGTACACCTTTAAGGGCAACGTCACCGATCCAATGGTGGTGAAAACCGTATCAAACAATACCGTGTCCGCTGAAAAAGTCAATTCCAAAGTGGGATCATCAGAAAAATTCACGCGATTGCACCCTGAGTTTTGGAAACCCAAAGCAATCAAGAACACACAGAAAAAGCCACTGATTACAGCTTTATTCAACTCAAAGGATGATGACAGAGTAATTCGCATGATTGATTGCGCAAAGATGATGCATATTCACCGTATGAACGAATTGCACGAAGCATTCATTGCACACCTGAATCTCCACGATCCTAATCTGGCACACATTGCCAAAAAACAAGGACCAATTTCAATAGATGAGCCCGCAAATCATTTTCATGCGCTGTGTCGAGCCATTGTCGGACAACAATTGAGCACAAAAGCGGCAGCAACCATCTATGGAAGACTGAATGACTGGGCTAATGAGCAAAACGGCTTGAGTCCGGAACTCATTCTCAGTAGCGACCCAATTCAAATCCGACAATTGGGGTTAAGCCATCAAAAAAACTCCTATTTGATCGCATTGAGTCAAGCATGGATCGAGCAAAAGACCGAATTCGCTGATCTAGATTCATTGGAGAATGAGGCCATCTTGAACTTGTTGTGCTCGATTAAAGGAATCGGATCTTGGACCGCTCAGATGTTTCTCATTTTTACACTTCACCGCAGTGACGTTTTCGCTCCAAACGACCTTGGCATTAAAAAAGCCATGGAGAAAATCTATGATTTCACCATGGCTTCCAATGAAAAAAGTCGAGAGGAGTTTGCTCTTAAATGGTCTCCATACCGTTCATTGGCATGTCTCCATTTATGGAAGAGCCTCGAAGAATAAATCCTACCCCAAGTAACTCTTCAAAATTCGACTTCGGCTTGTATGCTTCAGTCTACGGATGGCTTTCTCCTTGATTTGACGAACACGTTCACGAGTCAAATCAAATCGCTCACCAATTTCTTCGAGTGTCATAGGGTGTTCGCCATTCAATCCAAAGTAAAGTCGTATCACATCACCTTCACGAGGAGTCAACGTGCGCAGAGAACGTTCAATTTCTTTTCGAAGAGACTCTGTCATCAAGTCCGTATCTGGTGAGGGAGTATCACCAGTCCGCATCACGTCGTACATGTTACTCGATGATTCATCGCCGTCTTTCAACGGTGCGTCCATTGAGACATGTCGACCAGCATTTTTCATACTCTGCTTGACTTCGTCCAGCGTCATGTCCAACGTTTCTGCTAATTCTGCGGCTGTTGGAGGACGTTCAAATTCCTGCTCGAGTCGTGCGAAAGCCTTGTTGATTTTGTTGATTGAACCGATCTTATTCAATGGCAAACGAACGATTCGGCTCTGTTCAGCCAACGCCTGCAAAATGCTCTGACGAATCCACCAAACCGCGTAAGAAATGAACTTGAAACCCCTCGTTTCATCAAAACGCTGCGCAGCTTTGATCAAACCAAGGTTGCCTTCATTGATCAAATCAGGCAATGAAAGGCCTTGATTTTGATATTGCTTCGATACCGATACCACAAATCTCAAATTGGCTTTCGTCAACTTTTCAAGAGCGACTTGGTCACCCTTCTTGATACGACGAGCCAATTCCACCTCTTCCTCTGCCGTTATCAAATCAACTCGACCAATTTCCTGAAGGTATTTATCCAGGGAAGCCGTTTCTCGATTTGTAACCTGCTTGGTGATTTTGAGTTGCCTCATGAATTGAAATGATTGTTGTATGAATGATTAATTGAAAAAACCGAAGAAATGTTGCGTGTAAGACGTTAATCGTTGTTACGTTCTTCGCTTCGCGGACCTCGATCTCGATTTCGGTCGCCACGTCCTCGTCCTCGATCGCCACGATCTCCTCTCGGGCGTTCTGGACGCTCCACGTATCCTTCAGGTTTAGGTAATAATACTTTTCTGCTGAGTTTTATTTTACCCGTTTTCTCATCACGTCCGACCACTTTGAACTTGACCACCTCTCCCTCTTTCAACACGTCTTCCACCCTTTCAATCCGCTTCCAATCCAATTCAGAAACGTGCAAAAGACCATCTTGGCCAGGAATGACTTCAACGAATGCTCCGTAAGGCATGATGCTCTTCACTTTTCCTTCATACTCTTCACCAATCTCAACGGTTGGCGGGAATGCAATGGCTTTTACCTTCGCTAAAGCGGCGTCAATTGCTGTCTTGTTTGTAGCAGCAATTTCAACAATTCCTTTGCCATCCACGTCCTCGATGCTGATGGTCGTTTCGGTTTCGGCTTGAATTTCTTGGATGATTTTTCCTCCCGGACCAATGATTGGACCGATGGCTTCACCTGGCACAACCAAGGTGACGATTCGAGGGGCATGTTCTTTATAATCACTTCGTGGCTCTGAAATACTGCCGAGCATTTCTTTTCGAATGTGATGACGACCATCCCGAGCTTGGGCCAACGCCTCACGCAATTGAGTAAAGCTCAACCCTTTAATTTTGATATCCATCTGACAGGCCGTAATTCCGTGCTCCGTCCCGGTAACTTTAAAGTCCATGTCACCCAAGTGGTCTTCATCACCAAGAATGTCGGATAAAACCACATATTTTCCTAAATCTTTATCGGTAATCAAACCCATGGCAATTCCAGAAACAGGCGCCTTGATTGGTACACCACCGTCCATCAAGGCCAAGGTACCTGCACAAACAGTAGCCATTGATGAAGAACCGTTGGATTCCAAAATCTCACTTACCAATCGAATGGTATAGGGACAATCCTCGGTAGCTGGCAAAACAGGCTTTAAAGCGCGCAGTGCCAGATTACCGTGTCCCACTTCTCTTCGGCTGGTTCCGCGAAGCGGCCTTTCTTCACCAGTTGAGAATGGTGGAAAATTGTAGTGTAACAAGAATTTCTCGTTTTTCCTTACCAACGCCCCGTCTATCAATTGCTCGTCGAGTTTTGTACCGAGTGTCAGGGTGGTCAACGATTGAGTCTCGCCACGGGTAAAAATCGAACTTCCGTGCGTGCCAGGCAAGTAATCCACCTCAGTC
This sequence comes from Bacteroidota bacterium, assembly GCA_027624855.1. Lineage (GTDB taxonomy): Bacteria > Bacteroidota > Bacteroidia > Flavobacteriales_D > Sanyastnellaceae > UA16. The sequence goes on from JAQBTQ010000006.1 coordinate 53,820, forward strand.
CAGATCGGTCGAATTTCAGTTGACTTACGACCATCAAGTCGAATCCCTTCGTTCAACAGCAAGTCACGAACCGCTTTTTTCTGAGCTGCACTGATGTATTGACGCAGCATGAAACCTTTTTCAGAAATCTCTTCTTCTGAAAGGGTCGCCATGAATTCTTCTTTCAACTCACTGAACTTGGCCTTTCGCTCTTCTTTCGTACTTCCTTCCTTCGCCGCAGCATAAAATTTGTCCGTCAATGCTGCATTCACTCGGCCACGGAGTTCCTCGTCATGGTTCTCATGATTGTACTCGCGCTGAACACCGAAGTGCCCTGTCTTTTTGGCGAGCTCGATTTGTGCTTCGCATTGTGCTTGAATCGCTTTGTGCGCAACTTCAATGGCATCGACCATTTCATCTTCGCTGACCTCATTCATTTCACCTTCTACCATGACAATGCTGTCCATGCTTCCAGCAACCATGATGTCCATGTCAGCCCGTTCCAATTCCGATCGGAAGGGGTTGATCACGAATTCACCATCTACGCGGGCCACCCGCACTTCGGAAATGGGACCATCAAATGGGATATCACTTACCGAAATACAAGCTGAAGCTGCCAATCCTGCCAGGCTATCTGGCAGCACCTCTGCATCAGCCGACATGAGCTGAATCATGATTTGAGTGCCTGCATGATAGTCTCCTGGAAATGTTGGTCGCAAAGCCCTGTCCACCAATCGCATGACCAATACTTCCGTATCAGAAGGCCTCGCTTCTCTCTTAAAGAAACCTCCGGGAAATCTGCCCGCAGCAGCGTATTTTTCTCTGTAATCTACCGTTAATGGCAAAAAATCGACGTCATCTCTAACATCATGCGCAGAAACTGCTGTCGCCAATAACATGGTGTTGCCGCTCCTTACGACAACAGAACCGTGGGCTTGCTTTGCAAGCTTTCCGGTTTCAATGGTGATCTCGCGCCCGTTGCCGAGATCAATGGTTTGGTTGTGTACCGTATAATTCATCTTTCCTGTAAAATCATCCTGAGGCGAATCACCCCGTTGGGTGCAAACGCTAAAAAACGAAGAAGGCAATGGATATCACCAATTGCCTCCTCCGTCTGTAAATTTTTATTAGCGACGCAAACCGAGCTTCGAAACTATATCTCGGTAACGTGTAATGTCTTTTGCTTTGAGGTAATCCAGCAATTTCCTGCGCTTACCTACCAATTTGATCAACGCACGCTGCGTGTGAAAATCCTTTCTGTTTTGCTTTAAATGCTCAGTTAAGTGAGCAATTCTGTAGGAGAACATCGCGATTTGCGCTTCTGCGCTTCCGGTGTCCTTGTCATTCGCGCCAAACGTTGCGAAAAACTCTTTCTTTTTTGCTGAATCTAAATACATGGCGAAATCTAATTGATGTTCGTTATGCTAAAATTGAGGCGCAAATGTACAACGGATAACATTGTAAATCAACGGAGGAAGTGAATTTATTCCCCTTTTGCAAAATCACCCATGGCGCGCAAGGTGAATGCAATTTTTTTCTTCAGATCCTTTCGTTCGACAATGGCATCCAAAAAACCGTGTTCCAATAAAAATTCCGATCGCTGGAATCCCTCTGGCAACTCCTTTCCAATGGTTTCCTTCACTACTCGAGGCCCCGCAAAACCTATTAGGGCATTAGGTTCAGCTATGTTGATATCGCCCAACATGGCAAAAGAGGCCGTAACTCCGCCTGTCGTTGGATCCGTTAATACTGAAATGTAAGGGAGTCCGGCCTTGCCGAGAAGTGAAAGTTTGGCGCTGGTTTTAGCCATCTGCATAAGGCTTAACCCGGCTTCCATCATTCGAGCCCCTCCAGACTTACTGATGCATATAAAAGGACAACCCTTCTTTAATGCATGATCAATTCCGCGTGCAATTTTCTCTCCGACTACGCTCCCCATGGAACCGCCAATGAATTGAAAATCCATGCAACTAATGACCACAGGTATTCCATCTAAATCTCCCGAAGCCGTCCTTAATGCATCTTGAAGCCCTGTCTTTTTTTGTGCCGATTCAAGCCGTGATGTGTAAGATTTTGTGTCCTCGAATTGCAGCGGATCAGCACTGGTCATTTTCGGCGCGATTTCCCTGTATTTGCCTTCATCGAACAACAAATTGAAGTACGACTCACTTCCTGCTCTGTCATGATGACCACAATAATTGCAGACGTTAAGTCGCTCTGCGTGTTGCTGGGAGGTAACGACGGTCTTGCAATTTGGGCATTGATACCAAGCGCCTTCTGGAATTTCCTTCTTTTCCGTACTCTTCGTTGTAATTCCGTCTTGAATCCGTTTGAACCAGCCCATGGGATTTATCTATTTCGACCCAAAGTTAACGCATGCTTTGAAAATCTCAGAATGCATGACCTATTCCTAAATGAAATCTACCATTTTGTTGATTCCATTCAATCCATCGATTGTCTGTGGGTTTTGAAGGATCAAATAATCGAACGGCCCCGTCCAATCGAAGAATGAAAAATTCAAAATCCAAGCGCATACCAATGCCTGTGCTCCAAGCCATTGAGTTCAAACCAAAGTTCACTGGGCCGGATCCCTCGCTTTTCGGAATGACCCAAACATTCCCCGCATCTGAAAACCAAGCAAGCTCTAATACTTCTGACATCATTCTCCTGTATTCAATCGAACCCTCTATTTGAACATCTCCAACACCTTGAACCCATTCACTTGAAACCACATTGGCTTCTGCAAAACCAGGCCCCAATTCTCGAGAAGTCCAACCCCGTATTCCATTTGCACCACCTGCATAAAAAGCACGGTCAAATGGAATGACTTCCATGTTAGCTCCGGTCTTCGCTCCACCAACCTTTAATCTCGAATGCCAAGAGGCGCTCGAAGCAATTGGACCTTTCATTGAAGCAATCCATTCAATGTCACATCGCACATATTGCGCATAAGGGATTCCTCCCAATGTATAGGGCCCATCACTTGATTGAGAAAATCGCTTTTGCATCCAATTCATCCCCATCCCTGTCCATTCCAAATTTGCAGAAATCCTACCCTGAAGCCGCAGATTTGGAGCGAGCCAATTTGAGTGCCAATGCGCCCTTGATAGCAGCGATGTATAGTCAGAAAATCGTGCACTCAGAACAGGGTTTGCTTGATCGATTAACCAGCTTTCAAAATCGGGTTTGGCTTCAATATCCGAATACCGAAACTCAAGAGGAGTCAATTCAAACTTGCTCTGCATTTCGGGGTTTTCTATGAAGTCAAATCCATACGAGAATCCAACGCCTGTTCGAATGTATTCAGGCCTGCTTTCATGAACCCAACTAGCACGAACGGACGTTCTTGCTTGATTGGACGGACGCAATCGATTCCAGCTCAACGGGGGAATTCCAAGGGTCGAATAATTGACATCAACAGACCATGTGCCACTATTCGGAATGATGTTGTCGCTGCTATAACTGAATGGGCTGGTCGAAGCCAATCCCCCTGACAATTTGGCCCCCCAAACATCTCCTTTTCCAGAAACATTGTTGTCCTGCCACATCCAGCTCACGATGGGGCCGTAACGCGCATCACTTCGAACCATGTCAATCGAAGAAGTGACACCATAGCGATTCCTCAAATGCAGGGCAATGTCCATGTCATAGGCCGCAACTCCAGAGGCATTTACATTGATATCACCCGGAATTTCCAAACGACCTATGCTGGGGACTTTCGCCAACCGACGGTAAGTGTCCTTCATGGCCCGTTCATTGAATATCATTCCTGAGTCAATTGAAATCAGAAATTCTACCATGACTTCATCCAAGCAAGATTGTCTCAATGAAGAATCCCCATCACAATGCCAATCAATGTTGCCGAATCGAACAGGGAAATGAGGAAGTGGAATGCCGTCTTCATCCCAACCTCGAGGAAGTATTTGCAATTCCAAGCTCACCGAATTTGCCGCATGATGCGAAGAAGTGTCCGCGACAAAAGACAAATGAGACTCTTGTATCGTTGGAAATCCTGAATTTCTAAACTGGGAAACAAGATCAGAGCGCAGCCCATCTAAACCTGAAACATCGAATTTCATTCCATTCATCACACTCAAATCTGAATCCTCCAGTTTGCGATTGATATAACAATGATCCTTATCCCATTTTCCTTCCACAATCGTCCAAGGGGCTCCCAATGCTAGATCATAAATCAGCTGAATTTGATTTGCATCGGTGCTATCAACAATTCCCGTGCATTTCGCTTCCAAATAACCCTTTTTCTGGGCCAATCGCTCGATGTTTTTGCTGGTTCGAAGGAATGCCTCTTCATCATAAATGACCGGCGCCTCCCCCATTCGATTTGCCATCCACCATCGAAATCCTCCTTCCTCTTTCTCCTGACTTCGACGCCTTTCTGAAGCTTTCTGCAATCCTTCAGGTGATATCATAAGATGCAATCTCATAGGAACTCGGATGCCAAGGAAACGACTATTCGGGATTTGTCGCATCACATCCCAATAAGCTTCATCGGATTCTTCATCGTTATCTATGTTGATCTCCACCTTCGTCAGCAGTCGCTCATTTTGCTGCAGTCGCTTGTACGGAGAGCACGCCGATAATGCAATCAATCCGCAGATTGCATAGTTTTGCCATGGTCTACACATCACCATGACACGGCAAGAAATCCAATCCATAAAAGCGCTTAAAAACAGGGCGGAGCGTGCGCTCCAGAACCGTTTTATCGTTGAAGGCGAAAAAAGCATTTTTGAATTGTGTTCAAGCTCACTCACTGTGCAACGAATTTACTGCCTGGACAGCATGTTTGACACGCTGGCGAATGCAATTGATGCTAAACATCACCCCAACATCCAATCCATTAGCACCAAAGAAATGGGTCGGATTTCCCAAATGGCAACTCCACCTGGGATGCTGGCTATAGCAGAATTGCCGTCAATCGAAGCCAAAGACGTTTTGGAAAACATTGAAAAGGCGCCTCTGCCATTCGGGGCTGTTTGCTGCGACATAAAAGATCCCGGTAATTTGGGGACATTGATTCGAAGTGCTGATTGGTTCGGAATGGGAGGAATACTCATTTCGAATGGCACAGTCGACCCTTGGTCACAAAAATGCGTTCAAGCTTCGATGGGCTCTATTTTTAGATTGCCCGTTGCGGTTGCAGACATTGAAAATATCCAAGGGCTGAATCATTATCACCTGGAAATGCACGGAAATTCATACACTGAAATTGAATGGAAGCCCGGACTCATTTGGATAGGATCGGAATCACACGGTTTTAATTATCATTCAATCCCTAAGACCTCTGTTCCAGTACACATACCAAAACGAGGTCAGGCGGATTCATTGAATGCTGGACTCGCCGGAGGCATTGTATTTGCTCACCTTTCAAACTGTTGGGAGAAAAAAATCTGAGGTATTTAAAGCATCTATTGATTCAAGCGCTTTAAGACGCTTCATCCACAACAGCATGGACCGCATGCATTCTGTTGATTAATGGATTCATGGTGATTTCACACCATTTTTTACGAATGCTCAATTCATCCATGTTCAATTCATTCATCGATTGACTGATGATCGAGATGCGCTTTTCGCAAGCATCAACAATTTCTGACGACACAGAATCTGGGCTCCAATCGTCCGGCCAACTTTCATCTCTACCTCCATTGAGCCTTTCCCATTCAGCAGCAGCCCAGTGCTGAGACGGCCATGGCTTCATCGATTTGAAAATTTGCTGATCAATCAATGATGCCAAATGGGCTGCAGGTCTCACTCCTTCTGGCGGCTCTCCCCATCGAACGGGCTCACAAAATTCAATATGAATCCCACCCTTCCAACCAAAAAGCCCCTGTTTCATGCTTCGTTCATCCTCACCCGATTCTTTGGAATATTCACCATCACATTGCTCGCGAAGTAACAGCTCGCGAACTTTCATGCCGTCACACGGGTCCCATTCATAGCTCAAACTAACCGGTTGAACTTTTAGCTGATTCCAAACTTCATTGCCATCATCACTCAATAACATGCGCACCAAAGCTGGAGAGGTTCGGTCATTTCCATCTTTTGCCCTTCCTTCCCTCTGCGCCAACCAAACCGAACCATTTTCACTTAAGATTACCTCACGAACATAAGATGCAACTTCTGCGCTGCTCATCAATTGTTCTCTCGGGGTACCACCTCTTTGAACGATGAAGCTCTTATTCAATCGAACCAGCTTCTCTACCCACTCCAACTCAAGTAGATTGCTTCCAATTCCAATTTGAGTCGTTGGCTCATTTTTGGACAAAAGCGCGCGATTAATTAAAGATGGATCTAGGACGATGTCGCGGTGGTTTGAAATAAACAATGCACCATGCGATTTGAATTGGTCAGAAAAGGAAATGGTCACATGATCCGTTGTTCGCTCTAGGATTTGATCAATGAACACTTTCGAACACCGATCCTGGAACCCTTCGACACTATCCACCTCTCGCAACCCGTTAATCAGCTGCTGGGCTGCCTCATCTCCCAAAAACGGCGAAAGATGAGCCTGCCAATCCAATGCATTGAGCAAGAACTCAATGGCGTCGGGCACCTCACTTGCCCGATACGGCCTCATGTGCGCAAAAGAATCATTCATATTCCGGGCGCAATTTAGGTAACCTAAATTTGTCTCATGAATTTCGCCGATCTCAAATTGACTCGTCAATTCTTAAATGCCATTGGCGAAGCGGGGTATGAATCGCCAACACCAATTCAAATTCAGGCCATTCCACCCATCCGTTCTGGACAAGACGTCGTTGGGATTGCTCAAACAGGGACGGGAAAAACTGCAGCTTTTTTGTTGCCGATATTGCAACTTTTAAAATTTGCCCAAGGTGAATCACCGCGATGCATCATCCTCGCCCCCACCAAAGAGCTTGTGGTTCAAATCTTCAATGAAGCCATCAAATTCGCTTCATACACCGATTTAAGAATCGTTGCTTTTTATGGAGGCGTGGGGCCAAAAAGGCAAATAGAATCCGTTGCAGATGGTGTAGACATGATCATTTCCACACCTGGACGATTCCTTGAAATTTATTCAAAAGGATTTGTTTCCACTAAGAAGATCAAGCATGTGGTTTTAGACGAAGCCGATCGAATGATGGACATGGGGTTCATGCCTCAGCTACGTAACATCCAAGAGGTCATTCCTTCAAAACGTCAAAATCTTCTATTCTCTGCTACATTCCCTCCTCGAGTTGAGAAATTATCCGAAGAATTTCTTCTGTGGCCGACTCGAATTGAAGTGACTCCTGAATCCACTCCGGTAGAAACAGTGGAGCAATTCAAACTGGCATTACCCAATCTTCGCACCAAGATCGCATTCATCGAATGGTACATTCAAAACCATCTGAATGAGGAACGGCTCTTGATTTTCACAAGAAAAAAGGAAGAGGCTGAAAATCTCTCTAAGTTCCTACAACGAAGCTTTGATTTCGGCGTCCGTTCCATCCATAGCAACAAGGGACAAAATTCACGCATCAATGCCATGAATGAATTTCGAGAGGGAACCATCCAAATATTGATCGCTACCGACGTCGCCAGCCGAGGCATTGACGTTCCCGAAACATCCATGGTCATCAACGCATCGGTCCCCAGTGATCCACATGACTACATTCACAGAATCGGTCGAACGGGCAGAGCGTTTCAACATGGCACCGCATTGACACTTTATGACCCTTCAGAACGATTTGCCCTAGAAAGAATCGAATCCTTGGCGCAACAAAAGCTCATTGATTTCAATGATCCGCCCGTATTGGAAGCGTTCGAAACGCCCCGTTTTGAGAAGCAACAACAGGCTAGAAAAATTGATCGTGAATTGAAAAAGCGAGACCCCAATTATCAAGGGGCTTTTCACGAAAAGAAATCAAAAGGTAGCCGGAAGCGCAGGCGTTGAATCAGTTGGTGTGTTCTTCTTGGAAAAAGGAATCACTCCGTTTCCATCCAAGATATAGCCCTCTTCGTAGCACATGATCACCATTCTTCCGTCGCTCAGTGTAACCACATGGGTATGGAAATCGAAGTCGAAACCGTTTCTGCGCAACCAGAAAGCGCGGTCCTCAGCATTTGAAATTGCCTTGTTGGTCCTTTGAACTGCGATCAATAATGAACGATTCTTTTGAAGAATCTTGTCGACCCGTGATTTGACACGAATGAGTTGATTATTTTCTCGGTGATACCGAACCCTGCAAAGATCGTCGCAGAAAAGCTTGTCACTCCTACCTTGGATTTGTCCTCTGCAATGTTTGCACTGAAATGATTTAATCTTGAACATGCGCCCAAGAAAATCAGACCGTAAACATCACACTATGAAGTATATACAGACGATCACTCGGAATTTACTTTCGTTAAAATTCCAATTCTTTAATCAATTGAGAAAACAACGTTGTCAATGAAGGTTCTGCACTTTCTGCAACCGCCAAAACTTCATTTACATCGAAGGGTGCTAGATTCTCGGGATTGCATTCGTCAGTTAATACGCTCACGGCAGCACAAGGCATTCCCATATGAGCCGCAGCAATGACCTCGGGCACAGTGGACATCCCTACCGCATCTGCACCTATCAATCGCAAGTATCGGTATTCGGCTCGGGTCTCTAATTGTGGGCCGGCAACAGAAACGTAGGTACCCGTGTAAAGTGAAATTTCATGCTGACGTGCGATGGCAAACAGTTTTGCGCTCAGCGACGCGTCATAAGGTTTGCACATGTCTGGAAAACGGGGGCCCAAAAAATCCAGGTTTGCCCCCCTTAGTGGGTTTTCTGGTAACAAATTAATGTGATCCTCCAAACACATGAGCGACCCCTTTTTCATGTCCCGATTCAGGCTCCCTGCCGCATTCGAGATGAGTAATACTTTGGCCCCAAGCAATCGTGAAATGCGAATTGGCTTAACAACCTGCTCCATGGTATAGCCTTCATAGTAGTGGAAACGGCCTTGCCAAGCGAGCACCCATTTCCCGCCCAACTTCCCATAGATCAGCTTTCCAAAATGAAATTCAACGGTCGCAACGGGCAAATGAGGAATTCGACTGTAACTCCATTCCTGATGTACCTCGATGTGTTGCACCAATCCTCCAAGTCCTGTGCCCAACACAATCGCCACATCGACTTCACCAATTCCTTTCTCTTTGAGGTAGGCGACCGACTCCTCTAATTCAATCTTTATATCCATGTTGGCAAGGTACGAGCGGATTTTTCTATTTCTTTCTTCCGTAATTAGCACCATGGAAATTGGACGTGCTCAAATTGGAATCATTGGCGCAGGAGCCATGGGATCAGGAATCGCACAAGTTGCCGCTCAATCGGGTCACCGGGTCATCCTAATTGACCAAAACCCAGAAGCGCTTGAACGAAGTGAGCGAGCGCTGGCTTCGGTCGCCGATCGTTTGCTTGAAAAGGGACGCTGGTCAAAAGCACAACACGCTTCAATTCAACAATCGATTCACCGAAGCAGCGATTGGAATGATCTAGCCGGGTGCAAGTTGATCATTGAGGCAATCATTGAAGATTTTGAGATCAAACGAAACGTCTTTCAAAAGCTGGAACAAACCGTTGATGTGAACGTTTTGCTTGCTTCCAATACTTCCTCCTTGTCCTTGACTGGCATCGCAGGATGCCTGATGCATCCTGAACGGTTTTTGGGACTTCATTTTTTCAATCCTGCTCCATTGATGGACCTGGTGGAGGTAATTCCTGCACTGCAAACAAATGCAGACCATGTTTTAGATATGGTTGAACTCATGAACGAATGGGGTAAAAAACCCGTGATTGCCAAGGACACCCCCGGATTTATTGTGAATCGCGTCGCGCGGCCCTTTTATGGGGAAGCCCTTCGCATCTTCGAGGAAGGCATTGCCAATAAGCAGACCATCGATGCCGCTATGCGCGATCAAGGGTTTCGCATGGGCCCATTTGAACTGATGGATTTGATTGGAAATGATGTGAACTACGCCGTTACCCAATCGGTTTTTGAAGCATTTTATTACGATCCTCGTTATCGTCCCAGCTTGATTCAAAAAAGACACGTCGAAGCCGGATGGCTGGGAAAGAAATCCGGAAGGGGGTATTATGATTATTCCTCAAAAGATGGAGCTGAACCCATAGACAAGCATAAATTCCAGGAAGTCAGCGAGCGCATTATTGCATTGTTGATTAATGAGGCGGCCGACGCACTCTACCTCAACATCGCTAGCGCACAAGATCTAGAAACGGCCATGACCAAAGGAGTCAATTATCCAAAAGGATTACTGCGTTGGGCCAATGAATGGGGAATTGATCGAACCCTTCAAGTTTTGAATCAACTACGGGAACGCTATCATGAAGATCGTTACCGGCCTAGCCCCATTCTAAGCCAGTTGAATGCTAATAATTCAACTTTCTTGATTGATTAACCAGCGCTTGATGCTGTGCATTTTGTGCGTCATGATTTCGTTTCGAAACACCCCCTCATGACGGAGCTCATCGATGCGAACTTCACCAGCTGCGTGGATGAGCGTGCTCTTTGAAGCGACCATTCCTACATGAATGATTCGACCTTCTTCATTCTGGAAGAAAACCAAATCGCCAACTTCATGATCCTGCCATTTCACGCCAATTCCTTCTTTGGCTTGTTCACTGGCATCCCTCGGAACCCGCACACCCATTAATTGAAAAGCAACCTGGATCAATCCCGAACAGTCTATGCCAAATTTACTTTTGCCTCCCCAGAGATAGGGCGCTCCCATGAACTGCTGTATTGCTGGAAAAATTGATTCATGTGCGCCGATTGCGAGATCCAAGTCATCCAACGGTTCGAGCAAAACATCGCCCATGGACCACCTCCCCGATTCACTCAAGACCAACTGGCTGCCCGCAATCAAATCCAAGGTGCTTCCATCTTCTCTCAACCATGAACTCACCGGCGCCTGAAGCAAAAAAACATTGTCCGAAGTTTTCGACTCTTGCCATTGTTTTCGATCTGTCCAACCCTCGTATCCGTCGTTTTCAAGTCGGACTCGAATCCAATCTTTGACACCAATTTCAAGCATCGTCGCTCGTTCACCCGCTAGGGCTTGGGTGCACATTTCGGAAGGATCCCTCGCCTCTTCGCGCAAGGGCGCAAGAGAAACAACGCAAATGATGCTCGAATTCAATTCCACAATGCCTTTGTCTTATACCAATTCCAGCATCAAGGCTGATGCGCCGCCACCCCCATTGCAAATGCCTGCACCTCCTTTGGTGAGGTTGTGTTTGCGAAGTGCATGAACGAGTGTAACGACAATGCGTGATCCACTGGACCCTAATGGATGTCCCAATGAGACCGCACCACCGTGAACGTTTACTTTGTTCGAATCCAATTCCAATAACGCCACATTGACCAATCCTACCACTGAAAAGGCTTCATTCAATTCCCATAAATCAACTTCACTTGCATTCCATCCCGCCCTCTGCAACGCAATCGGAACTGCCTTTGCCGGAGCAGTCGTGAACCATTCAGGTGCGTGCGCCGCATCTGCAGTAGAAACGATTTTGGCTAAAGGAGTCAAACCATGTTGACGAATGGCATCTTCCGAAGCAAGAACCAACGCGCTCGCACCATCATTCAAAGTTGATGCATTGGCCGCTGTGACGGTTCCATCCTTTTGGAATGCAGGACGTAAAGTGCGAACCTTTTCCATTTTGACCTGTGTGAACTCTTGATCAACTGTGACCATGACGGGATCTCCTTTTCGCTGCGGCACTGCCACTGGCACAATCTCGTCATCAAAAGCACCAGACTCCCAAGCACGAGCAGAGCGCTCGTAACTTTCAATGGCAAAGTCGTCCTGCGCTTCCCTTGAGATATGGTGTTCTTTGGCACAAAGTTCAGCACAGTTTCCCATGTGCGTTGCATTGTAAACATCGGTCAATCCATCCAAGAGCATTCCGTCTAGGACCTTGATGTCACCGAATTTATTTCCATGTCGACCTTGAAAATAATGTGGGACACGGCTCATATTTTCCATACCACCGACCACAACCACTTCAGCCCCTCCACACGCAATGGTTTGAGCTCCCAAAGCAATTGACTTCATACCACTAGAGCAAACCTTGTTGATGGTTGTGCAAGGAACATCTTGGGGAATCCCAGCTTCAATGGCCGCTTGCCTTGCCGGGGCCTGACCCAAACCTGCTTGTAATACATTGCCCATGAAGACCTCTTGAACCCATTCAGGCTTGACGTTTCCCTTATCCAAAGCACCTCGAATGGCAGCAGCGCCTAGAGAAGTTGCTGATACATTGGCAAATGCCCCCAAAAAACTGCCCATAGGGGTGCGGACAGCAGAAACGATGTAGACTGGTCGACTCATTTTCATTGAAATTTCGAACAAATTTAACGGCTATTGGCTCTAGAAAACGTGAAGCGTTGAAGTTTGGCACAATCATTGAAACTTCCTCTCCAAAGCACACTGAGGTTCAAGATCAGGTGAATTTGGTTTAGGTTAAGCAAAGCATTGGAAAACGTTCCGATGCTTTGTCTTTTTATAAAAACTTGAAAAGCAATTGGTTACGACCAAATCATCGTCTTTAGCCAGTGCAGGACGCAACCATTTCCGGATGACCCTCGTAGGATGTAGTCGATTCCAACTTTTCGAACTCATGACCACTCCAGGTATTCCCATCATGCATACACCGACTGCGCTGGAGCAGTACAAAACACTGATCCGTCACGTGCATGCGGAACCTGTCATGATCCGTAGGGCCATGCGAATCGCATTTAGAAATCTGAACCCAAAGGAGTCAATCGAATTGCGGGATTGGTTACAAAACCGTTATCAACTTTAACATCAAGCACCGACTAACGGTGCTTTTTTTTACTCTGATTTTCCAAATCCTTCGGTCTGCGATTGGAATGTGTTGGCCGAGCCTTTGGCCCTTTTCCTCCCTTCATGAGATTCAAAAATTCTTGAGGAACCCGCGACTTTACGACCACCTTTTCTCCGGTTGGCCCAGTCAAATCAACTTGAAATAGGTGAAGCCCTGATCGGCCGAGGGGATCCGACGCTTGTTTTCCTTTACCAATCAACATGCATTGTTGCCGGCGCAGGCCACTCATCAATATTGGAATTTGATCGAACCCAACATCCATTTTCAGCAAGGTGTGCATTTCCGTTGCTCGCATGGTTCGGTAAGGAAATTCATGCTTTATCCGCTTCTTTTTACCCTCTTCATTTTCGAAACAAAACAGCACATCATCTGCAGGTAAATGTCCCTCTACCAGGACATACATGCGTTCGGTAAATTGATTCCAATGGTCTTGAAGATGCTTACGCCAAACCAGGTTTTTTGCAATAATGGAAATCCCAGAAGACTCTTTTTCAATTCGATTGACAAATTGAATGCATTCGCAATTGGAGCGCGATTTCTCCATCCAATTCTTCATTGCCGTGAATGAAGTTTTGACTTGTGGTCTAGGGGAAGCAAACACCATTCCAGCAGGTTTGATGTAGGCCAGAATGTTATCATCTTCATAAACGACTTCATAAGGCGCTTTGGCAGACTCCGCTTTACCCGAAAGGCTTGGCGAACCAAAACTGAAATCTTTGGCTTCTTTCAAGGCAGACTTTGAACTCCACGTCACCGTTTGTCCATTCGTCAAATCAGCTGAGGGAATTTTCAATGCTTTACCATCGACGGATACCGCACCTCCTTTGATTGCATTTCGAGCACGCGTTCGGGTGCTGAACTGCCCGTGCTCCATCAAAAAATCCAGTAAAACGATGGGTTCGCTGACCTGCTTGCTTTCCATGCGGCGAAGGTAAAACAATCCCATTCATGCGCGACCGCACCCAATTCAATCCTTATTCCGTGGATGAGCTCATGGTATGAAACACGTTTTGTACGTCATCGTCCTCTTCCAATCGTTCAATGAGCTTCTCAACTTCCGCTGTCGCCTCAGGATCGAGCTCTTTTGTAATGTTTGGAACGCGTTCCAATCCCGATTCTATGATTTCCATTCCATCGGCCTCCAACTTCGTTTGAAGCTGGCCAAACGATTCAAAAGTGCCCGTAATCACAATGGCGTCTTCATCCGCTTCCACTTCCTCTGCACCAAAATCGATCAATTCAAGTTCCAACTCTTCCGCATCGACTCCCTCCGCCTTGATCTTAAAAAAGCAAACGTGGTCAAACATGAACTCAACTGAACCTGATGTTCCGAGGTTTCCATTGCATTTATTGAAATGGCTTCTGACGTTGGCCACCGTTCGATTGTTGTTGTCAGTGGCTGTCTCCACAAATACAGCAATTCCATGAGGAGCGTACCCTTCAAAATTTACCTCCTTGTAGTCAGATGTATCCTTATCGGTCGCTTTCTTAATTGCTCGCTCAACATTGTCTTTTGGCATGTTAGCGGCGCGGCAGTTTTGCAACACGGCCCGAAGCCTTGGATTCATGTCGGGTTCGGAACTGTTTCCTTCACGAATGGCAATGATGATGTCTTTATTGAGTCGCGCAAACGTCTTTGACATTGCCGCCCACCGCTTGAACTTCCGCGCTTTTCGAAATTCAAATGCTCTTCCCATGGTTAAATCTCCTTTGCAGCAAATATCGCAAACAGCGTTCAAAGATGTATGAAGCATGCTCTAATGAAGATTAAGAAATATTAAGTGGTACGAAACCTCATTCTCAGCCGACTTGGAGGGAGCTGAATTATATTAGCATTTCCGAGTAACCCATGAAAAAGATCTTCATTCTCACAAGTGTCATGAGCGTGCTCTTTGCGTGCACCCATGATATTCCCACACCCAATGACCCCTTGCCGGGAGACCAGGGGTTTTCAGCCGAATGCGATCCCGATTCTGTGTATTTTCAGCAAGACATCCTTCCGCTGCTTGTTTCAACATGCGCCATGCCCGAATGCCATGACGTTGCTTCTCATGAAGAAGGCATCATCCTAGATGGATACGAGAATTTGATGTTTGGCGAGGATGACAACTTAATCATACCCGGATCCCTCGGCCAAAGTGAGCTTTTCGAAGTGATCACCGAAGATGATCCAGACAAAATCATGCCTCCTCCACCCAATTCCCCATTGAGCGAGGAACAAATCAATCTGATTGCATTATGGATTATGCAAGGGGCACTGGACAACTCTTGTTCAAGTTGCGACTCCAGTCAGTTTACCTACTCTGAAGTCATTGCGCCTATGATTCAGACAAATTGCATTGGATGTCACAGTGGAAGCGAACCCGATGCCGGGCTCGACTTATCGACACATGCGAGCGTCGTTAGCGCGGTGAGCTACTCGAACCTATTGGATAGGGTATCACACGAAGCGGGGTATAGTGCCATGCCTCCTACTGGTGACGGATTAAGTGATTGTCAAGTGAATCAAATCAGTCAATGGATCGAATCAGGAATGCCAAACAATTGATGCAATGAAACTGATTGTCATAACGTTTTCATGTTTCATGCTCTTCGGTTGCTATTATGATGTCGAGGAAACACTGTATGGTAGTGGTTGTCCCGATGCCATTGAAACTTATGACGCATCGATTGAAGGAATCATGACAAATCATTGCACCGTCTGCCATAGTGGACCCAATGCCCAAAACGGTAAAGACTTTTCGACGTATGAGGGTGTGAGCCAGGCGGCCCTCGAAGGATCTTTGTTAGAGGTGTTGAAACTTCCACAATCCAACGCAAGGGCCATGCCTCCCAATGGATCTTTGGACTCTTGCGCCATTTTATTAATCGAAAACTGGATCAATCTCGGTGCCCCAGAATTTTAAAAACATCTTATGAAAACAGCATTCGTACTCTTTTTGTCCCTCCTATTCGGGTATGCTGCCCATGCTCAACAATACATGACCCGGGAAGGATATGTTCGGTTCTACTCTTCGACACCCATAGAAGATATCGAGGCAATCAACAACCAGACAACCGCTCTACTTAAATCAACTGGCGAATTCGCATTCAGGGTTCCAATTCTGGGTTTTCGATTTGAAAAAGCCCTGATGGAAGAGCATTTCAATGAAAATTACATGGAATCCACCACATTCCCGAACGGCTCATTCGAGGGAAGAATCACAGATTGGAACGAAGGACTAAAGGATGGAAGTTGGCACAATGTCAATGCCAGTGGATCTTTTACCATTCATGGAAAAGCTCAGCAGCGAGACATCCCCGCAAAAGTTCGTTGGGATGGTGAAAAATGGACCATTGAGTCCAACTTTCTTGTCAAACCTGCAGACCACGACATTGAAATTCCGAGCATGGTCAGTAAAAAAATTGCCGAATCAATTGAAGTTACGGTAGAAGCAACACTGAACCCCAGGTAGAGCCTGATGAAGAATTTATTGCACCCCGTCTTCATTTTCACTTTTGCCTTTGCCTTGATGTGCTTTGGCCATCCAAGTCATGCCCAAAGCCTACTCGATGAATTGGGTCCAGAGGAGCTCGTCATAAGACCCGTCTCGGCAACCTTCAAAGACACCAAAATCATCAATGTCCAAAGCAATGAAACCCCTGGTGCAAACGTGCTACATTTTGTCATTGCACACCGATTTGGGAAAATCAGTGACGGCGCCTATGAATTGTGGGGCTTAGACAATGCAGGCATGCGAATGGCCTTGGATTATGGCATCACCGATCGACTCAGTGTTGGAATAGCTCGGAGCACGTTTCAAAAGACAGTGGATGCCTCTGCAAAATTTCGATTGCTTCAACAGAATTCTGACAACAGCATGCCCGTCAGCGTCACGTTGTACAGCGTCACCATGGTAAATGGACTGAAATGGGCAGATCCAACCCGGGAAAACTTTTTCACTTCTCGTATGAGCTATACCCATCAAGCCATCGTCGCAAAAAAATGGGATTCAAAATTGTCTTTGGCTCTCATCCCTTCGTTGACCCATCGGAATTTGGTCGAAAGCCTTTCAGACTCTCATGACCAGTGGACCATTGGGGCAGGCGGTCGATACAAATTGACTTCCAGGACGAGCGTGAATGCGGAATACCACTATGCTATTGCTGGATTGCCCACTGAACACGTAAACAGTTTGTCAATTGGCATGGATATTGAAACTGGTGGGCACGTATTCCAATTGCATCTCACCAACGCACAAGGCATGTTCGAACGAGCCTTTCTCACAGAAACAGGAGGTCGTTGGAGGGACGGGGAAATCTATTTTGGCTTTAATTTGTCCCGCGTTTTTGATTTATAACAATACAATATCATGAAGTATTCCATTTCAATCCTGATCATTCTTTTTGGTATGACCCTGAATTTTGCAGTTGCATCAGTAGAATCAGTGAGCTATTGCGACACCACAGCAACCACAGAATCCAAGGAGAAAAGTGTTGGAAATTGGAGAGGCTTTTCTGGCAGCGTGGTTTCTATGGCTCAGTTTCAGGGAAATTTAGATGATTACAACGCGAATTGGGGCGCTCGGCCCGGCTTGGGCTTGATCACAGATGATGTCTCACAGTCTTGGAGATTAGAGTTTAACCCCCTAGAAAAACGCCAGCGAATTTTAGGTGAATTTTTAGGGATTACCACGGGGTTGGGAGTGGATTGGTGGCGCGTTGGAATCGATCCAGAGCACCGATTGGATTACGATGAAGTCAATCAAATCGTTGTTGCGGAAATTTTAAATCCTGACAGTGTCAATGTCACCAAAAATCAAATCGACGCCATTTATTTGCGCGTGCCATTCTTGGCTTCTTTGCACACCTACCGCGCAGGAAAAAGTGGCTTTCATATTGAAGCTGGACTTGTTGCAGGCTACCTGTTGCATAGCAATTACCAGTATGAGCGTCAATCTGGCTTCACGACATTGACCACATCAGAAGAATTCGTCATCAATCCCTTGCAGTTGAATGGACGCGCTTCCATTGGAATTGGTAAAATCAGTTTGCTCGGTGAAGCCTCACTTTTGCCATTCTTTGATGAAAATCCCCAGGATTCTCCCAATATGCATAGTTTTTCAATCGGGGTACAGTTCCGATTCAGTGATTGATTCATGCATTCAAAATGCTCCATCTGAACTTCATGGCGCAGAAGTTGTTCAGGTGGAATGCCTTCTACCCTCTTCATTATCGGTAATCCAGAGCCGCAGCAATCGCACTTTGCTCAATATTTGATTCAATCGATTGAAGACAAAGGACATGATTGCTTGATTTTGAAGGATGCGGCTAATGATTCAATGCACTTTTCAGAGACTTCATTGAATCGCATGCGGCAACTTATGGAAAGCGCTCAGTCCATTGTATTGCATGTGCCCGTTTATTGGTATGCTGCTCCTGCCCTTGTGAAATCTTGGATGGATCAAATATTATCTCCGGGCTGGGCTTTTCCATCGTCGAAATCGGCGATTGCAGGCAAACCCATTGCCCTGAGTCTCACCACCGGATCTGCAGTGGAGAGTTATCAATCCGGCGCCAGCAACCAAGCCAATCTCGAGGATTATTTCCTCCCATATCGAAGATCGTTTGAATACTGCGGGATGGCATGGAGAGGACTTATTGGAAAACAATTCCCAAGCCAAGACATAGTGAAAGAAACTGAACTTAAAGCCCGCGTAGAAGCGCACACGGAGGCATTGCTGAGATTGGTTAACGAACCAGCGTAAACGACCCCGTCAAATCCTCTTTTCCTGGAATCGTGAGAACGTAATAGTACGTTCCTTCAGGCACGTCCGTCGCCGCCCAATTATTACCGTAGTCGAGCTTTTGGTAAACCAAATTTCCCCAACGATCATAAACGGAAAGCCGGTTTCCTGGAAAGCTTGTCAAGTACTTGAATTCGAGTGCTTCGTTCATCAAGTCGCCATTGGGCGAGAACACATTGACGGTCTCGACGTCACAACCCACCACATCGAGCACCACCGTTTGTGCATCACCGCACAACCCTTCAATGGTATGCGTAATCTCGAGTAGTCCCACTCCTGCCTGCATCAAATCAATGGTTCCTGTCTCAGAAAGGCACCCATCGCAGTTGGCAGTCCACACCCCTCCAGGCCAAGCCACCCCGGGCTGCAATCCTTCCAATGCCAAGCACACCCAATCCGGTAAATTCACCGTTGCGTCCGCCTGAGGCACAACAACAACGCTGATCTCATCATCGTCAGTGCAAACATCATCTATGAAGTAACCTACCGTGTATTCACCCGCACCAATCGAAGGATCAAAATATGCTTGACCAGCCCCATCGATTATGATGCAGTCATCGCAATCAGAAGACCAACCTGACTGAGCTCCGGAAGCGGCATTTAACTCGACCAAATCTCCTGTTTCACACAAATCCGGGAGCGGCTCGATGGTTGCATCCACTGGAGGCGCAACTTCAATTGATCCCTCAAAACCTTGGCTGCAAGGATGATCAAATTCAAATGAAACATCAATGGTATTCAGTTGATTCGCAGAAAATGCCCCAGTGCTCGAATTGGTAATACAGCCCGGACAAGTAGAGGAACTCCAATCACCCGTTGCCCCTGCGGTGTATTCGGATGGAATGTCTGAATCAAATGTGTAATTGAGATTGGTCGTTTCTCCCAAACAAAGTGGAGGGATTTCATCAAATGTCGCCTCCAACACGGGGCGAATATCCACTGTCCATGACGCCGTATCTGCGCAAGCCCCATTGACGATTTCATACTGCACAGGCAACAAACCAATTGGCGCCGAACCCACATTGAGTAAACCCGACTCGGACAAACAGTCTGCGCAAGGCGCCGACCAAGTTCCACCGCTGACATTGACATTCAGTTGAAAATCGGCTGCTGTTTCGCACAAACTTCCAGGCACGTTGGATGCGCCAATGGCCACACTTTCATTCACGGCGATTTGAACTTCATCACCCACAGGGCAGTAAGAGTCGGGCGTAAAGATGACCGTCCAGGTATTGCCGGGCATTCCTGCGGCATTGAACACGCCTGTAATTGAATCGATGCAGCCAACACAATCTGAACTCCAATATCCCGGAACATCGGCTACGAAAACGGCAGAATCGTCCTCACACAACAAAGCAGGCCCCGTAATCGATCCCTCCAACAAGGGCGAAACCCCTACCTCAATAGAAGAAGTGCCAGGGCAAACCCCCAACGTAGTGAAAGTCACTGTGTTGAGTCCTTCATCTGCTTGATCAGCAAAAAAGACTCCGGTATTGGAAATGATACAATCGCCGCAACTCGCTGACCATGAGCCAAATGGAGGTGTTGCGTTAAAGTCAAACACTTCATCATCGCACAATGCTTCTGACGAAGCCGTGAACTGTGGTGTCGGTGTGGTACTGATGAAGATTTCTAAATTTTCGACATCAGCAAAACATGATCCGTCCAAAACATGGGTAACTGGCAGCCAACCTCCTCCAGCAATCCCAGGATCGATGGTCAACGTCTCTTCATCAAAGCATCCATCACAATCCACGGTCCATTGACCGGAACCTTCATTGGGCACCAAAACAAATGGGTCACCTCCGCTGCAAATTGGCGACGGATAAGTAAAACCTGCATCGACATCGCTGACCGCTACAATTTCTAAATCATCCGATACGACCTGGATGTAGTCGTCTTCTGTTGGCTCTGGACCGTCATAATCATCAATGCAAAAACTCTCCGTGCCAGCGCTTCCATTGTCCAAGGTATACGTGCCGATTACCTCTCCATCGGGGTTGGTGATGGTAAGTTCTGCGGTATTCCACCCATTGTTGCCCGAATCATACATTTCAAGCGTGTAACAACCGTTGGGCAGGCATACATCTCCTGCAAAAGGCGCATCGTCTGCGAGCAACACAGCTCCGTTCTCAGAGATGATTGCCCAATCAATTTGATTGTTTGCCGTAACCGAACCCGCTGACGAGACATTCACGTCAAACGGAGTACAAAATTCATCAGGCGGCAATTGTGCAAACCAACCCGTGACGGTCGTCGACTGGGTTGTGCAAAAATCCAACGTGTCACCGATACCGAGGTAGGTGTCTCCTTCATACCACATGGTCGTTCCTTCTACCACTTCGCTCGAAGCAAATCGCCATGCTTTGTTCGTTGCGCTCCAGTTTCCAGTATTGTAGCCTGTTGGAGAAAGCCCGACATTGCCTGCTGCATTCATGATGCCTACAACGGCATTGCCCCAACTGCAAGTCGGACGGTTGCCCAAGTAAATTTCAATGACATTCGTTCCTTCATAAAGCACCACCTCTCCACTCACTTGGTTACTCGTGCAGCTAAATTGGCAAATGGCATTCCAGCTGACCACAAATTCACGGCAAGGTGCTGACCCGTAAGTTGCATAACGGACATTCCCACAAGTTGAGGGATTCAAGTCACTGTAAATTCCCATGACACTGTTGTTCGGCAGATTGGGATTTGGGTTGGTGCCATTCGGATTATACCCTGCAGTTTCTGAAAGGTCAAAAGAGAACCAACCGTTACTCGAGATGCGGCATTGATTATAGTCCTGACCATAAAAATTGAACATAAACCCAAGTGGAATGATGGAACTGTACACATCATCACCCGTATTGATGGCGACATTCCCTTGGTTAAATGGATACGGTAGTTCATAATCGATTTCTTCCACCTCATAATCCGAACCGCCCACGGCGACATTTGCTATGCTAGGTGAAAAGAGGGTGATGCAGGAATCTTGGCAGGTGATTTCAACATCTTCACCAATGTCGAATGCTCCGAACGAAGCACATTGACTCCAGCCAGCCGCGCTTGCCAGCATTGTAAACAGGATTGCGATCATTGACCGGAAAGCCCATTGAATTCTCGAATCCATAATTGTACTTGACTTCATGAACATTGTTTCCCTTCCTTAGAACAAAAGTGAGCTTAAGATAGTTGCTCAAATGAATAAGAATGAAATAAATATGCGTTTCGATTTTAATTGGATCATTATCTCAGTCATTTTTGTCTCTTTGGGCCTCGGTTTGACCGCCTGGAAACTCTACAAAAGTTCAACCTTCTACCCTCCGACTAAATCCATGGAAGACTTTTACGAACTAACTGCGCAAACCCTTGAAGGCGCACCTTACGACTTTGATCAATTGAAAGGAAAACGTGTGTTGATTGTCAACACCGCTTCCAAATGTGGATTTACCCCTCAATACAAGGATTTGGAGGCATTGAACCAGCAGTATGGCGGAGATAAGTTTGTAATTCTGGGGTTTCCCTGCAATGAATTTGGCCGTCAAGAACCTGGATCGGCTGATGAAATCGCTGGTTTCTGCGATAAAAACTATGGTGTCTCCTTTCAAATGATGGAAAAAGTTAGCGTTAATGGCAGCGAAGGCCATCCCGTCTATCAGTGGTTGTGTTTGAAAGAGAAGAATGGAGTGAGCGACCACAAAGTGGCCTGGAATTTCCACAAATTTTTAGTGGATGAAGAAGGCCAGCTCGTCGCCTCCTTGCGATCGGGCGCCAACCCCCTCGACGAGGAGGTCGTCAACTTTGCTGCTGGAAAATAAAAGTCTAAGTCTGTCCGTCATGCGCTAATTTCGGAGCATGGCAAAGCAAGCGAACGAATCAAGGCTGCTCATTGGCTGCCTCATCCTTTTAAGTCTGAACACTGCGGGCGTCTCAGCACAACAAGAACTCCCCACTCCGAGTGAATTCTTGGGTTTTGAGCTCGGTTCCCGATTTAGCTTACATCACCAAGTAGACGACTACGTCGAATATTTGGCGTCGGAATCGGAAAGTCAAGGAAACTCAGGAATCATTTCCATGGCTTATGGCCAAACAGAAGAAGGCCGACCGCTGAAAACGCTCGTCTTTACGCATCCGGAACTCAGTAATCAACTCGAGGACATTCGACTTCAACACCTCGATCGAATGAATGGTGGCGCTGGGAATGCGTCCTTCGATGAAATCGCCATCGTTTGGCTCTCCTACAACGTCCACGGGAATGAAGCCGTGTGCACGGAAGCTGCATTGGAGGTCATGCACGAATTGGCAGAACGATGCATGCGTGGAGATGAAATGATGAAAAAATTGGTGGTGATCGTCGATCCATGCCTCAATCCAGATGGCCATGATCGCTATGCATTTTGGTTCAATCAGTACGCTAGTCTCGAGCCCAATGGGCACCCGGATGCCATAGAACACGATGAACCATGGCCAGGAGGTCGTCCCAATCATTATCTGTTCGATTTGAACCGAGATTGGGCATGGCAAACCCAAATTGAGAGTCGAGCGCGATCTGCGCATTATCACCAGTGGATGCCCCATGTCCATTGTGACTACCACGAGATGGGATACAATTCCCCCTACTATTTTGCCCCAGCAGCTGAACCTTACCACGAAGCCATCACGGATTGGCAGCGAGAATTTCAAAATGAAATCGGCGACGCCGCCGCTGCAGCGTTTGACGATCGAGGGGAACTTTACTTCACGCGGGAATCCTTCGATTTGCTTTACCCGAGCTATGGGGACACCTATCCCATATACAATGGTGCCATCGGGATGACCTACGAGCAAGGAGGAAGCGGCAGTGCAGGTGTGCTGATCCAACGAAACGATGGAACCCAACTGAGCCTGCGAAATCGCATTGACAACCATGTCGTTTCCAGTATATCCGCAGTGGAAACCAGCGCTCGACTTTCGAGTCGATTGGTCAACGAATTCGCTGAATTCCATGAGGCGAACCGGACCAAACCATCCGGACGGTTTGGTGGGTATTTGATTCCGGTAAACAAATCAAATGCTGCGCGGGTAGATCGCCTCGTGACCTTTTTGAATCGGCATCAAATTGAATGCGAAAAAGTCACCGCCCAAAAATCAACGAGTGGCTGGGCTTATGGATTGAATCAAAATCAATCTGTGAATGCGAAGCCGGGGGATTTATTCATCAGCAGTTACCAAACCCATTCCCGCATCCTCGATGTGCTGTTTGATCCAGATCCTGTGTTGACTGATTCGGCGACCTATGATATCACTACTTGGAGTGTGCCATACGCCTATGGATTGACTGCGTATGGGCTGAGTAAACCCGTCGGCGGGTCTCCCTGGAAAATCGAATCAACATCGCAACCTTTTGTTCCGAATGCTGATTCCTTTGGATTTGCCATAGCTCCTGATCAGGAGTATTATTCGGCCTTTTTGGCCGCATGTTTAAAGGAGGGATTGCGGTTTCGAACCAATTCCAAAGCCATCGTCCACAAGACCCAGAGCTTTGCACCCGGAACGCTGTTTTTGTTAAAAGGCGATCAAAAGGAAGAGGTGAATTGGCAGGAGCAGTTCACTGAAAAAGTAGCCGCCTTTGACGTTCAGGTTGAGGAAGTGCTCGGTGGTCATGCCGTATCAGGCCCCGACATGGGATCGGATGATGTATGGTTGGTTGAAGCGCCAAAAGTGGCCATGGTCATGGGCGAACAAATTTCAAGTTTGGGTGCGGGCGAGGTTTGGTGGCATTTTGAGCATGAATTGAACTACCCCATCACTCGTCTTGCAGGAACTTCGACTGATCCCTCAGATTGGGACGAATGGGACGTGGTGATTTTGCCCTCGGGTTGGTACCGGTTCATGGATTCAGACTGGAAATCTTCTCTGTCCTCATGGCTTCGTGGCGGTGGACGCGTAATTGCGATCGCTGGAGCACTCAATTCGTTTGCGAATGATTCAGACTGGGGGCTCGATCGTCTGAATTCCACCTCCAATGATGAAAATGACGACGATGCGTCCTATGCGAATCGCAATAGCCAATATGCTTCCACCATTGGGGATGGTTCAATCTATGCCGTTGATTTGGACCTGAGTCATCCGTTGGCTTGGGGATACCCAGAACAACCCTACTATTCACTTCGCTCTTCAGGGGCGCAATTCGCGCCACTCAACTCAGGTTGGTCCGTTGGGCGCTTTTCAAATTCGAATCGACCCGTCAGCGGATTCGTCGGTAGCCGAGCCAATCAAGAAATCGCAGGAAGTTTGGCCTTTGGGACCCACTCGGTAGGCCGGGGAGAGATGATTTATTTCGTCGACAATCCCCTATTCAGGGGTTTTTGGGAAAATGGCAAGCGCTTGATTGACAACGCCGTCTTCATGCCGATGGATTAAGGACCGAACATCGGTTCGTACAGCTTTGCCACTGCAGCCGATTCTAGCCGCACGCGATGTCGAAGATCATCTGGTTCAAGGATTTGAAATTGAGCACCATGCTGTAAAGCGAACGCTACGAACGAATCGTCTGGAACCACTTGAATGGTGAAAATGATGCCGTTTGCGGCTTGTTCTACCCTCATGTCCTGCGATTGGTGCATGGGCATTTTGAGGAACCTTTGAGCCAATGCTTCACCCACCCACACCCTGATCAAGTCGGGCTTCCGGTCCCAGTCAATCACCAAACCCGGTGATAGTTTCATGCGAGATAACAAGTATTCAGACCACCGATTGGCAGGCGTTGCTTGGTATTGCGCATTGGGCCAAGCCACGGCGACATCATCGAGTGAAGTAATCTCCTCCAATGCTATGACCAAGCGGAAAAAATCCTCAGCCTCATCATCCCAGCAAGTACCAGCTACATGGATACTTCCATTTCGAATAGACAAAAATTCGGGCATGAATTGAACCCGCTCGGTTGCATCGCCCAAATCAGGTGCATAGGCGACGCGGAGCGGCACAGCTTTGTAGATGGATTCTGCTATGGGCAGAAGCCAGCGCTGAACTTCATGACCATAAAGTTCTCGGTCCACCACAACTCCAGCCTCTCGCCGTTTCGATTGATTTGAATAAAAACCCAGCTGCCCCTTTAACATAACCTCCATGAAGACCCACCAATCCCAATTTTTCAGTGATCGAAAGCGTCCCATTGAATCCAGGAGCGACATCAAATTTCGACGCTCCTTGGAAGACAATTCACCGGTATGAATCCCTATTTGTCCTTTGGGGTAAGCAAAATAAATTTTTCCCTTTTCTCTTCGTCGCTCGATCGAAACTCCGTATATCTTTTCAAAATCCACCAAATCTTTTTCGAGGGTTCGCATAGCGATTGGCTTGGTACCGGGATGAATTGCCTTTAATCGACGATTGACCTCAAGGAGCAAATTTGTTTTGAACCAGCGGATCTGATCATCCTCTTGCGCTTCGCTGAAGCATTCATCTAGAATAAAGTAGCGCCAATGGGCATGCCGTTCAGGAGAGGCCATGATTTCGCAATTCTATTGCGAAAGTAAACAAGGAATGCAATGAGTTAGTTCCTTGATCGCTTGAAGGCGCTCTCATACGTTGCTATCCAATCCTCAGTGGAAACACGCCGGACCAATTCACCAATCAAATCCATCGGGATTTCATTCCACTTTTTAAATCGAATGCAGCTTTTTCCCATGTCCAATTTGCGCAAATTCAAAGCATCATAGGATGCCACAAACCAATCCATCAGCTCCGGATTCGCATAGAGCCCCATGTGATAAAAACCAATGAAATGCTTTTGGTTAGCAATGCTCATAAAGGGCAATGGAAGTTCAGGTGAACAGTGGTATCCGGCTGGATACAATGAATGAGGGACAACATAACCGATCATACCGTACGACATGGTCTCCTCGAATCCCTCTGGTAATGCGTCTAAAATGGTGTTCCGCAATCGTTCAAAACTTGGCCTTCGGTCTTCCGGCAATTGTTGGATGTACTCGTCGGGATGGTTCGCTTCAATTCTCATGGTCTCATAGGTGGAATTGTCCGAAATTTAGGGCATGAATAAAGGATTGACCTTCATTGTGCTTGCAGGTTTAGGATTGAATTTCATTCAATGTGATTCTGAGCCTGAACCAAGTATTAATCCACTCCCACTGAGCGAAGCGCCTGCAGATCCATGCGAGGAAATTTCGCGAGAGATGCTTTTGGGCCAAGTCGATCCAGCAAAAAATGACGCTTTTCAAATCGTTCCGAGCCTATGGACAGATAAATCAGAAATCTATCTAAAAGTAGAAGTGCTTCAAGCGTTTGATTCCATGGCAACAGCTGCGGCTCAAGAGGGTATCGAATTAAAAATCTTGAGTGCTATGCGCACTTGGGAACATCAACGGTCCATTTGGAATCGGAAATGGAACAATCCGCGGTTTATGGGATATGAGCCTCTGGAGCGTGCTTCAAAAATTCTGGAATACAGTTCCATGCCAGGGTCTTCAAGGCATCATTGGGGCACAGACCTGGACCTTAATTCGCTTGAAAATGAATATTTTGAATCCGGTATTGGATTGGAACAGTACGAATGGATGCAAAAAAACGCCGCTTCCTATGGTTTTGTTCAAGTGTATGGCGACCAACTCAATGGTCGTACGGGATACAAAGAAGAAAAATGGCATTGGTCCTATTGGCCAACCGCTCAAGCTTACCTAGCATGCTATTTGGAAATAATTGATTCAGCCTCCTTTGACGGATTTGAAGGAGCAGAATGGAGCGATTCGCTCCAAATCATTTCCAATTATGTCACCGGCATCGATGAATTGAATCCAACTATTCAGCCCTAACGAGATTTTTGGGTTTGGATTGAATGGCTTCGACTAACCACGATGCTTCGGGCCTCGCTATCAAACGAGCATTGTTGTAGGCCATTTCCATGGTCAATAAATTCAACCCCTCATAAAACCGCCCTACTTCATCCCACGTAACGGCCAGGGCAACATTGACTTCCTTTTGTCGGACAGCCAATGGCAGCATCAACGCCACGCATTGGTCTTTCGCATGCCATGAAGGCACCGCAAGTTTGTAGTCCATATGCAATTTGTCCATTGTCCTTTCGAGCGCCAACTCAAACCAACCGATCAAATCTTGTAACCCTTCATCAATAGCTATACGGCGAGCGGCCTCATCTAAACATTCGATATATGCTTCTTTGCCCACGTCCCGCAAATCCGGCAATATCACACGCTCATCTGTTGCGTCGTGTATGAGTTGGCGTGGAATGCGGCTAATGTTTTCGACGATTAGCCTTTCCCAATTGCATTCAGGCATTCCCGATTGCGGTGTATAAAATGCTTGTTCAGCACGATGAATGAAACGAGGACGCACTGGAAGTTCGTCGTAAGCTGCCAAGAATTCCCCCAAACCTAATCCATCTTTTGTGCTGAAGCCTCGAAAAAACCAATCTTGTGCATCTTCCCTTTCATTGGGAACGAAGACCGCGTAGATATCTTGGTCGTTCCGAGTCATCAGACCTGTATGAAAAACTGCAGAATTTCCATCGGGATGAAAAGCGAGCAAACCATCTTCGACCACCTTATCGAACATGTGGTTAAAGTAACTGCGTAACATCCGTCCACCTCTGCCCCAATGTTCATTGGCAGCGAGCGTCTTGAGGCGTTCTAATGGTTCGGGATAATTTGGGACGAAAGCAAAGTCAAACAGGCGCATGAGAAAATATTGGAAATCCAGGCCGGAGGGAAAATCAATGGATTGGCCGGAAGGTGAAACGTAGTCGCGTAAACAATTATTGGACAAATTTATGCTCAAAACGGTTGCTTCCCTCGTGGGACATCATTTTGAATCAGGAACCACATGTCGGTCGAGGATTCGCTTTGATTCCGTGCGGACTGACGCCGATTTTTTGAACCGCCAAAGCCTCTCGCGCGCTGCGCTGCCAGCGAGCGCTACATCTACAATCGGCTCAGGATAATCCCAGTCCAAACCGCTCCACGCTCGCTCCATTGGGGGCATCTTCCACGGAGCGTGAATGAATTCATTGGGCAAATGAGCCAATTCTGGAAGCCATTCACGGACGAAGGCCCCCTCATCATCACGCTCCTCTCCTTGCTTGACGGGATTGTAAATCCGAATGGTGTTGATCCCTGTGACGCCCGCTTGCATTTGAAATTGAGCGTAATGGATGCCGGGTTCGAAATCCAAAAAACACCTGGCAAGGTGCTCTACACCAGCTTGCCAAGGCAAATCCAAATGATGCGTCAAAAAGCTAACCAACATGGCGCGCATGCGAAAATTGAGGTATCCAGTAGCGATTACGCATCGCATGCACGCATCGACCAGTGGAACCCCCGTCTTCCCTTCCTTCCAGGCCTGTAAATGTGCTTCTGTTCCAGCATATTCCATCTCTAAGTATCCCCGATTCACCGATTCAAATTCCATCCGCGACTCTGACTCAAACTTTTGAATGAAATGGCCTTGCCAACGAAGCCGGCTACCAAAAGCCTTCATATCCATTTTGGCACCGGAAACTTCAGCCTGAGCATAGGCCTGATAAACTTGCCGCATACTCAGGCATCCCCATGCGAGATAAGGCGACAGCCGACTACAAGATTTGCGGCTTTCGAGCGGACGGCCAATTTGGCGTCGGTATCCCTTCACCCTCCCATCGAAAAAAGACTCCAAGTATCGGTGTCCGGATCGCTCTCCTCCCTGCTGAAAGGGTCCGGCAACTCCGGGATCCCATTGATGCTGAACGGTGGGTGGCGCCTCCACAAGCCATTGTTTTGGCCAATTGACGGGTTGGCATCCTGTCAATTGGGGTCCAGGCACGGGGATTTCCATGGGTGTGCGCATGCTCTTGTGCCAATCGGTTGCCCACCGTTTCCGATTCTTCAATCCACGCTGGACCGCTTGTTGAGGGAATTCGTTCCATTGAATCCCATTCGATTGGGTCCAATGTGCGATTGCTTGATCTCGTTTAAATGTATGGGCAAGTCCCGTCTCTTCGTAGCTGCAGAGCGCTTCGATTCCAACGCTCTCATGCAGTCTTATTAGCACTTCGAGCGCACTCGCTTGCAATGCCGCAGTCTCCACTGACCAATTCAACGAACGAATCTCTTCGCACAGCTCTCCCCAAGCTTGCCAACGAAAGAGCAGGTGGCGGTTACTTGTCGTCGGATGTTTGAGGTCTTCTGGTTCAAAAACATGCAACAACAGCACATGGCGGCCCTCTCTCAAAGCTTGGGCCAGTGGGGCATGATCACGAATCCGCAAATCACGCTTGTACCAGACTACATGAAGTCGTGTATCACCCCGATTCATGCGGAGTTAACAACCCACGGCTCTTCTTGGTTCAGACAACTGGTTCAGACAGCTCGTCTCAGTCCAGCACGACCAATTTCATCGCAGCCCTTTCGGCTGGGAATCGCACCGTGTACACTCCACCAGAAATTCCTGCCAAATCGATCGAAGCTGAATTTCCGACGCGAATTCTGTTTCCACTCATGGACCAAATTTCCCAAGGCTGAACCCCTCCCGCTATTTGCAGCACATCCGAATTTTTGGCCGGATTTGGAAAGAACAAAGCTGTTGCTGGCATAATCTCTGTCAAATCGCTTGCCGGACCACAAACCACGGCCTGCGAATTGAACCAAAGAGTCGCCCCAAAAATGGCTTGACCTGCGCAACCACTGTGGTCGTAGGCTCCCAAATTGATGGCTTCTACCGTTGTTGCGCCCAAAGCGTTCATGTGATCCTCAGCGAACAAGGCATTTTGATAAAAAACCTGCTCGTCTTCCGTGCAGTAATACATGCGCAATGGCGCCTGCGGAATCCAATCGTACACGTCGTTATCTGTTGCAGCAGCTTCAAATGGCTCACCTTCGACCAACAAGAGATCCAATACACCAGGCTGGACAAAATCGGCCGTATAGAAAGGCAAAGCTGCATTGATTTCTGGTCCGGTCGTCACGCCATCAAACAATTCGTCCAATTGGGATGCATACGGTTCTTGAAAGTATTCTGCAGGGTCTTCATACAAATTGCCATAGACACTCTGCCAGGCAAGCGCCGTGTAAGCCAAATAAGATGGATTGGAATACGAATCGTTAGCAAAGGTCTCTGGAAACTGTACGCCCGTAATGCTGTAAGGCCCGGACCCTGGCGCACTCGCCGTGACCGGGTATTGAGGCCAATTGGCCTGGAGCTCGTGGTGCAGTGCCATTGCCGCATGCCCTCCTTGTGAATACCCAGAAATGAATAATTGATTGGGATCATGTATGTTACCCGACGGATTGGGAGTCGTATGGATGGCTTGAATCAAATGAGCTCCCGATGAAGCCTCACTCTGGGCATGAACGTAAGGGTGCAAGTGTTGATCATCGGTTCCGAGCCCGACATAATCCGGCATCAATACCGTAAATCCCAATCCAGCCATCAAGTAGCCGAGCTGTCCTTCATAGCTCAAAAATGAAGGGGCATCGGTGCGAGCAAAGATGGTGCCGTGCATGTAAATGTGCACAGGGTGAGCACACGCAGGATCGAGATCGGTGGGCTCAAATAAAGCTCCCGACACGACCACACTATCATCCAAAAACGGCATGGTGTAGGTCACGCGATACGCATCAACTCCGGTAATGGGTTGGTACAATGCACTGGGCAATCCAAAATCTTGAGCCAGCGCTTGAACCTGATTGAGGTTTCGAGCGGCGAGAAAATCATAGGTTTGAGCTTGACCCTCGTAAATCGAGGCAAACGCCACAATAGAAATAAGGAAGAGTGACGAACGTGTGAGCATGGCCAGTTGATTAAGCCAGAAAGCTACGTCAAATCAATCCAAACCTACCATGGAAGTTTTAGCGGCCTTACCTGATCATCGTAAAACAATTCGAGCGCTTGGCGTGTCTCCTCCGAAATGGCATAATGGATGGCGTCAATATTGCCGAGTAGCTGGTCATTGGAAATCGCACCAGGAATCACCGTTGAAACCGCATCATAAGATGTACAGAATGAGAGGGCAGCCGAGATGAGCGAATGCTCCCCTTTCACGATTTCTTTCAC
This sequence comes from Bacteroidota bacterium, assembly GCA_027624855.1. GTDB lineage: Bacteria > Bacteroidota > Bacteroidia > Flavobacteriales_D > Sanyastnellaceae > UA16. The sequence continues at coordinate 85,473 of JAQBTQ010000006.1, forward strand.
TTGATCGACCAATTGAGATCGCTGTTCAATGGCTTTTCGGCTCCACCGAGCACGCACTCCTGTGAATTGGCTCGTGCGATCGTATTTGCCTGTGAGCCACCCCGAGTCAAATGGAATCTTTGCAATGACGGTTGCGTTTTTTTGATTCACCAAATCGAAGGCCCTTCGAGAATCCTGGTGAAGGATATTGAAGAAGGACTGAATGACTTTTGCGTTAGTGGTTTCGAGCAGGAGCTTGATTTCATCGTAAAAGTCTATGGATGCTCCATACGCCAAGATCTTGCCCTCTTCCTGCAATCGTTCCAGTATCTCGTAGTGATCATTTTGATTGCCATCAAGGTATTCAATGGGTGGACTGTGGATGATTACTGAATCGAGGTAATCCACCTGAAGCCGCTTTAGGCTTCGTTCTACAGAACCCTTGATGTGCTTGTGATGAAAATCCACCTCGCCATTATCCAGCCTTCCAAATTTGGAATTGATCACAATGGTTGAACGATCCAGCGTCTTGAACACCTTGCCGAGCCGCTCTTCGCTGGTGCCCAAACCATAGTTGGGAGCCGTATCAAAAAAGTTTATGCCCTGATCCAAGGCGGTATGAATCATGGTCTCTGCTTCGCTGGCCGAAACGGCCTTCCAACCGGACTCTATGCCCAACTGCCATGCACCAAATCCCAATTGTGAGATTTTAATTCCGTCCGAAAGGTATTTGCGATAATTCATGGGCGCAAAATTAGGGAAAGCGGTTTGGGAATAACGGTCAAAATAAATGGATGCGTAGATTAAAATCGTCCACGGTAGAATTACATTGCTCAAAATTCAAGCATGGAAAATTCAAGGCTATTGGTTGTGTTGGTCATCGGCGTTGTCAGCCTCTGGGGGCTGTCAGCGTTGGGCATTATGTGGGGATTTGAAGATTGGACTGAGCGCGGCACTTTCGGTGATCTATTTGGAGGAGTCAATGCGTTATTCTCGGGATTGGCTTTCGCAGGACTGATATACACCATTGTACTTCAGCGCAAAGAAATTGAAGCAAACCGAGAAGAAATCAAAAAAGCCAATAAAGCGCAAAGACACACTCAGCGGGTGCTAGATGGACAATTGGAGCAGATGCAACGGACGACCCGGCTTACTGCGCTGAATTCATTGATGGACTACTTCAACCAGCAAATTACGGATCCGGTAAGCTCAGAAGAAAAAGTCGCTAAAGCGCGCGAAAAACGCCGAGAAACCGTCTCAGAGATTGATCGGATCATCAATCGTTTCGACGACGATGAATTGGAAACCATGGAATGAATTTTTGCATTTGATTTTAGATGCTAGATTAGACCTCTGGTATTTTGCCCTGAACAACCCATGCCTTCCTTTGATTTTGATGCCCATGAAAACAACTGGCTCCACTGGTCACCTTACTGGAAAGTGGCCGGAGTGTATGTGATCAAAGGAACGATGCCGGGTTGGTTTGGCAGGGAATACGCTTACGTCGGACTCTCGCGCAACATCGCCAAACGATTGGAGTCCCACCGAGCGGACGCAGCAGATGGTTCACACGTCAACGGGGATCTTCAACGCCTTATCCAAAAAGCAGGCCCCACTCTGTCCTTCAGTGTCATCTGGGTTTGCAGGCGCGATTGGAACCGAGGAGGCAATTACGAATGCACACTCGCTGAGCGCCACGCCATCGCCCACTACACAGCACAAACGGGTGTTCCGCTGCTCAATAGATCCCCTGGTGGAGAACTGGGCGAACTCGGCATCAAAGCCACGCCCGTAGTTGCAATCCATGCCGACGGAACACGCCGATACTTTCGAAGCATCACGGCATGTGCCTCTTATCTAGACACCTCTAGCGAAAGGGTGAAAAGCGCCGCACTCAACCATAAGAGACTCCGTGGCCACTCCATTCAGATCACTGACTCTGACTTCGCTATCCGGCAACAAATCAAAGAAGCTTGGAAGGACCCATCACACTCTGACGATATCTCAATTGATTGGGGTCAGCTGTGGAGAAATCCGTGGTTCATCTTAACCCTCGCATTCTTACTAATGCTAATTAAGATGTGTTGAAGGCGAATTCACCAGCGCCCTTCGTGCGATAAAGTCGAAAATTATCGCCAAACAAAAAGCCTCGCAAGTCATTGACTTACAAGGCTTTTGAAAGTGTGTTGGCGGTCTGGACGAGACTCGAACTCGCGACCCCATGCGTGACAGGCATGTATTCTAACCAACTGAACTACCAGACCGTTTCACAACAGTGTCACTGCGCGTTTGCAGCGAGCGCAAAGATAAGTATTTCAACCTTTCTTTCGCAACTCTTCTACGGCACATTCAAAAAAAAGTTGCGGCCTTCGATTCAACACCTCTAAGCCAGACCCAAAAGCCATTGAAAATCAAAATGTTTGACTCAAAAGAAAATCGCTGACTGGCAACTTTTGCCCATCGATCAATGTCGAATCGACTTCAGTTTTGCGCGTTTCACCAGGTACGCAGACAGCACAGGATACACCCCCTTGGCAATGTCCACATCCACCCAATCGATGTGGTATTGCGCGCAGCGCAGGTCCAATTCTTTGCGCAAGTCAGCCATGCGCCCCACATAAGCCGCACGCACTTCAGCAGGATGCAATCGGATCTCCTCTCCTGTCTCCAAATCTTCAAATATGGTCGGACGATCCTCAAATGAAAAATCCACTTCGGTCGCTCCGTCCAATACATGAAACAGCACCACCTCGTGCTTATTGTGCTTGAGGTGTTGCAGCGCTGCCATGAGCTCATCGACATCGCCGCCACGATCCAATAAATCACTAAAAACTATTACCAACGAGCGACGCGGACTGGCCTCTGCAATTTGATGCAGCGCATCAACGGTTGAGGTGCCTTTGCGCTCATCATTCACCGAATCCAATAAGTTTTCCAATTCATGATAGACCAAGCGCAAATGAGCTGGAGACGACTTCGCAGGCACATGGGTTTCCAATTGATCACCAAACAAACTCACCCCCACAGCATCGCGTTGGCGCCGAAACATTTCAATGAGTGCAGCACTGCTGTGGATTGCGAATTTCATTTTATTCAACTCCGGCCCATCGGGGTCAACTCCGGCAGGGTACCACATGGATCCACTGCAATCCAAAACCAATTGGCAGCGGAGATTGGTCTCCTCTTCAAATCGCTTCACAAATAGCTTATCTGTGCGCCCATAAAGTTTCCAATCAATGTGACGAGTTGATTCACCCGCATTGTACAAGCGGTGCTCTGCAAATTCAACTGAAAACCCGTGAAAAGGACTCTTGTGCAGGCCCGTAATAAAACCCTCTACTGCCTGACGCGCCAAAAATTCCAGGCGCCCCAAACGTTGCAACAATGAAGGATCCATATTCATAGGCATGACTTAAAGGTACGGTGTAGCAATCGAGCAAGCCACAACACCCAACAACAAAAAATCCCCACCATGCGGTGAGGACTTTTCTCGTTGTGAATGCAGTGAAGCATCAGAAAGCACCTACTGCTTGTTACAGAAGTGCTTCCAGTTTTTCTACCAATACATTTTTTGGAACGGCCCCTACGCTTTTGTCAACGACTTCGCCGTTTTTCAAAAACAAAATCGTCGGGATGTTACGCACACCGTATTTCATGCTGATGTCTCCGTGGTGGTCCACATTGACTTTTCCAATCACGGCGCGTCCTTCATAGTCGTTTGCCAACTCCTCAACAACCGGACCCACCATACGACAAGGACCACACCATTCCGCCCAAAAATCTACAATCACGGGCTTGTCGCCATTCAAGGCCAATTCATCAAAGTTCTGGTCAGTAAATTCTACAGCCATTTTTCTCTTGTTTGGCACGCGGAACGTTTCGCGCGCAATTAACTCGAACAAATTTAGGTGGGGTTAAGATGACTGTGACGAAAATTGGCGACGTTTAACAGCTCTTTTTTCCACCCTTCTTTTTTGAATTCGTGAAAAAGTTTTCGATTCAGTTCTTAGACGTCTCCAATTGGTACTGAACGCCACCGGTATTCATGAGTTCTTCCAATTGCATCACGAAGTCGTCATTCAGTTCTACCCGACACGTGCGGCTAGGCATCTCCAAAGCCATCGGCCCATGATGCACTTCGACCGTCAACCCGACTTGACCGGGGTTCCCTTCAATCAACTGACCGATGCGGTCCACTCCGCCTTCATCCAGGACATTTAGATCGAGCTGCAAACGCAACCGCGAGACCCATTTTTCGCGCACGTCGGCGAGCAATTCAATCTGACGAACCTTGAATTCGACGTCGTTCGGATCGTCTCGATACCTGCGCATCTCCACCGATCCGCGAACAAATACAAACCAGCCTTCCACCAAGAAATCTTTATACTTCAGGTAGTCTTCACCAAACAGCATGAACCGCTGACTTGCATGGTAATCCTCAATGGTGACGGAACCAAAAGGCTTGCCCGACTTGGCAATGCGGTGCTGGGCTTCGATGATGCGACCCGCAAAACGCAATTCACGTCCGCGCCAAGCCAACGGCTCATTCAGCACTTCCAATCCTTCCTGTGGTGAACACAGGTGCTTCATTTCGAATCGGAATTGATCCAGCGGGTGTCCCGATATGTAGACCCCAATCACATCGCGTTCTCGGGCCAATAAATCCATTTGATCCCAAGGGTCGCAAACGGGAATGACCGGCTCTGGCATCTCCATTTCTTCCATGCCACCAAAGAGCGATGCCTGCGCAGAAGATTCCGACTCCTGATGTCCTGCACCATAGCGCGCGGCCAATTCAATCAAGGTTCGTCCCTTGTCGTCTTCGGCGAAGAACTGCGCCCGATGCAATCCTTCAAAGCCATCAAATGCCCCACCCAAGGCCAGTGCCTCAAACACACGCTTATTCACATCTTTGGGATTGACCCTTCGTGCAAAGTCAAACAAACTTTTGTAAGTACCTGCGCCATCCTCGCGTCCATCAATGATGGCTTGCACCGCGCCTTCTCCAACCCCTCTCATCGCTCCCAAACCAAAGCGGATGGCTCCCTTTGCGTTAACCCGAAACTTGAACAACGACTCATTGACATCTGGGCCCAGAACGGGGATGCCTCGGTGCCGGGCTTCTTCCATAAACAAGGTCACTTGCTTGATATCGCTCATGTTATTGGACAGCACCGCAGCCATGTATTCTGCGGGATAATTGGCCTTTAGGTAAGCGGTTTGGTAGGCGACCCATGCATAACAAGTCGAGTGCGATTTGTTAAAGGCATAGGATGCGAACGCCTCCCAGTCCTTCCAAATTTTCTCAAGTCTCGACTGGTCGTGACCACGTTGCACGCCTTGCTCCAAAAACTGCGGTTTCATCTTGGCAATGAGGTCCGCTTTCTTTTTTCCCATGGCCTTTCGAAGCGTATCGGCCTCGCCTTTACTGAAGCCGGCCAATTTTTGAGAAAGCAGCATCACCTGCTCTTGATAAACCGTAATTCCATAGGTCTCTTCCAAGAATTCCTCACAGGCCTGCAGATCATACGTGATGGGCTCAAGTCCATGCTTTCGTTTGACGAATGACGGAATGTATTCCAACGGCCCTGGCCGGTACAACGCATTCATCGCAATGAGGTCTCCAAAAACGGTCGGCTTGAGATCCTTCAGATATTTCTGCATTCCAGCCGATTCGTATTGGAATATTCCGACCGTCTCCCCTCGCTGAAAAAGCTCATAGGTTTTCGTGTCATCGAGGGGGAAGCTGTCGGGGTCTAAATCAATGCCGTGACGGTCCTTGACGTTGCGCACTGCATCCTTTATGATGGTCAATGTCTTGAGACCGAGGAAGTCCATTTTGAGCAACCCTGCGTCTTCTGCAACGGCGTTGTCAAATTGGGTGCAAGCAAGGTCGCTGTCTTTTGCCACTGCGACTGGAACATAGTCGGTGATATCAGTCGGCGTGATGATGACACCACAGGCATGAATTCCTGTGTTCCGTAGACTTCCCTCCAGAACGCGCGCTGTTTGCAAGGTTTGGCCCTCGAGCCCTGCCTTCTTTGCCAGCTCTTTGATGTTGTTAACCTGTTGCAACCCCTCGTTGCCACGCAGCTTTTCCTTCAAAGCTTTATCATCAAGCGAGAAGAGCTTTTTAAGGCTGATGTCAGGCATCAATTTCGCAATACGGTCGGCATCGGGAAGTGGCAACTCGAGCACACGCGCTGTATCGCGAATCGAGCTCTTCGCCGCCATGGTGCCGTATGTGATGATTTGGGCGACCTGATTTGATCCATATTTGTCAATCACGTAATCGATCACCTTGCCCCGGCCTTCATCGTCAAAGTCGATATCGATATCGGGTAAGCTTACACGATCCGGGTTGAGGAACCGCTCGAAAAGCAAATCGTATTCGATGGGATCTACATTCGTGATTCCAACGCAATAGGCCACGGCCGAACCCGCTGCCGACCCCCGCCCAGGACCAACGCTGACGCCCATATTTCGGGCAGCAGAAGTGAAGTCTTGTACGATCAAGAAATAACCTGGATAGCCTGTGCGCTCGATGGTTTCGAGTTCGAAATCGAGGCGCTCGCGAATTTCATCCGTGATTTCTGGGTATCGCTTTTTTGCTCCCTCGTAGGTCAAATGACGCAGGTACGCATTTTCCCCGCGCTTCCCCCCATCCACCGCGTCTTCGGCGTGAACAAATTCAGCCGGAATTTCAAACGCCGGTAGCAAAACATCCCGTTCCAGTGCATACCCTTCACAGGCGTCGGCAATTTTTTGCGTTGTGGTCAATGCTTCAGGCAAATCCGCAAAGAGCTTTCGCATTTCAGAAGGCGACTTGAGGTAGAATTCATCATTGGGCATGCCAAATCGGAATTCTCGCCCGCGCTTTCCGATGTATTTCTTTGGTTTACTGACGTTTTGTGCATCCTTCACACACAGCAAAATGTCATGTGCTTCCGCCTGCTTTTTGCTTGGATAGTAGGCGTTATTTGCTGCGATGTACTGCACACCGTGCTTATTACATAACCGCAAAAGCACCTCGTTCACCACCTGTTCTTCTTCCAAACCGTGGCGATTGATTTCGGCGTAGAAATTGGCTCCGAGGGTTTCTTTCCACCACACGAAGGCTTCTTCAGCTTGTTGCTCCCCCACATTGAGTATGAGTGAAGGGATTTCTCCGAACAACCCTCCTGTTGTAACGATGAGGTCTTCCTTGTATTGAGCTACCAATTCCTTGTCGATCCTGGGAACATAATAGAAACCATCGGTGTATGCCTTGGAGCTCAACTTGGTCAGCTGGTGGTAACCATTCTTGTTCTTTGCCAAAAACACCGTAGGGTAGCCATCGTCCTTGGTGGATCGATCGGCGTGATTGCGGCAAACATTCAACTCGGCACCAACAATGGGTTTGATGCCGGCCTTATTGGCCGCACGAACAAATTGAAAGGCCCCCATCATGTTTCCATGATCGGTCACAGCCAGGGCATTCATGCCATGATTCACTGCTGTTTCGACGAGCTCGCCCACATTTCCGACCGCTTGAAGCACGCTGAATTGGCTGTGTGCGTGCAAATGAATGTATGGGATGTCGTCGCTCAAGGTGGTCGAAGCCGTGGGCACTTCATTTGCGACTTCGATGCTCGCCGTTTCAAAATTCGCCGCCTCCAATTCTGGAGACTCATAGACGATGCCATCTGCATCCTCAATTTCGGGTCGTTGAATGACACGAAGCCGGCACAATTCGAAGAAGCACTTTGCCGTGGCATCAACATCGTAGGCGGCATCGTGCGCTTCATCAAACCCTGTGTTGAAAAGCTTAAAATGCAATTCAGTCAACGTGGGCCATTTGAATTGGCCGCCACGACCACCGGGAATGGCGCAAAATTCTGTGGCCTCGTTTTTTGAATCAATAACCGGCTTCTCGGTCAGCTTTTCGACTGGCTGTGCAAGTCGGTGGTATTCCGCTCCAACAATATTGACATCAAATTCAATGTTGTGGCCCATGACATAGGTTGCCTGAGCGAGGTCGCGATCAAATTCAGCGAGCACCTCTGCCAAATCCAGCCCGTCCTGCTCCGCTCGTTCGGTGGTAATGCCATGGATTTTTGCAGATGTAAACGGTATGGTAAATCCGTTTGGCTTCACAATGCGATTTCCACGAGAAATGAGCTTGCCCTTCGCGTCATGCAACTGCCAAGCCAATTGCACCAATCGAGGCCAGTTGTCAGCGTCCGTCAAGGGCGCATTCCAATTCCTCGGCAAGCCCGTAGTCTCCGTATCATAAATCAAAAACATCCGTCGAATCTACGCATTCCAACCCTGTTGGTCCTCACAAAATCCCAGTCAGTTATTCACGTGATTTCTTCAAGGTTTTCCTCAATCGATGTCGCCTTCGAAGGGTCGAATGACCATTTCCTCCATGACGGCTTCTGGTGGCAAGTTCCATGCGTGCCAAACAGCATTTGCCACGTGTTGGGCATCGAGGAGCCTAGCTTTTGGAAAATCAACTCCTTCCCAAGAGGCACTCCATGTGGGACCGGGCATGATGGAGGTTACCTTGATGCCTAGCGGCCGGAGTTCATGCCGAAAAGCATCAATCATCGCCCCTTGTGCGTGCTTGCTGATGCTATAAGATGGCTTTCCGGTAAAGAGCTTTTTGGAAGCCACAGAAGCCATATAAACGAGGTGTGAACCACGTGGCATTTTTTGATAAAGACCTCTTACCAAATCAAAGTGAGACAATACATTAAGTCGAATCATATAATCCAAATTATCGGCTGATTCGGTCAATAATTGTCCCGGTAAATACACCCCTGCATTGCTGATAAGCAGATGCAATGAATTCATGCTTTGATTCAAGTCAATGACCAATTGATCCACCGATTCTTTCTGGCTCAAATCTGCGGCATAGACGTATGCTTTGCATCCATTTTGTGCAAGCTTTGATTGAAGCGCTTTTAAATCATCTGCGTTTCGAGCCACCAGGTGCATTTCCCCCGCCATAGGTGCGAAGCGATCAACCAACGCAAGGCCGATTCCTTTTGTCGCTCCGGTGATGAGAATGGTGGGTAGTTCTGTCATGGTTTGAGGTTTTGCTCCAATCCGAAAAATCGCTTGCGATGAGGCCGAGGATCCGGCCATGCTTGGGGCTGCTCAACCTTGATTTCATCGGCAGGATCGAATTTAGGCCGATTCACACATAAGATGGTGCGGGTTTCCTGTGAAGGGTTGTCGTATTGATGAATGAATTCCAATGGCCAAAAGTGGGCAATGCCTCCATCTACCGCTTCTCCTTGGAGCAAAAGTCCGCGCGACATGATGAGCTCAGCCTCTCCCATCACTTTGTGAATGTGAGCTGGGATTTGGCCTGCGGCTGGAATATGCAGCAAATACACCCCGCAATCTTGATTTTCATGCAAGATGTCTACCCTACCAAAATCATTGTGTTCAACGCCGTACTGCATTTCATCAGCCTTTCTCATGACCGTTACCACGGGAACCGATTTACCGGCCAAAGCTTGCGGTTTTTGAATGCTCACTTCAACTGCTTCTGGTCGTATGCAGAGCCTATCTGGTGGCGGTGGCATCAGCAAGGTTGCACAAATGGCTTCGACTGCAGTTTCGAGCAATTGGAAATGGGCCGCTTCCAATAAAAAGGCCACATCACCACAAGCAAAACTGTAATCCAGGCTTTCGGCAAGGGTTTTACCAAAGCTTCCTGGTTTGCGAGGGAAATACAGCTTAATCTGCACCACGAGTGGCTGCGGGGTAATGCGCTCATGCGGATGGATGCCGACCAAGCATGTCACCCGCAGATCCTTCAATGCGATGATATCGTGGGTATGGGTATTCATGAATGTCTGGTAACCAGCAAGTCGAATAAATTGATTTTTTCCCGTTCGAGATTTTCAAAGCCCAGTAGCCGCTCATAACGGATCAGCACAGCCAGCCCTGCTTCCTCATCGTTCACCTTTTTCGCCTCAAATTCAACACAGCAAATTGAACGCCCTGCATGGGATGCTTCGTAATGGACCACCTCGCAATCAGGGAAATCAAACACGTGAATGTGTTTTTGAATTCCAAAGCCAGGCAGCGCACCAATCGCTTCCATCCAAGCTTCCACCTCCGATGCTTGCGAGCGTCCAGCTCCAAGGTCGAGGTTGATTTCGGTCCTCACCTCATTGTCACCGCCACGGCTCTTAAGTGTCAATTGCTGAATTTCTTTATCGAGGCGATGACGGTAAATCAGTTCGGATTCGTTCGCCGGCACGTAATAGGTGTCCTTTACCCCCAATGCTTTTTCATTCACTGGCCCCAATTTTCTGCAACGAGCACAAAAATCATCGAGATCAAACGAATCATCAACGACGAATTTGTGTTCGATTTCCAAAAATGCGACGCTTTCTTTACCCATGACTCACAAGGTAATGGAGGAATACCAAGTCTCCTTCGCTTTTCATTTCCTTCAAATAGAATTTCACCGGACTTGAAAGATCGGGAGCTACAACTGGAACACCTGATTCCCGCCCGACCACAACTGGACAAACGGTCAAAATCAGTTCATTCACTGCTCGCGCTTCATAAAACGCGCGATTGATTTGTCCTCCTCCAAATAAGAGCACCCGCTCGAAGCCAGCCTGTTTGCATGCTTCTATTGTGGTAGATACCATGCCTCGGTCACCGTATACCACATTCTGCACACCTTTTGGACAGCGGCTAGTACCAATAGGCTCCCTGGATACCACCCACTTGGTTGTATGTGGTTTTGACCAAATTGGTTGATCGTGAGTAAAACCCGAATTAGAACACAACACCCAAGTAGGAAAAACACCGTCCGGCCGCTGAACCTCCATGACCCCTCCGCTCACATTGACCGAATGGCCCCCGACTATGACCGCATCACATTCGGCAAGCAAACGCCGCAGGTGCGCATGATCAGCGTCATTGGTGAACCCATATCGTTTGCGATCGGAATCGGATTCTTTCGGATGGGAAGCAATGCGCCCATCTAAACTAGCTCCCATGACGTTGATGACTTGCATACTCTTTTGATTACAACAAAGGTGGCAAAATGTTGGTTCCATTCTTTTTTTTCATTGGGATGTTGGAAGTTCCCATTAGACCATGTAATTTTGCGCTCCCTTAACGGGAATACATACTGACATTAACAACAGGGTTTAGGACCCTTCTAAAACGTTTCTCTCATGGCAACTCGATTGCGACTCCAACGCCACGGTAAAAAAGGCAAACCATTTTATCACGTCGTAGCAGCTGATGCTCGCGCCCCACGTGATGGCCGATTCATTGAAAAAGTCGGCACCTATAACCCCAACACCAACCCTGCTACCATCGAGGTCAATCACGACCGAGCTTTGCATTGGTTGCAAGTAGGCGCGGAAATGTCTGATACCGTGCGCGCTCTGATGAAGTACAAAGGCGTGGTATACCATAACCACCTTTTAAATGGCGTGAAGAAAGGTGCATTTACTGAGGAAGAAGCTCAAAAGCGATTTGAGCAGTGGATGGCAGAAAAGAATGCTAAAGTCCAAAGTAAAGTGGATGCCTTGGCCAGCGCCAGCGACAAGGAGAAGGCTGCACGCCTTCAGGCTGAACAAGAAGTAAACGCAGCACGAGAAGCTGCACAAAAGGCAGCTGAGCTTGAGGCTGTTGCTGCTGAGGCTGCTGAGGCCGCAGGTGAAGAAGCAGTTGAAGGCGACGAAGAATCTCCGGCAGCGGAAGAATCTCCGGCAGCGGAAGAATCTCCGGCAGCGGATGAAGCTCCTGCAGCGGATGAAGCTCCAGCTGAAGAGCCTGCGGCGGAAGAAGCTCCAGCTGAAGAGCCTGCGGCGGAAGAAGCTCCAGCTGACGAGCCTGCGGCGGATGACGCTGAAGAAAAGAAAGAAGACTAATTCAACCGAATTGAATTCAATGAAAGGGCTGCACTTCCGGTGACAGCCCTTTTCTTTGTTACGACATTTCCAAAGAGCCTTTTCAAGAATCTTCTCAAAAAAGCGAATATGATCGAATCGGATTGTTATGTGCTTGGTCAAATCACCAAACCTCATGGATACAACGGAGAGGTCATATTCTTCATCGATGCGGATGACCCATCGGCGTATCAATCTTTGGATGCCATTTGGCTCAAAATTGACGATCGTCTCATTCCCCACTTCATCGACTCCATAAAACCACACAACACTGCACAAAAATTTATCGTTAGCCTTGACGGTATCGATTCTGAAGCAAAGGCAAAAGCCATTTCCGGCTGTATAGCTTTGGCACCGTTGACTTTGTTACCTGAACTGGGCGACAGTGAATTTTACCTCCACGAGATCTCGGGCTGGGAAGTCCGACACCTCGGTGATCATGCTTTGATTGGCAGCGTTCAAAAAGTTTTGGATTACGCGATCTATCCTATTTTGGAGGTTCAAACCAGCACAAAAGAAGTTTTAATTCCTTTGCCTCAAGATGTGGAAATTAAAGTCGACCGGAACAATCAATGCTTATTCGTTGAATTGCCCGAGGGGTTGCTTGAAGTCTATTTAGGCAATGAGAACTCAAGTCATGAAAATGGATCCGAGTGGGATGGCGAAGAGGAAAACGAGGATGCCATTTGAGAATCGCTCGAACTCCATATTTCATTGTTGACAAGTAAAAAGGCGCACGCTAACATTCGTGTTTGCGGCGGTTATGTTTGACATAACCAACAACCGCAGATGACAGCTAACGCGCCTACCTCAACCGCTCACCAGACAGAAAGCCAGTCGCCGCGCGACATTAAGAAAACCACCAAAACCTTTGTGTTGGATACAAGTGTGCTACTCTTTGACCATAGCGCGCTGTCCAGATTTGAAGAAAATCGCGTAGCCATTCCCATTACCGTTCTTGAAGAATTGGATCAATTTAAAGTCGGTAACGAAACAAAAAATTTCGAGGCGAGGGAATGCATTCGCATCATAGACCGTCTGAGCAAAACCCAAACGTTGCAAGATTGGATTGAACTCGACAATGAAGAAGGAGGATTGCTGAAGATTGTATTGCATCGAGAGAGTGATTACTCAGAAGCGAATGAGGTCTTTGGTTCCCGATCAAATGATCATCGAATACTCGATGCGGCGCTGAAAATGCAGCGGGAGGACCCGACAACGCAGGTGACTTTGGTGACCAAAGACATCAACCTGCGGCTAAAAGCCAAAGCACTTCAACTTCCGGCCGAAGATTATAAAAATGGCCAAGTAAAAGATTTAAAGCTTCGGTATTCAGGTAGGACCTTGATTGAAGGCATCGACGCCGACGACATCCGAAAGCTCTATGTCCAGGGCTCATCTAGAAAGATTACGATGTTGGATCCTTACCGTCAAAACAATCATTATTATGTTTTGCGAAATGGGTCGGCGAGCGCCTTGGGCTACTACAGTGAACCCAGCAGAAGCATCGAACGCATCGATAAAAATTATGCGTACGGGATAAAGCCTCGCAACGCAGAGCAAGCTTTTGCCCTTCATGCCATCATGAACCCCAACGTTCCATTGGTGACGATATGCGGCGTGGCTGGAACGGGCAAGACCCTTCTCGCATTAGCGGGCGCGTTAGAACAGCGCAACAAGTTTGATCAAATCATCCTCGCTCGTCCCATCGTAGCCCTTTCCAATCGAGACCTTGGATTCTTGCCTGGAGATGCTGAAGAGAAAATCAATCCCTACATGCAGCCGCTTTGGGACAACTTGAATTTCATCAAATCTCAATTTGGTGAACACGAGCGCAAAAGCCGTGTCATCGATGAACTCAAGGCCCAAAACAAAATCACCATTTGTCCATTGGCCTATATCCGAGGTCGCTCCTTGACCAATGCCATTTTCATCATTGATGAGGCGCAAAATTTGACTCCACATGAAGTCAAAACCATCATCACGCGGGCAGGTGAAAACTGCAAAATCATCCTCACGGGAGATGTTCGTCAAATAGACACCCCTTACCTCGATGAGCAATCCAATGGATTGAGTTATGTCATTGACCGATTGAGAGGGAAAGACTTGTATGCCCACATAACGCTTGAAAAAGGCGAACGTTCAGAGTTAGCAAACTTGGCTAACTCATTTCTTTGATGTTTGATCAGCGATTAGCGACGAACCACCCGTCTGCTGACCACTTCGCCTGAATTCAAGGTCCACCGGATTACGTACATCCCTTTTGCTTGAGGCAATCGCAAATTCATCTGTCGTGTAGACCATCCCGCTTTGATTCGCGATCCCTCAGCGTCGAAAAGTTCCCATAGAGAATTGATTGCCCGATCCGGGACTTGAATGGTGACGTTTCCATCCCAACTCGGATTGGGATAAACACGCCAGGCTTCATCATTCATTCCATCTGCAATGGATCCAATGACATTCACGGTAAATGCGGTGTCAGCAACCAATTCAGGCGCCGCTCCCTGAGCTTCGAACAGCGTTTGAAAGGCTTGGATGGTACTGTCCTGCAAATCAAACATGGGATTGACCCACCGCGGAGGCATGGCCTGATACCATACCTTGACTTCAATGTCGACTGGCGCATAATCCATGGCCCCTAACATCTCATAAGTCACGGTATGCCGACCTTGACTTACGTTGAATTGAGGATCATTCAAAGCCAGTCCTTCGACGCGGGTGGTGTCGTACACCGGGTGGTCGTAACTAAAACCTTTGGGAGTCAGTCGATTGTCTTTCAATGAAGAAGCTGCGCGTTCAAGTACGTTTGTTGGTTGGCCGTTGACATCCGCAGCAACCAGCTCATAAATCTGAACTTGCATCGGATCATTGATGAGGCTGTGGTGGGGTTCGAAGTATGAAAGTCCTGCATCATCTGTACCCAAAATGTTTCCATTTTCCCATGCGCCGCTGTGCCAAAAGACTTCTCCGTTCTGGGAAGCCTTGACTTCAATCCATGCGCGCCGCGCTGGATATCCCGATGGGAATTTGTGCCCTGCTTTATTGGTTAATTGCACGGTGCAAACCCCACCCCATGCGTCAATCCAATCGCCCATTTCCACTTCCAAATCCAAGGTTTGATTGCGCAGCATATCACGGGTTCGTGCCAAAGTGCTATCGAACAAGGCCGTATCGGTAGCCAATCCAAGAACCTCCGTATTGTTGCGCATGATTTCCAGCATCTGAGCGTTTCCTCCAACCAAACTGTGCAAACCATATGGCGTGCGCGGCTCCAAGAATGCGTATCCAGAGCTGATGATGACAGGATCATCTATTCGCGGCATGTGGCAATCATTGCACGTCGCCGGCTCCTCTCCGTTATCGGCGTAAGTCGAATTTAGCCATTCGTGATAGGTCGCTTGCTCGACGTAGTCAATGCCGGTGTAGTTGCCTTCCAAATCAGTAGCGTGAGTGACCAACGTGTGGCAACCTGCACAAATCTCTCCGCCCGGCACATGCGCCCCATACAAGGGTGTATAAAACGCATACTGCATCATCGGTAAATCATAAATCGGTGGTTCATCCTTTCCAGCACCATACGGCCCGTAAGCTTTATAAGTGTGAACGAACATGTCCGGATTGAATTCAAGGCTGTCATCAAATTCCAAATTTCCACTGTGATGTTCCCCTGCGTTTGGTGCTTGCTGATGGCATGCTACACAACTCACGCCATCCATGGCCAAACTGTCTTGCAACAAAGCAGCCATGGTGTAATGCGGCTCGCCATCGTGGTGGGCAGCAAAATGTCCAAGTGGTGCATGGCAGGACGTGCATTTGTCCTCTAATTCGAGTTGATGCTCAGGATTGACCATGACTTCGTGCCGCACTTTTGCTCGCCAAAACGGATCGCGTGCTGAATTGGCCATCAACGTACTTCGCCAATAATCGGTGGCGTTAACATCCCAACCATCCGGCATGGGAACAGCCGGATAAGATTGTCCCGCGATGCTGGCAAAGTGATTGGGATCTTTCGCGTGACACCCAGCACATTTTCCACTTCCAGTGAACAAACTATTGGACGTATCTGGGAGGCCTCCATACGCAGCCCGGAACGTCGCGCTGTGGTACGGCCCGTCATCCTGGTACCAATGTGCTGGACGAGGAGTGTGGCCTAGAAATACCAGGCCAAAAACACCTGCGACCAAGGATGTCAAAACAATTGTTCTCATCTGCACCTCTCGAACTCCTAATTTACCTCTTTAGTTGCAATCAAACTGCAATGGGTGGCATGCTAACCCATGCAAAGGGCATGAATACTGGACTTTTATTGAATGACAAGCTCCGTTATGAGCTTTCTGCCCAATTCTTCATTCAATCGATTCACCACCTCGCCCTTGGACATCAAAAATTCTTCTTTCAATGGACCACTATCCAATTTCACCCACAATTTCCCGTCTTGCTTCAGTCGAATGGATCTTGTCTGCCGCTCTACATAGCCACCAAAGCACGCATTCCAAGTATTCACCACATCCACTTCATCCAACCGAACTTGCATTTGATGCGCTCGAATGAATTGCTGAATCGCCGCCTTGAGTGGTTTTGCATCACTTCGCTCCATGGTCCGAATTTACATGGTTCTGCTCTACCACTCCCTTTTCAACGTGAAAAACCCGAACGCTTGCTCCCGTTTCACGAAACATTTCAGGAATCCTTCCCAAATGCGTATCGGTGATAAATACCTGACCAACATCTCCCGCCGTCACCCACTTCATCAATGACTCAACACGCTTGTCATCGATCTTATCAAAGATGTCATCTAGCAACAAAATGGGCTTCACCCCTGTCGATTCTTGGATGTAGTTCAATTGGGTCAATCGAAGTGCAATGAGGTAACTTTTTTGTTGGCCCTGTGATCCAAAACGCTTCAATGGATGTTCGCCAAGCATAAACATCAAATCGTCTTTATGAATACCAACGGTGGTCCTCCTCAATTTGCGATCATCCCCTTCGGCAGCCCGCAATTGTTCTGCAAATGCCTGTTCATCAGGTTGAACAAGCGACGCGTATTCGATGCCCACAGCTTCAGCGTCTTTGGTGATTTCAGCGTAAGTCGATAAAAACGCTGGTGAAAACTTTTCGATGAATGCCGCGCGCTTTTGACAAATTGACACACACAATGGCACCAATTGCGCATCCCACGGTTCCAAGGCCGTCGCATCCCACCGGCGGTTTTCAGCAAAATACCGCAGGAGCGTATTGCGCTGGTTCAATGCCTTGTTATACCCAATCAACATGGTTAAGTACTCGCGATCGAATTGCGAAATCACAGAATCAATCCAGCGCCTGCGCATCTCACTTCCCTCTTGAACCAATTCGGAGTCTGCAGGAGCGATCATCACGGCAGGAAACAACCCCACATGATCGGCCAATCGATCGTACGCCTTGTCATTTCGGCGAAAAATCTTCTTCACCCCTCGCTCAACCGCACATGAAATTTTTTCCTGCTGTTCCTTTCTATCGAAATGTCCAGAAATCAACATATGCGAAGCTTCATGCGCGATATTCTGGCCATCGATGGGGTTGAAATAGCTCTTGGTGTGACAGAGATAGTGGATGGCATCCAACACATTGGTCTTCCCACTTCCGTTATCTCCCAGCAAGCAATTCACTTCATTTCCGAATTCAAAATTGGATTCTTTGTGATTTTTGAAATGGTGCAAGTGAAGATGTTCCAATACCATGATGCGAATTTCACTATTTTTGCGCGTTCTTAGACGCGAATTCCGAGATCAAACGATAAAGACATGGCGAAGAAAAATAAGACCGAAGACGATATCCTAGTTGACGTAGGAGAAGTGTATAGCAAAACAGAGCGTTTTGTGGACCAAAACCGGAGCTCCCTGACGATGGCAGTTGGTGTACTCGCTGCATTAATCCTTGGATTTGTTGGCTACGAATTTTTCATTCAAGGCCCGGCGGAAGCCGAGGCGGAATCTGCTGCATGGAAAGCAGAGAACTATTTTGAAATTGACTCCATCAATTACGCACAAGGAGGCGATGGGTTCTATGCTGGATTGGAAGATGTCATGCTGGATCATGAAGGCACAGCCGCTGGACAGCGTGCAGCCTATCGCATGGGCATCGTATTAAGAGATGCTGGTGATTATGTAGGCGCCATTGAAGCTTTTCAGAAAGTCGATGTGAACGACAACGTGATTCAAGTACTCGCCACTGGAAATGTCGGCGACTGTTATGTTGAATTAACCGATTATGAGGCGGCTGCCACTGCTTTTGACGAAGCAGTCGATTTGGCTTCTTCGAGTTTGGCCGAAGATGTTTTGGCTCCGATGTTCCTCTACAAAGGCGCATTGGTTCAAATTGAACTAGGCAACAATGATGCAGCCAAAAGCATGCTCGATCGAATCGTAAATGATTATCCAAAAAGCCAGCAAAACAACGCTTCTGAAGCCTTAGCTGCATCTTTGAGTGAAGGCTAATCAAACAAGCAATGGCCACGGCTGGTAAGAATTTAAGTGAATACAACGCAGCGCAGCTGCCAAACGGTGCCCGCTTCAAAGTGGGCATTGTTGTGTCTGAATGGAACACTGAGATCACCCATGCCCTTCGAGATGGTGTGCTGGAGGTATTGCATGCAGCTGGGGTTAAGGCGGAAAACACTCGTTTGCTTTCGGTGCCTGGTGCTTTTGAATTGCCACTCGGTGCGCAATGGTTACTTCAAGGGAATGACCCATGTGATGGCGTTATTGCGATCGGTGCTGTCATACGAGGGGAAACGGCACATTTCGATTACGTGTGCCAAGCAGCTAGCACGGGCATTCTAAATGTGGGGTTAAACACGAACAAGCCCGCTATTTTTTGCGTGTTAACCGATGACCATATCCAGCAATCGAGGGATCGATCAGGAGGAAAACATGGAAACAAAGGCGTCGAAGCAGCAATAGCTTGCCTTGAAATGTTGGAACTTAAATCCAAGCTTTAAGCTCGTTGATTTCAGGACATGGCCCTGCGCGCCCTCATTAACCAATACCCACTCACCTTCATTCTCATTTTGGGTTTTTTGATGCGAATAATCGCATCGACTTACTCTACCGGGTACTTGATGCATGACGATCATTTTCTTGTGGTTGAAACCGGTGCTTCATGGGCCGTTGGTGAAGACTACAACAATTGGCTCCCTGCGGGACAACTGAAACAGGGCATTGCAAATCCAACACCCCATCAAGCAAATCTTGCTTATCCTGGAATTGTAAGTGGCTTTTTTCGAGTTTGCAATGCCTTGAACATCACCCACCCACAAACGCAGATGTGGTGGCTTCGGTTCTTCCATGGCATTTACAGTCTGCTCTTGGTCTTCTTTGCCTTCAACATTGCGCAGCGGTTGGCAGGTCGAACTCCTGCAATTTGGTCCGCTTTAGCTCTTGCCTCATTTGGATTGTTTCCTATGCTCGGGGTGCGCCAATTGATTGAAATGGCGTGCATTGCTCCTTTGCTTTGGTCAGCATGGGTGGTTGTTCGCCATGACCCTGAGAAAAGAACTTGGAAAACTTGGGGATTGGCGGGCATTGGAATCGGATTGGCCACTGCCCTTCGTTACCAATGCGGCGTATTTGGTTTGGGCTGGGTCATTGCCTTGTTCATTGCTGAATCCAATTGGAAAAAAGCCATGGGCCATTCAGCTTTGATGGGAATCACGGCGATTGGCGTATTCTTTTTGGGCCAAATCCAAGACTGGATCATCTGGGGCACTCCCTTTGCCCAATTGCGTGCCTACATCGAGTACAACATGTCGCACTCCGGTGAATATCCGCAAGGACAGTGGCATCAGTACCTATGGTTAGTCATTGGATTGCTCATCCCTCCTTTCTCTTTTGCGTGGCTATTTGGCACCATTCGAGAATGGAAACGATTGGCATATTTGGTTATCCCGGCGGTCGCATTTTTTGTTTTTCACAGCGTTTTCCCTAACAAGCAAGAACGATTCATCCTACCCGCCATTCCCTTTTTCATCATTGCTGGAAGCATTGGATGGCATGCATTTGAAAAACAATCCCAATTCTGGATGCAACGGCGGACCTTGAGGAAATTGCTTGTCGGTTTAGGAGTCGGTTTGAGCTTATGCCTTGGTTTTACCCTTTGCTTCATCCAACCCAAACACAGCCGAGTTCAGGCGATGAACGTCTTGTTTGAGCAAGGAGATCTAGAAAACTTTTTGATGGTGCACACCGGATCTGGTGGCATGCCTCCCCAGTTTTACAGTGGTTCTTGGTCCAAGTACTGGACGAGTGACCTTTCTACCGATGTTTTGAATCATCGACAGGTCATGTGCAATAGCCCGAAATACACCTTTCCGAATTACATCGTTTTTTCTGGCGATGAGCATTTGGGTGAAGGAGTTGCACAGTATCAAGAGGTGTACCCGAGCATGGAATACATCGGTCAAGCTCCTCCGAGCAAATGGGATCGCTTCCTCTCCTACCTGAATCCACACAACGCTTCAGAACGATTCATGATTTACAGAATCTCATCGGAATCTGAATGCAATCCGTAAGCTTCCTTCAATCGGCGCAACAGGCTTAAATTCGTGCTGTAATTTTCTGCAAGAATGCGCACAAGAGGCGCAAACCAAAAAAACCTTGATATGACCTTGAACCGCATTTTTCTATGGCTCGCTCTCGCCCTTTTCTGTCCAATGGCCTCTGCGCAATATCCAGGATGGCAGCAAGCCGTTGAATATTCAATGGAAATAACCCTTGACACCACGCAGCATCAATATACTGGCGCGATGAAAGTTGTTTTGCAAAACAACAGTCCGGATGATTTGGATCGCGCGTTTTTCCATCTCTTTTTCAATGCCTTCCAGCCAGGCAGTATGATGGATGTGCGTTCTCGAACCATTGAAGATCCTGACAGACGCGTGGGATCGCGAATATTTGAATTGCCCGAAGAAGAATGGGGTTGGCAACGAGTAAAATCATTGACCGTTAATGGAAAACCAGTGCAATTCACCCATGACGGCACCATCTTAGATGTCGCCCTGAATGATCCCATCGGGTCTGGAAAAAAGTGCACTTTTGAAATGGAATGGGATGCACAGGTTCCGCGCCAAATTCGCCGAAGCGGATGGATGAATCGGGAAGGCATTGAATACTCCATGACCCAGTGGTACCCAAAGCTTTGCGAATACGATCATGACGGGTGGCATACGGAGCCTTACGTTGGAAGGGAGTTTCATGGAATTTGGGGTGACTACGATGTCACCATTCATCTCCCAGCTGGCTGCCCTGTCGGAGCGACAGGAGTTTTGCAAGGGGATGAAGAACAGGCACTTACTTCCGGCACTTGGCGGTTTGTTGCAGAGAACGTCATTGATTTTGCATGGGCCTCCGATCCAGATTATGTTCACGACACCCTTCAAGCGGGACAAGTCATGTTGCATTTTTATCACCAACCTTTGGACGAGGAATATGCAGAAAACTGGGAGCAACTTCCAGCATACACGGCCAAAGCAATGGACTTCTTAAATGAATTAATTGGTCCTTACCCCTATCCTCAATACTCGGTCATTCAAGGTGGAGATGGTGGAATGGAATATCCTATGGCGACCCTAATTACTGGGAATCGTAGCTTACAAAGTTTGGTAGGTGTAACCGTTCATGAAATGGCACACTCTTGGTTTCAAGCGGTGCTAGCGACCAATGAAAGCCTCTATGAATTCATGGATGAAGGAATGACTAGCTATGCAACAGAGCTTTGTATGAATCACCTATTTGCCGGACCCGGAAGCGATGGTTTTCCGCATCGTGGAGCCTATTCAGGATACATCAGTCAAGCACTGAGCGGCAAGGAAGAGCCACTCATCACGCATGCGGATCATTACCAAACCAACCGTGCTTATGGCGTAGCAGCTTACTCCAAGGGAGAGGTGTTGGTCGCACAACTCGCCGCGATTATGGGCGAGGAATCGAGGGATACGGGGTTGAAAAAGTATTTTGAGGATTGGAAGTTTAAGCACCCCGGACCACAAGAATTGAAAAGGGCCATGGAACAATCCTGTGGATTTGACCTTGATTGGTATTTTCAGTATTTCATCAATACGACGCATACCATCGATTATGCGATTGACCAAGTCATCGAAGGCAAAGAGATGACGACGATTTCTTGCTCAAGAATTGGCGCCATGCCGATGCCTCAAAACATTACCATCACCTACCAAGATGGTAGCAAGGCCAGTTATCTGGCTCCATTGGTAATGATGCGAGGCCATCGTCCGCTCAAGAAGGACGAGGTGCTGCTTCCCGATTGGCCATGGACGCATCCGACGTATACTTTTGAAATCCCGACCTTGTCCGGCATAGCCGCAGTCGAATTGGACGCGGATCGACAGACTGCAGATGTCAATCGGGAAAACAACCTGGTGGAATTGAATGGCCAAGCCCGGCGAATCTTCAAACGCAACTAATCCATGCTCACGGATCTTATACGCAATCAAAGCATTTGGATTCAGACTTTAATTGGGTTGATTGCTTTGGGAACTTTAATGGCTCTGAGCCCGGTGGTCATCCAAAGCGGAGACGTTCCCATTACCCTTCAATCGTTGCTTGTGGTGTTTATTCCGATCATCGTCGGATGGAAAATTGGGGTAATCGCCGTCATTGGATACCTTGTTGCCGGAGGGCTTGGGGCTCCTGTTTTTTCGGATGGGGCCGCTGGATGGCATTATTTTTCGGGCAGCACTGGCGGGTTTTTAATGTCGTTCCCCATAGCAGCCCTTTTGAGCGGATTTGCGAATGAGCAATTCCAAGGCCCTAAATCAGTCCTATTTGGAACAATGTTTCTGTTTGCCGGTCAATTCATCATCCTCGTTCTGGGCCTTTTTTGGTACCGCACCATCGTGCCAGTCGAGGAGACCATGCTGGAGTCTGTTAAAGCATTTATGCCCGCATTGCTCATCAAAACCTCATTTGGAGGACTCGCATTGGTCTTAATACACCGATTACTTTCTGCTGCATTGCGCTCGCGATCCATCAATGAACCTCAAACCTGAATTCATTTCATGAAAATTTCACCTCTTAAACTTCTTTCATTTTTGACCTTGGTATATCTAGCTTTCACGCAGTGCGGTCAAAATGAAGTTCAATCCAACAAATCCTCTACCATATTAGAAATGAAAAGAGCAACGGATCACCACAGTTACAGCCGACCTGAAGAATCGGTCGTGAAGCATTTGAACTGGAATGCTTCGGTCGATTTCTCCACCCGGGTCATTTCGGCAACGGCAACTTATGATATTGAATCTTCCGATAATGCAGAGCGAATCATCCTCGATTGCGTTGATTTGAATATTCTTGAGGTGTTCGTGGATGGCGAGGCGGTAAACTGGGAACTCGGTCCCGTTGCACCCTTCATCGGACAACCACTCAGCATTCCCATCAAAGCATCTAGCAAGCAAATAAGCGTATCCTATGAAAGCTCTCCTGAAGCTGGTGCGCTTTTATGGGTCGAGGGAGAAAACCCTTTCTTATTCACACAAAGTCAGGCCATATTGGCTCGAACTTGGGTGCCTTGCCAGGATTCTCCCGGAGTCCGCTTCACTTATGAAGCCCATTTGGATGTTCCTGTAGGAACCATGGCATTGATGAGTGCAGTCAATCCAACAGAACAAACGAGCGATGGTCATTATGATTTCGTGATGGACCAACCCATCCCGTCGTATTTGCTCGCCTTGGCCGTAGGCAATGTCGAATTTCGTCCAATTGGAGAACACACCGGTGTTTACGCTGTACCTGAGTTGATTGAAGCTGCAGAATATGAATTTTCAGAAATGGAAGACTTGTTGGTTGCCGCTGAGGGGTTGTATGGGAAATATGCTTGGGAACGCTACGATCTATTGGTTTTACCTGCTGCTTTTCCATTTGGGGGAATGGAAAATCCGCGCCTCACATTTGCCACCCCGACCATCATTGCCGGCGATCGGAGCTTGGTTTCATTGGTTGCGCATGAGTTAGCGCACAGTTGGAGTGGAAACCTGGTCACAAATGCAACGTGGGACGATTTCTGGTTAAATGAAGGATTCACGGTTTATTTCGAACAACGCATCATGGAAGCTGTGTATGGCAAAGAAATTTCTGAAATGCTTGCCACTTTGAGCTATCAAGGGCTTGTGGATGAAGTTGATCAAATCATGGACGTCAATCCCGACGACACCCACCTAAAACTTCATTTGCAAAACCGCGATCCAGATGATGGCATGACGGCTATTGCTTACGATAAAGGGTATTTCTTCTTGCGACTGTTAGAAGAGACCGTAGGTCGTGATGCATTCGACGCCTTTTTGAAAGCTTATTTCGAAACCCATTCGTTCTCGGTGATGGATACAGATCAGTTCATCGCTTACCTCAAGGAGAATTTACTCACCAATGAGTCCCTCCTGAATCAAGTCAACATGGACGCTTGGATTTTTGGGGCCGGGCTTCCACCCAATTGCCCAACCGTTGGATCACAGCGAATTGAGCGAGTCGATAGCGTTTTGAGCGCTTGGCAAGCGGGAACGATGCCCACAGAATCGCTCCCCTGGAACGACTGGGTATATCAAGAACGCTATCGTTTTCTATCCAACTTAAATGACGACACATCTGCAGATCGAATGAAAGAATTGGATGAAAACTGGAAGATTTCCCAAACTGGAAACAATGAGGTCTTATTTGCATGGCTGGAACAAAGCATTCGCAGTCATTATGAACCCGCTTATTCAAGACTCGAGCAATTCTTGGTCAGCATCGGAAGAAGAAAGTTCTTAACGCCTTTGTATAAAGCCATGAAAGAGACCAACCAATCTGATATGGCGATGAACATCTACACTCAAGCTCGCCCTTCGTACCATAGCGTTGCAACGGGAACGATGGACGAACTTTTGGGATGGGAAAATTGATTCAGTTATAACCGAATAAAAAAGCCCCGTAACGAGCGGGGCTTTTTTATTGAGCACAATTTTTATCGCTTAGCGTGTGATCATAACCGAGCCGGTCACTTCCTTTCGTTCGGCAGGGTTGCTCAAGCTGTAAACTACAGCGTAGTAAAAATAGACTCCATCCTGAGCAAAATGATCTGATTCAGCAACTGCTGGCCCATACCACACTTCATTCATGTCTTTCGTTTCAAAAACGAGGTTGCCCCAGCGATTTACGATTTGCAGTTCAAAGCGTTCAGGGTCGATATCGGAGCCTTGAATGAAAAATGCATCATTCACCCCATCATTGTTTGGTGTGAAGGCTGTTGGAATGTACAACGAGAACATGTCCTGAATCTCAATCAATCTAGTGATTTGAGAAGTACATCCATTTTCGTCTGTTACCACCAAAGTCACAGGGTATTCTCCTCCTGTATCAATCGGAAAATCAAAATCTGGATCAGGCAGGTTGGATTCTCCAAGCACTTGAACATTATCAAACACCCAATACCAATCCACCACATTTGAGCTATTCACTGATTCAAAGTCAATGTGTGTGTCTGGGGCCCTTGTTGGCTGCGGAGAAGCATAGAATCCAACATATGGCCGCGAATACACCTGAATCATGCTGGGCTGGAAATTGGTGTAATGACAGCCAATCAAAGAGGTAATATTGAACGTGATGTCATAACCACCTGGACTGAGGTAATCATGGACTGGGCTCGCTTCATAACTGAGCTCTCCGTCACCGAAAAACCACTCCGTTTGTGAAATCAATTCCGGATCAACCTCACTTTCGAATTGAAAGACACCAGGAACGCAAGCCCTTGTAGTATCCACTGAGAAGTCCGCCGGTATGGGTGTTTCTATGACGACTTCTTCACAGATGGTGTATGCCGGAGATTCACAATCATCAGTCAGTGTAACACAATACGTTCCTGTTCCTGCTGGATAATCCACCCAGTAAGAATCGCCAGCACCCACTGGCATGTTCTCCCACGTCCAATTAAAATTGTATCCTGAGCCACTACCCCCATTGAAGCTCACAGCCTCTAGTTCGGCAAAGGCTCCTCCACAAATCAACTCAGGAGCATTAAGATCGACCTGCAAGGAATCATACACTTGGACCGTTACGGTTTGGGCAGCTGACATACAGCCATTATCATCTGTCGCAAAAACAGTATAGTCTGTATCTACAACGGGATTTACCACTTGGGAATCACCTGTGCCCAATCCATTGTCCCATGTATAAGTCCAGCTTCCTGAAGGATCCATTGTTGAGCTCACTTCCAATACAGCATAACCATTGATGCAAATCTGCGGGATGGGCTCGATGTCAAAATCCATTGGCTGCGGCGGCGTCAAAAGGATATCCATGTAATAGAAGCAACCTGCTGGGTCAGACAATTCCAATTCATAAGTACCCGATTCTAAATCATCAAACACATCCAATCCACCATTGGAAGAAATGGTTTCAACCAAAGTTCCTCCCTCTGACAGCGTGAGCGTCCATGGTCCTTCCGAAGGTGGCTCATTGATGTTCACGGAAACGAAACCATCAGTCAAAAGACACGACGGCTCTCCAAAATCAACGGAGTATTCAAATCCTGGCAAAACGGAGACTACGTCTTCTGTTCCGCAGTAAGGCATTCCGATGGGCTCTACAAGCAACGTGTATTCAATGGGCATGCCGTCAAAATCTAACACCGTGGGGTTCGGAATGGTAGGATCATCCAAGTAAGTCGGCGGATCCCAAGTCCATTGATACCCGCATTCAACCTGACCTCCGCAAGAAACGCAATAGGTCACTTCCTCATAATTTCCTCCTTGACAAGAACCCCAGCCGTCTGATGTAAATACCACCGTTAAGCATCCATCAGCATTGGTAGCGGTGTAGGTAAGCCCTGTGAGATCTCCATCCAAGTTTGCTAAAACAGGAGCTGAGTCTGAATCGCCATCATAAATAATCAGTTGATCCCAAAATGGTTCGATCATGCCGCTGCCAAAGTCAATGGTCATCATCGTGCCATCTCCTGGATTATCTGGGCAATACGTGAAGACGTCATAAGCATTGGGACCGTAGCAATGTGAAATCGTTCCCTCGACATCTGAACAAGCAGACACCTCTCCTCCGACAAACGCTCCTTGCAATTGCACGGGATCTTGGCAAAAGATTAAATCCGCTCCGGCGGTGACTGAATTGCCCAGACCTGGAATGACCTCAACGACCACCGTAGTATCCCAAGTACAGCTGAAATTATTCGTCACCGTATAAACAAATTCATATTCCCCCGGCTCATCAAACATCAAATCGACATAATCTGCCTCTGGATCAATTGACTCCACCCCGTAGGTCGAAGAAGAAACTTGCCAATAGCTCGAATCCATATCCGCGCCAATGGTCGGGGTAAAAGTTGTAACGCCCGGAACGATCGCTGGATTGAAATCAATCCCCCACTCGAACAAAAATCCATTATCTGCTCCCCACTGATCAATGACTTGGAAGGTCCATATACCATTAAGTGGACAGCCCTCAAAGTCACAGATGTCTCCGCACAATCCATACTCGCCTGCGGGTATGGTATTTCCAGTCACATTGGGATTATCTGCATCATCTAACAGGTATTCACCATTCTCTGTGAAGGTGTACCAATAGCCTACTCCGGGATTTGGGGTGGTGCCGTCAAAGTCATCAGGCTCTCCCAAATAATATCCATTCAAGTCTGTGCCTCCACTGCAATCATCAGCGCCAGAATTGTTGTTTTCCATGATCACGACCTGCGTGCCATCTGGGCATTCCACTTGAATGGTCAAGTCACCAACGAAGGAGTGTTCCATCAACGCGTTAATTCCCAATAAATCATCGCAATCTTCTAAAACCTGACCATCGTCGAAAAAGTCGATATACAACTCAGATTCGAACCAAGCACCTGTTGCATCAGGCATGGGAAGCTCCTCTGATACTGCCAATGGAGGCAACGCTGTCCAGGTAATGCTTTGAACGGGGTTTCCGTCTAAGAAGCCCGGAGATCCGGTGCATAAAGGGGAAGAAAAATCAGCATTGAAGATGGGAATGGTACTCACAAGCACCTGGTAAACCTCAAGGTTCACACTTGTACAACTGTTTTCATCAGAAACCACCAGTGAAACCAAATACTCCCCCGGCTCTTCGTATGAATGAGATGTAAGCGGAGTAGAGGTTGAATCCACTGTTCCATCACCCCAATTCCAAATCCAGTATTCCAAATCCACTCCATCTCCAAGTGAACTTGAACCATCAAATGAAACTTCCTGATTTGGACAAACACCTACACTGGGTTGGCCCTCCTCAAAAGGATCTGGGTCGGTCATTTCATATCCAGATTCTGGATAGGTACATGGCGTAACACAACTGATGTCGCCAACCCAACCAGCAGCTCCCGCTGTTGCACCGTTGTTAGAGAAGAATTGAAACGTAAGACATCCTGTCGGGTTGAATGTAGAAGCCGTAAAGGACACACCCTGCAGGCTATTATTTGTTCCTGCCCCCACCATCTCGGCACCCGTGTTGTCTCCGTCGTAAACGTAAAGAACATCGTTGTTGTTCGGGTTTGCGTTGGTTTGCAAATCAAACGCTAAAAAGACCACTTGAATCGCATCGCCATCTGTTTCAGGACAGATAGTAATGGTGTAATCTTGGTTGGTATAAGGTCCTCCATCCACTTCACCTAACAAACCATCATCGAAAAAGAACCCATCACAAATCACAACCGTTCCTCCCGCGCTGATTTGGATATCTTCCTGAGCCCTCACGTCTCCAAAGAAAGCGAGGCACATCAGGATGATTAAGATTGATTGATCAAACTTCATCAGGCGTTGAAGTGATGATAAGTAATCGGAGATTTTCATCTGAATTATCAGTTTCGGTGGAAGTACAGCACGGTCAAGTTAATAACCCATTTGAGCAACTTTGGTTGCATCATACAAAGATAATGAACCATTGCCTCGTCATAATTGGACACATGATTTAAGATGGAGGGATTAGACAGTTCCTAACCGTCAATCAAAACCTCATCAATAAAGTATTCCACATCTCCATTTAATCCGCGCGTCTCAAGCTTCCAGGTATACTTTTTGCCAACTTTTGCCCTACTTCCATTTGTAAAGGATCCATCCCAAGGATCCATAGAGCTTTTGGAGCTAAATATCTTTTCTCCCTCATCCCAAATGGTCAATTCCCATGACCCTTCAAAGTCCATGACAATGAATGGGATAAACGTATCATAGCGTCCATCTCCATTAGGTGAGAAAAGTGCAGGGGCTATCGCCTCCTTTCTCGACCCTAAAACAACGAATTCGCTCGCTATGTCTTGGCAGCCAAATGCATTGCTCGCCACCAAATTCACGGGATATTCTCCGGGGATATCCAATTTTACCTCAGACGCATTGGTGTTTCTTTGCTCTACCATCCAAACGCTGCTGCTTGCATTTTGGGTCTCATCAATGAGTTTGATGCTTGCTCTTTTCGCGTCGCTTTTGATCAATTCCCAGCGCATATCGGCTGCTGGCTTCGGTCTCACCACTATCATGTTTTCCACGGTCCTGGTGCGAATCGTTCCTTCACCACGAATTCTCACAGAGACCGTGATGTCAAATGTACCCGGCTTTTCATATACATAACTCGGAGCTGTTTCTTGAGAGAAACCGCCATCGCCGAAGTTCCAGAGGACCGAGGTGTTTTCGTCGGCTCCGTCCAGAATGAAAGACACTTCTGTTCCGGCACAAGCTTCTTGCACCGATGCGTTTATACTCACTGCAGTGGACAAATTGCTCGACACATCAGGTTCTGACTTCTTGGTCTCCGCTCTTTCCAGCTTGTTGCCATCTGATGTTTCAGAATTGATTGAAGAGGCTTTGTGATTTTCTCGACGATTGCCTTGAATCTTTGTTGCGGCCGCATTTGACGATGAAGCACCGTCCTCATTTGCTGAATGTTCGAGCTTTCGTTGCCCATTTTCAGGAGAACCAAGGTTCGCCTCTCCATCGTTTCCATTACTGGCCTCATTTGAAAGACTCAACACGATGGAATTGGTTGGACCCATTTTTTCAAATGACGAAATTCCATCCGAATTCAATGACACCGAAGTACCATAGTCACCAAGTGCTAATGGCTGACCTTTGAGCAGGCCTTGCTGTGTTGCGTCATACTGGAACTTACCAGAAGGAACATCTTCACTTTGTCCATGCTGCTCGACATAGATTACGTCTTCATTCGAATCAGTGACCACAGTTTCATCAGACAAATCTGCATAATTAGACGAAGTAGCCACCCAAACCGTCATGCTCGTCGCAACGACTGTT